>CAZEAM010000041.1:0-2687 GCA_964510285.1 uncultured Frankiaceae bacterium | reverse complement strand
ACTTCGTCGAGCTGTGCGACCGGCTCACCGCCGAGGACGAGAAGTCCTACGAGGCGGTCTGGCGCCGGCTGGCGCTCTCGGTCGACTGGTCGGCGCCCTACCGCACGATCGACGCGCGGTCGACCGCGATCTCGCAGAAGGCGTTCCTGCGCGACCTCGCGCGCGGCAACGCCTACCAGGCCGAGGCCCCGACGCTGTGGGACATCACCTTCCGCACCGCCGTCGCGCAGGCCGAGCTCGAGGACCGCGACCGGCCGGGGGCCTACCACCGGATCGGGTTCCCGCGCAGCGACGGCACCGGCGTGGTCGCGATCGAGACCACGCGGCCGGAGCTGCTGCCGGCCTGCGTCGCGCTCGTGGCGCATCCCGACGACGACCGCTACCAGCCACTGTTCGGCACGACGGTGCGCACGCCGCTGTTCGACGCCGAGGTCCCCGTCCTGGCGCACTACCTCGCCGCACCGGACAAGGGTTCCGGGATCGCGATGATCTGCACGTTCGGCGACCTGACCGACGTCGTGTGGTGGCGCGAGCTGCAGCTGCCGACCCGGGCGATCCTCGGCGCGGACGGCCGGCTGCTGGCCGACCCGCCCGCCGAGGTCGACGCGGCGGCCTACTCCCGGGTCGCCGGCAAGACCGTCCACGCCGCGCGCGAGGAGATCGTCGCGATGCTGCGCGAGTCCGGCTTGCTCGAGGGCGAGCCCACCCCGATCACCCACCCGGTGAAGTTCTACGAGCGGGGCGAGCGCCCGCTCGAGATCGTCACCACCCGGCAGTGGTACATCCGCAACGGCGCCCGGGACGAGGCGCTGCGCGCCGCGCTGATCGCCCGCGGGGCGACTCTCAACTGGCATCCGCCGCACATGCAGGTCCGCTACGAGCACTGGGTCAACGGCCTGACCGGCGACTGGCTGATCAGCCGGCAGCGCTTCTTCGGCGTGCCGTTCCCGGTCTGGTACCCGGTGGGAGCGGATGGCACGGCCGACTTCGACCACCCGATCGTGCCCGACGAAGCGGCGTTGCCGGTCGATCCGTCCAGCGACTGCCCGGCCGGGTACGACGAGGCGCAACGCGGCCGGCCCGGTGGATTCGTCGGGGACACCGACGTGATGGACACCTGGGCGACGTCGTCACTGACCCCGCAGATCGGTGGCGGCTGGACCTTCGACGACGACCTGATGTCACGGGTGTTCCCCTACGACCTGCGCCCGCAGGGCCAGGACATCATCCGCACCTGGCTGTTCTCGACCGTCGTCCGCTCCCACTTCGAGTTCGACTCGCTGCCGTGGAGCAACGCCGCGATCAGCGGATGGATCCTCGACCCGGACCGCAAGAAGATGTCGAAGTCGAAGGGCGACGTCATCACCCCGATGTCGCTGTTCGAGGAGTTCGGCAGCGACGCGGTCAGGTACTGGGCGGCGTCCGCCCGGCTGGGCACCGACGCCGCGTTCGACACCGGCCAGATGAAGATCGGCCGGCGCCTGGCGATCAAGATCCTCAACGCGTCGAAGTTCGCGCTGTCCTCCGGTGCCGGGTCCCCCGACCTCACGGCGGGCCGGTCCGCCGTGACCGAGCCGCTGGACCGCGCGCTGCTCGCCGCGCTCGGTGACGTCGTCGCCGAGGCGACCGCCGCGTTCGACGCCTACAACCACACTCGCGCCCTCGAGGTCGCCGAGACGTTCTTCTGGACCTTCTGCGACGACTACATCGAGCTCGTGAAGGAACGGGCGTACGGCAGCCGCGGCGAGGATGCCGCGGCGTCGGCGAAGGCCGCGCTCGCAACGGCGCTGTCCGTGCTGTTGCGGCTGTTCGCCCCGTTCCTGCCGTTCGTCACCGAGGAGGTCTGGTCGTGGTGGCAGACCGGGTCGGTCCACCGCGCCGCCTGGCCGACTCGTGACGAGGTCGCCGTCGACGGCGAGCCCGACGCCGGGCTGCTCGCGCTGATCGGCGACGCGTTGTCGCAAGTCCGCGGGGCCAAGTCGGGCGCGCAGGTGTCGATGCGCACCGAGGTCACGAAGGCCGTGGTGCGCGGCGCGGCGAACGACCTGGACCGCCTCGCGCCGGCCGCGGACGACCTGGCGGCCGCCGGGCGCATCGGCGAGCTGCTCTTCGAGGCCGCCGAGGCCGGCGAGCTCACCGTCGAGGTCAGCCTCTAGAGATAGGTGTACACGTCGGACACGCCGACGGCGCTCTCTCCGCCGGCCGTCACGACGCGCACGGCGACCCGCAGTCCGTGCAGCTGAGCAAGCGGGTCGTTCAGGTCGACGCTGCGCGCCGCCGGAACGACGACCTGCAGGCTCCGGCTGTTCAGCCAGGTCACCTGCCGGACCTGCAGCGTGTTGAAGTAGACCTTCGCGTCACGCGTGAAATGCCGTCCGTGAATCGTGAGCAGGTTGCCGCCGACCAGCATCCCGGTCAGCGGCGAGATCTCGGTGACCTGCGGAGCGTGCAGCGCAGCGGCTACCGCCGCTCCCCCGGCGGGTCCGCTGCCCGGCCCGCCACTCGGCTCGGCGCCGGCCGGCCCGGACGGCTGGCTCGGCTTGCTGGACGCCGGGCCGGCGGGAGCGCCGCTGGTCGGTGCGGTCGCCGAGCCCGCGGGGACGTTGCCGGTAGGCGGCTTCAAGCCTCCGGAGTCGACGCCGAGCAGCTGCTCGGGAGTCGGCACCGCCTGGGTGACCGGTTACACG
>CAZEAM010000040.1:0-6477 GCA_964510285.1 uncultured Frankiaceae bacterium | reverse complement strand
AGGATCACGCGGTGGCCGTCTCAGTTCACGACGCCACGCACGAGCGAGAAATCAAACACCACCTCGCTGGACGCAACTCCCGGTTTGCCGACAACCGTCACCGTCGCTCGTCGCGAACAACCGTCATGGTCGACTCAGGTGGTGCTGCGAAGGGCGCTGGCATCTTCACTGGGCTGACCCCATCGAGGGCTGGCGGGACTACGACGAGGAGCTCCAGTGGACGCTGGTCTCCATACCGACCCAGCCCATCGAACATGCCTGGCCGGCGTCTTTGGGACTACCGCTTGCGGCGCTTGCCCCGGCGCGGCGGAACGCCAGCCCGGACAAGGTGACGACGAACCGTCGCCTCACACATCCCGAAGGCCGACGCGATAGCCCTGATCGACTCGCCAGTGTCGTAGCGAAGTACGAGTTCCTTGACCTCGTCAGGGTTCAACTTCCGGTTCGGTTGCTGGAGTGTTTGCGCCTCCTGTGGCTCGGGGGCTTCGGGACCCGGCGACGCTGGTTGCTGGCCTGGACCTTCAGGAGATTGAGTAGGGGCGCTGGTGGGCTTGAAAGGCCACCTCTCAGGACCACGCAACCCCCGGCTCCACGATCGTGAGGACCCGCGTGGCTGAACCGGATCGCGACGGCGGCGTCGAAGGCTCGCTGCAGAGCGAGTTCATCAACGCCATCGGTGGGTGGCGCGGAGCGCTCGAGGGCGCGCTCCCGGCCACCGCGTTCGTCGTCGTGCGGATCGTCACCGGCGGGATGCTCGTCCCGGCCGTCGTCGCCGTCGCGGTCGGCCTGGGTGCGGTCGGCCTGCGCCGCCTGCACGGCTCGTCGCCGCTGCAGGCGTGGGGCGGCTTCTTCGGGCTAGCCCTCGCGATCCTGATCGCCCGGGTGACCGGCAAGGGAGAAGGGTTCTTTCTGCCCGGCATCGTCGGTACGGCGGCCGCCGGAGTCGTGTTCGCCGCGTCCGTGATGGCCGGCCGGCCCGCGGTCGGCTTCGCGCTCGCGACGTACGACGAGAAGTACCTGCGCTGGCGCGAGCACGCGCCACTGAAGCGGGCGTGCACGATCGCCACGGCCGTGTGGGCGCTCACGTTCTTCATCCGGGCCGGCATCGCTACGTGGGTCTACCGGCAGCCCGGAGACGCGGACGGCACGTTGCTGATCGTGATCAACGCCGTGAAGTGGCCGCTGATCGCCGTCGCGGCGTTCCTCACCTTGGTGCTGGTCCGGCGCGCCGGGCCGCCGCCCGAGCCGGACAGCGCACCGCCGGCCTCGTCCTAGGCGCCCCGCTACCCGGTAAGCACGTCCGACACGTCGACCGCCGCGTTCTCGCACGGTGCCTGCAGAGCGGTCACCGTCGCCCAGGACTGCCGAAGCAGCGAGGCGTCGCTCTCCGGGCCGGATTCCGCGACCGTCTCGTCGAACGACAACCGGACCAGGTCGCCCTCGGCCTGCACCACTCTCGCCTGCACGGCACCGCGCGCCGCCAGCCGCGCCGACCGCACCCCGCGCAGTTCGGCCGCCGGCACGTCCGGGATGTTGACGTTGAGGACGGTCGGACCGTCATGGTCGGGGCGCGTGCGCAGGACGTGCTTGACCACATCCGCCGCCGTGTCCCACTGCCGAGGATGGGCGGACGCCATCGAGAACGCCACCGCCGGCAGGCCCTGGGTCGCGGCGGTGAGTGCAGCCCCCACGGTGCCGGAATGCAGGATCGCGTAACCGGTGTTCGGCCCGTGGTTGATGCCGGACAGCACGATGTCCGGCTTGGCGCCGAACGCCCCCCGGGCGCCGACGAACGCGATGTACGCCGGCGCCGCGTGGACGGCGTACGCCGTGACCCCCGTGCCGTCGAGCGGGCGGCGCTCGAGCACGAGCCCACCGTCGACCTGCCGCGAGGTCAGCGCCGCGCTCGAGCCGCTGTGCTCCACCGAGGGTGCGGCCACGACGACGTCGAGACCGGCCTCGAGCGCCGCCGCGGCGAGGGTGCGGATGCCGTCGCTGTCGATCCCGTCGTCGTTGGTCACCAGGGCGAGCATCGGCTACCGCAGCTCCTCGACGGTCACGTGGTCGACCAGCAGGTTGACCGGCTCACCGCCACCGGTGCCGAGCCCGCGTCGGGTGACGTTGACGGCGCCGGCCGCGACCGCGAGCCTCACCGCGTCGAGCATCGACATCTGCCGGTCGAGCGCCGCGCCGAGCGCGCCGGTCATCGAGTCTCCGGTGCCGCGGGTCTCGGTCGCCTCCAGCCGGGGTGGGGTCACCGCGTACAGGCCGCCGTCGAAGCCGGCCAGCGCCGGCTCCGAGCCGCGCGAGACCACGACGCATGCGATCCCGGAGTCGTTGAGCGCCCGGATGCCGCGGCCGAGGTCGTCCGGCTCCGCGGAGGCGGCCAGCCCGATCTCGGCCATCTGCTCGTCGTTGATCGTGACCACGGTCGGGGCCGCGCCGACGGCCTGCTCGAGGGCCGCGCCGTGCAGGTCGACCACGACCCGGCAGCCGTTGGTGATCAGGTCCGAGGTGAGCCGGCCGAAGAACTGCGGCGCGAGCTGCCGCTCGTCCGGCACCCCGGTGAGCACGCACACGCCGTGGTCGAGCGCGTGCGCGAGGGTGAGGGTGAACAGGTCGTCCGCCGCGTGCCGGGGCAACGGCTCCCCCGGCATGTCGGCCAGGCAGTGCACGTCGTCGGTACGACGGTCCTCGACCCATCCGCCGCTGGCCGCCTCGGTGTAGGCCACCTTCAGCTCGATGGGCTCGGCTTCGAGCAGGTGCCGCAACACGTTGCCGGTCTCGCCGCCGAGCGCGCAGCACAGGCAGACCTTGGCGCCGAGGGCGGTCGCCATCCGCGCCACCCAGACCCCCTGGCCGCCGATGTGGATGTGCAGGTCGTCGGCGCCGGAGGAGCCTTTCTCGACGTCGATCGTGAGCAGCGGCGTCGGCGCGAGGACGGTGACCATGTGAGGGTCCTACCCCGACACCGCCGCGTCGATCAGGTGCGGTTGATCACGTGCAGGGCTGGCCGCCACGGCGACCGAACGGCGTGAGCCGCGCGTGGTCGACCCGGGCCGCGTCGTACTTGCCGTGGCCGACGCCCTGGCCCGACGTGAGCTCCACGAAGACACCGAGATCGGGGTTGCGGTATGCGCGGGCGATGCCTGGGCCCATGAAGATCGCCTGCTGGCACGAGAAGGCGGTCAGCGCGTAGACGACGTGGACCTTGCCGGGCAGCAGCGAATGCCGGATCGCGGCCAGGGCGAGCTCAGCGGTCAGGGGCGGGGAGAACCGCACGCTTCCCGAGTAGAGGCTGCCCGAGCCCGGCAGGTGTGCGGACGCGATCTCGCCCAGGATCCGGCGCGCCAGGCGGCCGCAGTCGGTGTGCTGCCGCAGGTCGGCCGCCAGGACCGCCGCCGAGGCCGCGTTCGGTGCCCCGACCTCCAGCCGGTTCCCGGTGATCCCGCTGGCGACCACCTCGACCGCGTCCGCGATCGCCGCGGGCGAGCGGTCCACACAACCGGCACGCAGCCGTTGCACCGGCCGCAGGTAGGCCGACTTGCGCGGCGGCTTGCCGTCCTCGCGGGCGAGGTCCACCGCGACGTCCGCGATGGTCTTCGCGTGCAGCGCGGGCCGAGGGGAACCTGGCGCCAGGCCGCCCGTGCTGGCCGCAGGCGAACAGGCCGCCGCGCCGAGGAGGGCGAAGGCGACCGCTAGGGCAGCGCGCCTTATCAGCTACTGCTCGGTGAGGGAGCCGAACTCGCTGACCGACTCCATGATCCCGGCGAGCCACGCCCAGATGCTGCCGCCCACGGTCAAGGCGACGCCGATCCAGAATCCGACCCAGTTCCACTCGATCAGGGCGATGCCGCCGACGATGGTGCCCGCGATGATCACGAAGGTCGCCGCCCAGACCGCCGCACTGGCGTCGTGACCGCTGCTCTCGCTGGCCATTCGTTCTCCTCCTCGGACGGCGCGGCTAAGCGTCTCGGGTAAGCCTAAGGTGCGGCCGGTGCCGGGTCGGGCTCGGCCCTCGCCCGCTCGGTCTCCGGCCGCGGCCAGAGCCGGTCGATCTCGGCGTTGAGCTCGGCGCCGAGCAGGATCGCCAACGCGGTCAGGTAGAGGAACAGCAGGACGGCGACCGGCGCGGACAGCGGCCCGTACGTCGCGGTCTTGCGGAACGCCCAGTCCAGCCACGCCCGCAGCACGCTCGACCCCCCGACCCACAGCACCACCGCCATCGCGGCACCGGGTACGGCGCGTCGCCACGACGTGCGGATCGGCAGCGCCCGATGGTAGAGCGTCGTGAGCAGCGCGAGAGAGACCAGCAGGACCACCGGCCAGTAGCCGACCGCGACGGTCGCGTGCACCGCGGCGTACCAGCGGTGCGGGAAGGCGTGCTCGAGGTGGGACGGACCGAGCACGAGCAGCGGCAGCAGCACGATCGAGGACAGCACGAAGTAGACGTACAGGCGCAGCGCGAGCAGCCGGCTCCTCACCGCGCCCCGCTCGTGGCGAAGTCCGTACGCGATCGTGATCGTGTTCACGTAGGTCGCCATCGCCGAGGACCCGGTCCACAACGAGACGAGGAAGCTGATCGACACCACGTCGGCCCGCCCGCCGAACAGGATCCGGTGCAGGGCCGGCGCGATCGTCGACTGGACCGCGCTCGGCACGATCACGTGGGTCAGGGCCTTGTCGATCGACCGCTGGATGTCGTCGAGGTTGTCGGTGCCGAGCGGCCCGCTGAAGAAGCCGATCACCCCGAGCACGGCGAGGATCAGCGACGGCAGCGACAGCAGCTGCCAGAACCCGGCCTCCGCAGCGAGGCCGAGGACCCGGTCGTGCCAGGCCCGGCGCAGGGTGGCGCCGAACAGCTCGCGCAGGGACGCCACCAGGGAAAGGTACGGCGGATCGGGTGCGAGACTTGACGACATGGCTGCGACACACGAGGTGACCAACCAGCCGCCGCCGCTGGTCGACTACGACGTGTTCAGCACCGACGAGGCTCTGGTGGAGGGGGTCCAGCGGCACGGCGCGGGCTGGGCCGTGGAGGATCTCGCGGCGCTCGGGCGCCGGGCCGGCAGCGCGGAGTGCCAGGAATGGGGCCGCGATGCCAACGTCAACCCGCCCCGGCTGGTCACGTTCGACCGTTACGGCCACCGGATCGACGAGGTCGAGTTCCACCCGGCATGGCACCAGCTGATGACGGTCGCCGTGAACAACGGCCTGCACTCCGGCGCGTGGGCGGATCCGAAGCCCGGCGCGAACGTTGCCCGCGCCGCCGCGTTCGCGGTCTGGTCGCACACCGAGGGCGGCCACGGCTGCCCGATCTCGATGACCCACGCGGCGGTGCCGGCGCTGCGTGCCGGTGACCCGGCACTCGCGGCCGAGTGGGAGCCGCGGCTGATGTCCAGGGTCTACGACCCGGGTCTGCGCGTCCCGGCCGAGAAGGCCGGCTGCCTGGCGGGCATGGGCATGACCGAGAAGCAGGGTGGCTCCGACGTCCGGACCAACACGACCCGCGCCGTACCGGCCGCCGACGGCACCTACCGGGTGACCGGCCACAAGTGGTTCACGTCCGCGCCGATGTGCGACGTGTTCCTGATCCTCGCGCAGGCGCCCGGCGGGCTGACCTGCTTCCTGGTGCCGCGGGTCCTGCCCGACGGCACCCGCAACACGTTCCGGATCCAGCGGCTGAAGGACAAGCTGGGCAACCGGTCCAACGCGTCGAGCGAGCCGGAGTTCGACGACACGGTCGCCTGGCGGCTCGGCGACGAAGGCGCCGGTGTCCGCACGATCATCGAGATGGTCACCTCCACCCGGCTGGACTGCGTGATCGGTACGACGACCCTGATGCGCTCGGCGGTCGCGCAGGCCACCCACCACGCGAGGCACCGGCAGGCGTTCGGCAAGTACCTCGCCGACCAGCCGCTGATGCGCATGGTGCTCGCCGACCTGGCGATCGAGTCGGAGGCCGCGACGACCCTCATGACCCGGCTCGCGGCCGCAGTCGACGACGAGGAGAGCGCGTTCAAGCGGGTCGGCCTCGCCGTGGGCAAGTACTGGGTGTGCAAGCGCGGACCCAACGTCGCGGCCGAGGCCCTCGAGTGCTTCGGCGGCAACGGGTTCGTCGAGGACTTCCCCATGGCGCAGATCTACCGCGAGGCTCCGCTGAACTCGATCTGGGAGGGCTCGGGCAACGTCAACGTCCTCGACGTGCTGCGCGGGCTGGCCCGTACGCCGGAGGCGTGGGAGGCGTTCCGCGCCGAGCTGGCACTCGCGGGCGGCGCCGACCCGCGGCTGGACGCGGCCGCGAAGGCTCTCGACGAGGAGCTCGCCGACACCTCCGACATCGAGGCGCGCGCCCGGCGCCTGGTCGAACGCATGGCGCTGGTCCTGCAGGGGTCGCTGCTGGTCCGCTTCGCCCCACCCGCCGTCGCGGACGCGTTCTGCGCGTCGCGCCTCGGCGGCGACTGGGGCCACGCGTTC
>CAZEAM010000039.1:0-21782 GCA_964510285.1 uncultured Frankiaceae bacterium | reverse complement strand
TTGCCCTTGGCGTGCTGCTTGTCGACCGCGCGCTGGGAGCCTGCGTGCACCGCCTCGTCGATGTGGCGATCGAGCTCGGCGATCCGCCCGGCCGTGGTGCGCGGCGCCGGGCCGTCGTGCGGACTGTCGGCAGGGGTGGCGGGTTGCGCGCTCATGAGGCCGTAGCGTAACGAGCCGTGATCGCACCGCCGGCGCGACCGGCAGCCCGGCAAGCGCGGTAGGTCGTGGACGGCTACATCGACTTGTCGCGTCCGCGGCTGTCCGAGCGGCGCCTCCAACACGACCTCGTTCGCGATCTCTGGCGGCGCGTGTCCGTGGTCGACACCACGGTCTCCACGAACGGTGACGTTGCGGAGGCAGCGCGAGCGGGCGAGCCGGAAGGCTACGTCGTCGTCGCCGAGCAGCAGACCGGCGGGCGCGGCCGGCTCGACCGGCAATGGGAGTCACCGCCCCGCGCTGGACTCACCTTCTCGGCGCTGCTGCGACCCGAGATCGAGCCGGCTCGGCTGAGCCTGCTGCCGCTGCTCGCCGGGCTCGCCACCGTCGAGGCGCTCGTCTCGGTCGGCCGGGTCGACGCGAGGCTGAAGTGGCCCAACGACGTCATGGTCGGCGGGTTGAAGGTGGGCGGCCTGCTCGTCGAGCTCGCGGGCGGCGCAGCGGTGGTCGGGATCGGCCTGAACGTCTCGACCCGGCGAGAGGAGCTGCCCGCGCCGACCGCGACCAGCCTTCTGCTGTGCGGTGGCGTGACCGATCGAGAGCCGCTGCTCAAGGAGGTGCTCCGGGCACTCGCCCGTCGCTACCGCGCCTGGCTGCCGTCCGGCGATCCCGGCTCGGTGCTGCCGGCGTATCGGGAACGATGCGAGACGATTGGCCGGGACGTCGAGCTCGAGCTGCCAGGGGGAGACATGGTGCGAGGAATCGCGACCGATGTGGACGACGCCGGACGGCTCGTCATCGATGAGACTGAGTCAGGACAACAGCGGGCCTTTCTGGTCGGCGACGTGGTCCACGCACGAAGGGCGTAAGGGTCATGGGCTTTCCGCAGAACATCCTCGACACCGACGAACGCGTCATCCGTAACCTGCGCCCGCACTGGCGGCGGGTCGTCGGGCCGGTCGTCCTCGCGCCCATCGTCGTGGGCCTCGCGTCGTACGGGTACTTCGCGTTGCCCGACAACAGCGCCCGGAAGGTGCTGCGGTGGATCATCCTCGTGGTGGCGCTGGTGATCCTCGTGTGGTGGTGTGTGCGCCCGTTCCTGACCTGGCTGACGACGCGCTACGTCCTGACCGACCGCCGGGTCCTGATGCGCAGCGGCGTGCTGTCCAAGACCGGACGCGACATCCCCCTGACTCGGGTGAACGACGTGTCGTTCAAGACGACGCTCATCGAGCGGCTGTTCGGCTCGGGGACGTTGACGATCGAGTCGGCGGGGGAGCGCGGCCAGGTTGCGCTGGTCGACGTGCCCAAGGTCGAGGATGTGCAGCGTGACATCTACCGCCTGGTCGAGGACGAGGCGCAGCGGCTGAAGTGATCGTCAACGCAAGGTCGGCCGGTTTGGGCGGACCGGTCCTGGTCGGCCTGGCCGGCGTCGCGGTGACGCTCGTCGCGGGACGGACGCTGTCGCTGCCGGCCGCGGTCGCGGTGGCGGTGGTCGTGGCGGTGCTCATCGCCGCGACCGCGGTGGCAGAGGCGCTGCGTGGTCTGATCGTGCGGATGCGCCGTACGCCGCTGCGCAGTCATGGGCTCGACGTCGCCGGCTTTGCGGCGCCCCGCCCGGCACCGCATGTACTGCTGCGACCGCGTGGCGGTGTGGTGGTCGAGGCCCTGCTCGCCATTCCGTCCGTCGCGGTCCTCGGCTGGTTGCTCCTCAGGGACCACCGGTCCGGGCTGCGGCAGCGGGCGGTCGATGCGATCTCCGCCGCGGTCGGTCGGTTCGAACCGCAACTGCTCCTCTACTTCGCGGGCAACGTCGACGAGCTCTACCAGCTGCGCATGTGGTTCGAGCCGGTGCAGCGGCTGGGGTTGCGCGCGCTCGTGGTGGTGCGCAGCGACCTCGTGATGGACCGGTTGGACGATGCGCCGATCCCGGTGATCTGCTCGCCGTACAACGGCGTGATCGCCGCCCTTCCGCTGCCGAACCGGATCGTGACCCTGTTCGTCACGCACAGCGGCAACAACCTGACGATGCTGCGCCGCCCCGAGACGGTTTGCGTCTTCGTCGGCCACGGCGACAGCGACAAGCCGGACAGCTCGAACCCGTACGCGCGGGTGTACGACGAGGTGTGGGTGGCGGGTCCGCTCGGTCGCCGCCGCTACCGCGAGGCGGGCGTGGGGGTCCGCAACGAGGCGATTCGCGAGGTGGGGCGGCCGCAGTTCGTGCCGCCGGCCGGAGCGCTGCCGTCGCCCCCGGTGATCGTCTACGCGCCGACCTGGGAGGGCTGGGGAGACGACCCGCACCACACCTCGTTGCCTCATGTGGGGGTCGCCCTGATCGACGCGTTGCTCGCCACACCAGGGGTGACCGTCCGCTACCGCCCGCATCCGTTGACCGGACGTCGGGACGTCGCCGTGCGACGCGCGCACGAGGCGATCCTCAAGCGGGTCGGCCGGGTGTCGCCGGACGAGCCACTCGAGCGCACGATGGCCGGCGCGGCGGCCATGGTGCTCGACGTCTCCAGTGTGATCGGTGAGTACCTCGCCTACGACCGCCCGTACGCCGTCGCCGACACCCGGGGCCTGGGCCGGCGAGCCTGCTCACGCGAGTTCCCCTCGACCGCGGGCGGTTTCCTGCTCGGGCCGGACCTGTCCGGCCTCGATGCGTTCGTGTCCGCCGCCTCCGGCGGGCGCGATGCGACCCGGGCGAAGCGGCGCGCCCTCCTCGCGGACGCGTTGGGTGACCCGGGCACCTCCCAGGATCGGTTCGCCGCGGAGGTTCGCCGGCTGCTGCGCGGGTCAGATTGATCACATGACCGATCCCGTGGATCTCGACCCCGCCGCGCTGGAGCGGGAGCTGCTCGGCGGCGAGCGCCGCTATACGAGGCAGCAGGTCGCGGAGCTCACGGAGGTGCCGCTCGTTCGGTGCATCGCGCTGTGGAACGCGCTCGGGTTCGCCGATGTCGCCGACGACGTCTGCGCGTTCACCGACCGTGACGTCTGGGCGGTGCGGACCGTCGCCCGGCTCGGTCTGGACGGGTGGCTTCCCGAGGACATGCAGGTGTCGATGGCCCGGGCGCTCGGTCAGTCACTGTCCCGGCTTGCCGACTGGCAGCTTGCCGCGATCGGTTCCGCGCTCGACCCGGCGTCTGCGCCGGAGGAGGCGATGCGACGCGCCGAAGAGCTCGTCCCGGTGGTGGAGGAGCTCATCGGCTACGTGTGGCGCCGGCACCTCGCGGCCGTCGCCGCCCGGGTCCTCGCGTCGAGCGGCGAGGAGTTCGCCGCCGGGACGCTCGCGGTCGGGTTCGCCGACCTGGTCGGCTTCACCCGGCTCACCCGCGAGATCGGCGAGGCCGAGCTCGGTGCACTGGTCGAACGGTTCGAGGGTCGTGCCGCCGAGATCGTCGCGAGCGGGGGCGCGCGGATCGTGAAGACGATCGGGGACGAGGTGCTGTTCGTCGCCGACGACGTCCACACCGCGGCCGAGGTGGGCACCCGCCTCGCCGAGGAGGTTCCGGACCACGAGTCCATCCCGGACCTGCGGGTCGGGATCGCCTACGGCACGGTGCTGTCGCGGCTCGGTGACGTGTACGGCGAGCCGGTCAATCTCGCCAGCCGCCTCACCTCCATCGCCCGCCCCGGTTCGGTGCTCGTCGACCGCGGGTTCGCCGACGCGCTCGGCGAGGACCCGGCCTGGCAGCTGCGGCGCGTTCCGCCGCGGCCGGTGCGCGGGTACGCGATGCTGCAGCCGATGCGGCTCCGCCGAGCCGGTCCGTAGAGTCGTGTTCGTGAGTGACCTTCCGGCATCGATCAGCCTCCGCGAGGTCGGCCCCCGAGACGGGCTTCAGAACGAGGCCCCGGTCTCGACCGAGGCGAAGGTGGAGCTGCTCGACGCGTTGTCCACGACCGGCGTACGACGGATCGAGGCGGTCAGCTTCGTCTCGCCGAAGGCGATCCCGCAGATGGCTGACGCCGACGAGGTGTGGGCGGGGATCGCCCGCAACCCTGACGTGCGCTACTCCGCCCTCGTGCCGAACCTGCGCGGGGCGCAACGTGCGCTGAGTGCCGGCTTCAGCGACATCGAGGTGGTCGTGTCGGCGTCGGACACGCACAACCGCAAGAACATCAACCGCAGCACCGACGAGTCACTGGACGAGATCGCCGAGCTGATCGAGCTCGTGCACGGAGCGGACGCGCGAGTGCAGGTGATCGTCGCCACCGCGTGGGGCTGCCCGTACGAAGGCGACGTGCCCGTGGCCCGGGTGCTGTCGGTCGCCGGCCGCGCGGTCCGCGACGGCGCCGACGGCATCGCGTTCGGTGACACCACCGGGATGGCCACCCCGGGCCGGGTCACCGAGCTGGTCGGCGGCCTGCGGATGGCGCACCCCGAGGTGCCGGTCAACCTGCATTTCCACAACACTCGAGGTACCGGTCTGGCGAACGTCCTCGCCGCGCTGCAGCTCGGCGTCGACGACTTCGACGCCAGTGTCGGAGGGCTGGGCGGTTGTCCCTACGCGCCCGGCGCCAGCGGCAATGTGGCGACCGAAGAGCTCATCCACATGGTCGAGGACATGGGAGTCGACACCGGAATCGATCTCGACGCGATGCTCGAGGCGGCCGCGACCGCTGAACGGATCGTCGGCCGGACGTTGCCCAGCCAGGTGCTTCGGGCCGGGCCGCGCACCCATACGACGCCGGCGTGACCGACGTCCGCTGCGCGGTCGTGTCCGACCTTCCGGCCCTCACCGAGATCTACAACCACTACGTCGTCAACACTCCGGCGACCTTCGACATCGACCCGTTCACGGTCGAGGCGCGCCGCGACTGGTTCGACCACTACCGCGACTGCGGGCGGCACCGGCTTCTGGTCGCCGTCGACGGCGACTCGATCGTCGGGTACGCCAGCAGCAGCCGGTTCCGGGTGAAACCGGCGTACGACACGTCGGTCGAGGTGACCGTGTACCTGCATCCGGAGGCGACCGGCCGTGGGATCGGTTCGGCGCTGTACGCCCGGTTGTTTGACGAGCTGCATGGTGAGGAGGTTCATCGCGCATACGCCGGCATCGCGCTGCCGAACGACGCGTCGGTGGCCCTGCACCGGAAGTTCGGCTTCGTCGAGATGGGGACCATGACCGAGGTCGGCCGGAAGTTCGGCGAGTGGTGGGACGTGCTGTGGATGGAACGTAGTCTCGCCACGTGACCGACATCCGGAAGCTGCGCGAGGACATCGCGCGCGGAGGCGACGACAAGTACCACGCGGCGAACGCGGAGAAGGGCAAGCTGTTCGCTCGCGAGCGGGTGCGGTTGCTCGTCGACGAGGACTCCTTCATCGAGGACGGCGAGTTCGCCAACGCACTCGCGGGCGACCTGCCGGCCGACGGTGTCATCACAGGTACGGCGCGGATCGACGGGCGGCAGGTCTGCCTGATGGCAAACGACTCGACGGTGAAGGCCGGCTCCTGGGGCGCCCGGACCGTCGAGAAGATCATCCGGGTCATCGAGCAGGCCTACACGCTCGGCGTTCCCATGGTGTGGCTGGTCGACTCGGCCGGCGCCCGGATCACCGACCAGGTGCAGATGTTCCCGGGCCGCCGTCACGCGGGCCGGATCTTCTACAACCAGGTGAAGGCCAGCGGGTCGATCCCCCAGGTCTGCGCGCTGTTCGGTCCGAGTGCGGCGGGCGGCGCCTACATCCCGGCGTTCTGCGACGTCGTCGTCATGGTCGACGGGAACGCGTCGATGTATCTGGGCTCGCCGCGCATGGTCGAGATGGTCGTGGGGGAGCAGACGACGCTCGAGGAGATGGGCGGCGCGCGGATGCACTGCAGCGTCTCCGGGGTCGGGCATTTCCTTGCCCCCGACGAGCCGAGTGCGATCGACACGGTCAAGCGCTACCTGTCCTACCTGCCCTCCAACTGGCAGAGCCAGCCGCCGTCGGCGCCGGCCCGCCCGGCCGGCTCCGGAGACCTGCGGGCGATGGTGCCGGAGAACGACCGCCAGGCCTATGACATGCGCAAGTACGTCGCGGCCGTGCTCGACGAGGGATCGTTCCTGCAGATCCACGAGCTGTGGGCGAAGGAGCTGGTCGTCGGGTTCGGTCGGCTGGACGGCGAGGTGGTCGGGGTGGTCGCCAACAACCCGATGATCAAAGGCGGCGTCCTGTTCGTGGACTCGGCGGACAAGGGCGCCCGGTTCATCCAGCTCTGCGACGCCTTCAACGTCCCGTTGCTCTTCCTCGCGGACGTGCCCGGTTACATGGTGGGGACCGCGGTCGAGCGTGAGGGCATCATCCGCCACGGCGCGAAGCTCATCACCGCGGTCTGTGAAGCGACCGTCCCGAAGATCTCGGTGATCGTGCGAAAGGCGTACGGCGCCGGCCTGTACGCGATGTCCGGGCCCGCGTTCGGTACGGACGCGACCATCGCGCTGCCGACCGCCAAGATCGCCGTGATGGGCGCGGAGGCCGCGATCAACGCCGTCCACTACCACCGGATCCAGCAGATCGAGGACGACGCGGAACGCGAGGCCTACGTCACCAGGCTGCGCGAGGAGTACGAGGAGGACATCGACATCGTGCACCTTGCCAGCGAGCTCGTCGTCGACGCGATCGTCGAGCCGGAGTCGCTACGTCACGACCTGATCCGGAGGTTCGCGGCGTACCGCGGCAAGGACCGGTCCTTCTCCAACCGACGCCACGGCGTCACCCCGGTTTAGCGACCGACTAGACCAGCGCCGACTGTTCGCTGTCTTCGGTCCTGGCCGGCTCGGGTTCGAGGAACACCCACTTGCGGAACGACCAGAACCTCCACACCGTCCCGAGTGCGGTACCGACGATCGTCGAGGAGATGTTGTACGCCAGCGGCGAGTGCACGCCGAGGATGTACTCGCTCACCCCGACCGGGATCTCGGAGATTGCGAGCCCGACGGCGGAAAGCACCAGGAACATCGACAAGCCGCGCGTCACCCCGTAGTCCGTCTTGTGACGCCAGGTCCAGTGCCGGTTGGCGAAGTAGGACAAGGTTGCCGCGATCGCGGTCGCCAGACCGAAGCTGGTGAGCGGGCCGAGACCGGCCGTGAAGTGGAACAGGTTGTTCAGAACCGTGGTCACCACGAACGCGGCGGCACCGACCACGCCGAACTTCGCGACCTCATGGATGAGGTGCTCGAAGGTCGTGTAGAGATGCTTCACCCTCGCGGGGACCATTCATCCGAGCCTACGGGTCGGCCGCGCTGGGCGGCGTCGTGACCATGCGAAAATCGAGGTGTGGACCACCGGCTGAGTGAGGAGCACGAAGCGCTTCGGAGCAGCGTCGCGACGTTTGCCCGCGAGGTGGTCGCCCCGCAGGCGGAACAAGCCGACCGGACCGGCGAGTTCCCGTACCGCGTCATCGCGCAGATGGGCGAGATGGGCCTGTTCGGCCTGCCGTTCCCGGAGGAGTACGGCGGCATGGGCGGCGACTTCCTCGCGCTCTGCCTCGCCATCGAAGAGCTGGCCCGGGTCGACTCGAGCGTGGCGATCACGCTGGAAGCGGCGGTGGGACTGGGCTCGATGCCGGTGTACCGGTTCGGAACCGAGGAACAACGCAAGGAGTGGCTGCCCGCGCTCTGCAGCGGGGAGGCCTTGGCCGCGTTCGGGCTGACCGAGCCCGGCGGTGGCTCCGACGCGGGCAACCCGAAGACCCGCGCCGTCCTCGACGGCGACGAATGGGTGATCAATGGCACGAAGGCGTTCATCACCAACTCCGGGACGAAAATCACGACCCTGGTCACCGTGCTGTGCCGTACCGGCGAGCGGGCCGACGGCAAACCCGAGCTGACCTCGATCATGGTGCCCGTCCCGCGCGACGGTTTCACGCCCTCGAAGAAGTACGACAAGGTGGGATGGCACGCGAGCGACACCCGCGAGCTGTCGTTCACCGACTGTCGCGTGCCGTCGGACAACGTCCTCGGCGCGCGCGGTCGCGGCTACGCCCAGTTCCTCTCCACGCTGGACGAGGGCCGGATCGCCATCTCGGCGCTGGCGGTGGGCCTGGCGCAGGCCTGCGTCGACGAGTCCGTGCGCTACGCCCGCGAGCGCGAGGCGTTCGGCGGCCCGATCGCCAACTTCCAGGCGGTCGCGTTCCGCATCGCGGACATGGAGATGCGTACCCATGTCGCGCGATGCGCCTACCTCGACGCCGCGTCCCGGATGCTGGCCGGCGAGAGCTTCAAGCGTGAAGCCGCGATCGCGAAGCTGTACTCGTCGACGATCGCCGTCGACAACGCCCGGGACGCCACCCAGGTGTTCGGCGGCTACGGCTTCATGAACGAGTTCCCGGTCGCCCGGCACTGGCGCGACGCGAAGATCCTCGAGATCGGCGAAGGCACATCCGAGATCCAGCGGATGCTCATCGCGCGCGACCTAGGCCTGTGATCCGGTGACCGCTCGCGCGACCGGTCTTCCGGTCGTCGGCATGGTGGGCGCCGGCCAACTCGCGCGGATGACCCACCAGGCCGCCATTTCCCTCGGCCTGACTCTCCGCGTCCTCGCGGACCATCCCGACGATGGCGCCGCTCTGGTCACCCCGGAGGTCGAGCTCGGTGCTGCGTCGGACGCCGAGTCGGTGGCCCGCTTCGCCAAGTCCTGCGACGTGGTCACCTTCGACCACGAGCACGTCCCGAACGAGCTGGTCGCGGCGCTGACGGCGGCAGGCGTTGCGGTGCGGCCCGGTGCCGACGCGCTGCGGTATGCGCAGGACAAGCACGCGATGCGCACCCGGCTGGGCGAGCTCGGGATCCCGATCCCACGATGGTCGGCGGACCCGGGCGCGCTGCCGCGCCCGTACATGGCCAAGGCGGTGCGCGGCGGGTACGACGGACGCGGGGTCTGGGTGGTCAACGAGGGTGACCCGCTGCCGCCGGGCGAGCTGATCGTCGAGGAGAAGGTGACGATCGTCCACGAGCTGGCCGTCCAGGTCGCCCGGACGCCGTCGGGACAGACCCGGTGCTGGCCGGTGGTCGAGACGGTCCAGGAGGATGGCATCTGCGTCGAGGTGCTCGCGCCCGCGCCCCGACTGAGCCACGCCCTGACCGCGGAGGCGCAGTCGCTCGCGGTCCGGATCGCCGAGGAGCTGGACGTCGTCGGCGTACTGGCTGTCGAGCTGTTCGAGGCGCCGGACGGGTTGCTGGTCAACGAGCTTGCGATGCGCCCGCACAACTCGGGCCACTGGTCGATCGAAGGCGCGACGACCAGCCAGTTCGAACAACACCTGCGGGCCGTCCTGGACTGGCCGCTCGGCGACACGCGCACCCGCGCGCCGTTCACCGTGATGGCCAACCTCCTGGGTGGTTCTTCGACCGACCTGGCGAGCACCCTGCCGGCGGCGCTGGCGGCGGTGCCCAACTGCTCGGTGCACCTGTACGGCAAGGCGGCCCGACCCGGGCGCAAGCTCGGGCACGTGACGGCGCTGGGCGATGATCTCGAGGAGACGCGTGAGCGGGCCCGCGCGGCGGTCCGGGTGTTGAGGGGGCAGGTGGCGTGAGCGCAGTTGTCGGGATCGTGATGGGCAGTGACTCGGACTGGCCCACCATGCGGCCGGCCTCCGAGGTGCTTGCTGAGTTCGGGGTCGAGACCGAGGTGCGCGTGGTCTCGGCGCACCGTACGCCGGCCGACATGCTCGAGTACGGCGCCACGGCCGCCGACCGGGGCCTGCGGGTGATCATCGCCGGGGCCGGTGGAGCCGCCCACCTGCCGGGCATGCTCGCGTCCGTCACGCCGCTGCCGGTGGTCGGCGTGCCGGTACCGCTCGCTCACCTCGACGGCGTCGACTCGTTGCTGTCGATCGTGCAGATGCCGGCCGGAGTTCCGGTGGCGACCGTGTCGGTGGCCGGCGCGCGCAACGCGGGGCTGCTCGCCGTACGGATGCTCGGGATCGGTGACGGCGCACTGCGCGCCGCGATGGTCGCCTTCCAGGAAGGGCTCGCCGAGACGGCGCGGTCGAAGAACGACGCCCTCCAGGCCGAGCTCGACGAGCCGAGCGGATGAGCTGACCGGTGACCAGCAAGGCTGTTGCCTCAGTCGCGGCCGCGGAGCTCGTCGCGTGGAGCGTGGAGGTCGACGACCCGGGCGAGCTGCTCACCTGGCTGCCGGCCGGTCAGGCGTTTGGCTTCCTGCGCGGCGGTGACGGCATCGTCGGCTGGGGCGAGGCGGCACGGCTCACCACCGGTGATCCGGCGGCGGTGAGTGCCGCGCTGGCGTCGATCACCGCCCGCGACGACGTCGGGTTGCCCGGATGCGGACCGGTCGCGATCGCCTCGCTCGGTTTCGACCCGGCGCTCGACCCCTCGGTGGTCGTGGTGCCCAAGGTTGTGCTCGGTCGTCGTGAGGGTCGCTCGTGGGTCACGCTGGTCAACCCGCCCGGGGCGGTCGCCGTCCCTGCCCTGCGGCGGCGCCCGGTCGCGGCGGCCACCGCGCCGCCGGCGAAGCTCGCGGCCGCGGTGCCGTCGGAAGCCGAGTGGGCGGACGGCGTACGACGCGCGGTTGCGGCGATTCGCGCGGGTTCGGTCGAGAAGGTGGTGTTGGCACGGGCGCTGGACGTCGTCGCCCCGGCGGTGCTCGACCCGCGTGCCGTCGCCGCCCGGCTCGCCGCCCGCTTCCCGTCCTGCTTCACCTTCGTGTGCGACGGCCTGGTGGGTGCCTCACCGGAGCTTCTGGTCCGACGGATCGGGCGTCACGCAGAGTCGCTCGTCCTGGCCGGCACCGTGCGGCGCGGAGAGAGTCCGGACGAGGACGCGACGCTCGAGCGCGAGCTGCTCGAGTCGGCCAAGGACGCGGTCGAGCACCGCATCGCCGCCGACTCGGTGCGCGATGTGTTCGGCGCGGTCGCCGCGGACATGGTCAGCGACGGCAGTCCGCAGCTGCTTCGTCTCGCCAACGTCACCCATCTGGCGACCCACGTCGAGGCATGGCTGGCGCCCGAGCCGCCGTCGGCGCTCGAGCTCGCCGCGCGGCTGCATCCGACCGCGGCGGTGGGCGGCACCCCGCGCGCCGAGGCGCTTGCCATGATCGGGGCGCTCGAGGCGGCGCCGCGCGGGCGCTACGCCGGCCCGGTCGGATGGGTCGACGCCCGGGGGGACGGCGAGTTCGCGATCGCCCTGCGATGCGCCCAGCTCGACGGCGACACGGCTCGCCTGTGGGCCGGAGCGGGCATCGTCGCGCAGTCCGACCCCGAGGCGGAGGTCGCCGAGACCACGGCGAAGTTCGACGCGGTCCTGTCCGCGCTGCTCTGACCTGCGGATCAGCCGACCTTGTGTCAACCGCCCGCTGCCTGGGAAGCGTTGACACAGAAAGCCCGGTCGGGCGCGTTGACACAGAAAGCCCGGTGGGGCGTCGGGCGGGGGAGGGCTCATGCGGGAGAGGCGGACTGTTCTCGAGGCGGCGCGTCATGCGGCTCGCTACCCGCAACGCGCGCGGTGGTACCTGCACCGGCTCCGTCGCGACGCGATGCTGCGGCTGAGCCATCGCGATCATCTCGCTTACTACGGTGCCGTCGTCGACGATCTAGTGACGCAGGGCAAGGCCACCGCGGTCGGCGACATCAAAAGCCGGAGGTCGCGGCGGGTCGGCAAGCTCCAGTTCGACTACCTGGTGCGGCACGGGCTCCAGCCGCACCACCGAGTGCTCGAGATCGGCTGTGGCAACCTTCGGGCCGGCTGGCGGATCATCCGCTACCTGGACGCGGAGCACTACTTCGGGCTCGACATCTCCCAGCAGGCGCTGCGTTCGGCGCAGCGGAATCTGGTTGAGCGGGGCCTGGTCGACAAGCGCCCGCATCTCGAGCTGGTTCGCGACCAGACCTACTCGACCTTCCCGGACGCGGTGTTCGACGTCGTGCACGCGCACAGCGTGTTCTCCCACGCGCCGCTCGACGTCATCGAGGACTGCTTCGCGCACGTCGGCCGGATCATGAAGCCGGACGGTTTCTTCGACCTCACGTTCAAGCGCACCGAGGGCAAGGAGTACGGCAAGCTCCGCGAGGACTTCTACTACCGGACCGAGACGTTGATCGCGGCCGCCGCGCGGCACGGTCTGTCCGCCCGCTTCATGGACGACTGGGAAGCGCTCGGGCACTCGCAATCCAAGCTGAGGGTCACGCTGCCGCCGGCATCGGGGAGGCCTGCGGCATAGTTGACCGCATGGCTGAGCGGCTCGAGATCTCCCGTGACATAGCGGCTTCACCCGATGCGGTCTATGCCGCGATCTCCAATGTGACGCGGATGGGGGAGTGGTCCGAGGAGTGCCACACGTGCGCGTGGCACGACGGCTTCGATGGTCCGGTCGTCGGCGCGACCTTCGACGGTCACAACCGCCACGGCGAGCACGAGTGGACCACGCAGGGGAAGGTGATCGAGGCCGAGCCCGGCCGGTCCTTCGCCTTCGAGTGCTCGATGTTCGACTTCCACTACTCGACGTGGGGCTACCGGATCGAGCCAACCGAGTCGGGTTGCCGCGTCACGGAGTGGAGCGAGGACCTGCGACCGGAGTCCGCGATGGAGGCGAGCAAGCAGATCTCCGGCATCGAAGACCGCGAGGCGCGAAACCGCCAGACGATGAGCGGCACGCTCGAGCGACTCGCCGCTGCCGTCGAGCGATGACCACCGCGCAGATCATCCTGCTGGCCGCCGGACCGGGCTTCCTGCTGAGCATCCTCGCCGAGCGTTTCCTGCTTCGGGGCGCGCGCAAGGCCCGGTATGAGACCCGCGACACCTGGGCGAACATCGCAGCGGGCGCCGGCAGCCAGGTCCTCGGCGCGCCCTGGGCGCTGGTCGAGGTGGCGGCCCTGGTGGCGGCCTACCACGTCGCTCTCGTGCGTCTCGAGCACGGCTGGGCCGCCTGGGTGGTGGCAATGCTCGGTGTCGACCTCGCGTACTACTGGTACCACCGGCTGCACCACGAGTCGCGGTTCCTGTGGGCGATCCACGTCGCGCATCACTCGAGCCGGCGCTACAACCTCTCCGTCGCGCTGCGCCAGCCCTGGGTGGTCGTCTCCACGCTGCCGTTCCTGATGCCGCTTGCGCTCCTCGGGGTCGCGCCCGATCTCATCCTGACCACGTTCGCGATCAACCTGCTCTACCAGTTCCTGATTCACACCGAGGCGATCGGCCGGATGTGGGCTCCGGTCGAGTTCGTCCTCAACACGCCGAGCCATCACCGGGTGCACCACGGGTCGAACCAGCAGTATCTCGACAAGAACTACGGCGGCATCCTGATCGTCTGGGATCGTATGTTCGGCTCGTTCGCACCAGAGGTCGAGCCGGTCGTCTACGGGCTGACCAAGAACATCCAGACCCATAACCCGCTTCGCATCGAGACCCACGAGTGGGTTTCGATGTACCGCGACGTACGGCGCGCTGCCTCGGTGCGTCACGCGGTGGGCTACGTCTTCCGCCACCCCGGATGGGCTCCCGCGACGGCCGCCCGGCCGGCTGCGGTCCCGGTCGCGGCGTAGCCCCCGATCAGCCGAGCTTGGTCTTGAGGAAGGCTACGGCGCGGTCCCAGGCGAGGTCGGCCTGCTCCTTGTTATAGGTGCCGAGCAGGTTCTCGTCGTTGTGGAACGCGTGGCCGGCCGGGTAGAAGAAGTACTCGACCTCGGCGCCTGACTCGGTCCGGATCTGGTCGGCCTGTTCCCGTGCGGCGTCCGCCGGAAAGAAGTCGTCGTTCTCGGCATAGTGCCCCTGGATCGCCGCCGTGACCCCGGCGTAGGTCGCGGGCACGGCCGGCCCGACGCCGTAGAACGGGACCGCCGCGGCGACCCGTTCGCCTTGCTGCGCCGCGAGCATCAAGACGAAGCCGCCCCCCATGCAGAACCCGATCGCGCCGACGTTCGTGGAGGTGACCGCCTCGTGGCCGACCAGGAAGTCGACCGCACCCGCGAGATCGAGCGCCGCCTGCTCGACCGGAAGGCTCATCATCAGCGATCCGGCTTCGTCGGAGTCGTGGGTCGTCTTCCCGCCGTACAGGTCCGGGGCGAGCGCGACGAAGCCCTGGGCCGCCAGCCGGTCGGCGACGCCCGCGATGTAGTCGGTCAGTCCCCACCACTCCTGGATGACGATCACGCCCGGCCCGCTGCCGGAGGCCGGCGTGGCGAGGTAGCCGTGCGCCTGGTTGCCGTTGCTCGGGAAGGTGACGTTCTGGCGTGGATTCGCTTCCGACATGATCCGGACCTTACCCAACCGTGACGGCACGCATCCGGGCGTGCAGGTCGGCGTTCGCGGCGCGGTCGGTCCGGACCTCGACGATGCGAAGCCCGCGCGGCGTGGCCAGAGCCGCCGCGAGGTCGGCCGCGGTGGTCACGAGGCGGTGCTCCACGCCGTACGCCGCTGCGAGCGAGTCGATCGCCACGCCATGCGGCGTCCCGAACAGCCGCTCGAAGGCCGCCGGAGCGACCGACGCGCCTTGCGGCAGCAGCGAGAAGATGCCTCCGCCATTGTTGTTGACGACGACGAACGTGACGTCGGGGGGCTGCTCCGTGCCGATCGCGAACCCGTTGATGTCGTGCAGCAGCGACAGGTCTCCGCACAGTGCGGTCACCGGGCGGGCCGGGCGGGCCCGGGCGATCCCGATCGCGGTCGACACGAAGCCGTCGATCCCGCTGACGCCGCGATTGGCGTAGATGGTGAGGTCTCCGCGCGGCTCCATCACCAGGTCGAGATCCCGGATCGGCATCGACGACCCGACGACGAGCGCGCCGCCCGGCGGGACCAGCCGCGCGATGTCGCGGGCGACCTGCGGCTCGTTCAGCTCCGGTCCGTCGATCAGCCGGTCGAGCGCCGCGGCCGCCCGGTCCGATGCGGCGCGCCACGCGCCGAACCAGGTTGTCGGCGCGCCATGGGCTTGCGCGCCGACCTGGTCGAGGGCTTCGGTGGGCGCCCGCACCACCTCGACGGCTGATCGGGTGGTGTCCCAGTTGCCGCCGTCCGGTGACACGACGACGTGCCCGACGTGGCCGAGCCAGTCCTGCACCGCGCGGGACAGGCCGATCCGCCCGACGACCACGACGAGGTCCGGACGGTGCGCCGCGACGAAGTCGTCGTCTCGAAGGAGGACGTCGGCGGCCCGCATCGCGGCCGGACCGCGACGGGCGTTGCTGTGCGGTTCGGCGACCAGCGGCCAGCCGGCGACCTCGCACCACCGCACGACCGGCTCCGGATCGCCCGCGGCGTCGCCGACGACCATCACGCCGGACCTGACGCCGGACAGCAGCGCCGCCAATCGCGCGGCCGCGCCGGAGCCGTCGCGGGACCGACGCACGGTGACCCGCGGGGCGTTCATCCCGAGGTCGTAGGCAAACCCCACCCCGTCGTCGGTCGGGACGAGCGGCTCGCGCAGCGCGAGGTTCAGGTGCACCGGACCCGCGGCGATGCCGTCACCGCCGGTGCAGGCGACGACGGCCCGGAAGGCGAGCTCGCGCCACTCCTTCACCGCCGACGGCGAGGGCTCGGGCACCGGCACGTCGACGCTGAGCCTGACCGCCCCACCGAACAGGCCGGACTGCTCGACGGTCTGGTTGGCGCCGATCCCGTGCAGCTCGGGTGGGCGGTCTGCGGTCAGCACGAGCAGCGGCACTCGTCCCAGATCGGCTTCCATGACGGCTGCGTGGAAGTACGTCGTCGCGGTGCCCGACGTGCACAGCACCGGCACCACCTGCCCGCTCGCCTTGGCGATGCCCAGCGCGAGGTAGGCGGCGCTGCGCTCGTCGATTCGGACGTGCACCTCGATGTCGGGTTGTTCGAGCAGGGCCAACGCGATCGGCGTCGACCGCGAGCCGGGGGCCACCACGGCGTGCCTGACGCCGAGCCGCGCCAACTGGTCGACCAGGACCAGCGCGAATGCCCGACCGGCGTTCTCAGCGGCCATCGCGTCCCACCTTCCCACTGGCCGCGAGCACCGACTGGGCCGCTGCCATGCGGCCGTGCCAGTCCGCCGCGGTCTGCGGGTCTGCCGCGTGGGCGTCGAGCAACCGTGGATCCGGGACCGCCGCCCGGACGGGGAGGGCGCCGTCGACCGGCACGAGCGGGTCGGCGCAGACGTCGCTGGCCAGCAGCGGGACGGTGCCGAGCCCGCAGGCGAACGGCAGGTCGGGCAGCGCGGCCGCGAGGGCGATGCCGGCGGCGATCCCGACGGAGGTCTCGATCGCGCTCGAGACCACGACCGGCAGCCCGCAGGCCTCGGCGACGTCGAGGCAAGCGTGTACCCCGCCGAGCGGCTGCACCTTCAGCACGACCACGTCGGCCGCCTCCAGACCGGCGACCCGCAACGGGTCGGCGGCGGTGCGCACCGACTCGTCGGCGGCGAGCCGCACGTCGACCTTGCGACGCAGCTGCGCCATCTCCTCGAGGCTGCGCACCGGCTGCTCGGCGTACTCCAGGTCGAAGCGGGACAGCTCCCGGAGCGCGACCGCCGCGATGTCGACGTCCCACGCGGCGTTCGCGTCGACCCGCAGTGCACCGTCGGGCCCGAGGGCGTCACGGACCGCCTCGACGCGGGCGATGTCGTCGGCGAGCGACTGTCCCGGCTCGCCCACCTTCACCTTCGCCGTGCTGCACCCCGACGCGGTCACCAGCGCGTGCGCGGTCTGCGGCCCGACCGCGGGCACGGTTGTGTTGACCGGGATCGAGGTCCGGACCGGCGCCGGCCAGCCGATCGTCGCGGCCTCCTGCGCCGCCGCGAGCCAACGCGCGCAGACCGTTGCGTCGTACTCGGGGAACGGGGAGAACTCCCCCCACCCGGCCGGCCCGCGAAGCAGGACGCCACGTCGGGTGTCCTGGCCGCGAAAGCGCAGCCGCATGGCGATGTCGAACACCGCGACCGTCGAGTCGGGTGCCATCAGTCGAGCAGCAGGCCGACGGCAAGGAGCACCGCGACGGCGAGCTCGAGCCGCCCGGTGCCCCCGAGCGCGGGGATCAGGGCCCGACCGACCCCGCCGCTGCGGACCGCGGCGATCGGCTCGCGGGCGAGCGGCAACGCGAGCAGCGCGAGCAGTGGCCAGGCGGAGCGTGCGGCGATCGGCTCGCCGATCACCGCGAGGCCCAAGCCGAGGGCGATCGCCGCGACGAACAGCTGGCGGGTCCGGGCTTCTCCGATGCGCACGGCGAGCGTGCGCTTGCCCGCGATGGCATCGGTGGGTACGTCGCGCAGGTTGTTGACGACGAGGATCGCGACCGCAAGCACGCCGGTGACCACCGCCGCGATCCACGCCGTCGCGGGCAGCCGCGCGTGCTGGACGTACGCCGACCCGAGCGTCGCGACCAATCCGAAGAACACGAACACGAACACTTCGCCGAGCCCGGCGGACGCGTACGGCCGCGGACCGCCGCTGTAGCCGAGCAGGGCGACGAACGCGGCTACGCCCACGAGCAACAACCACCACGAGACGATTGCGGCCAGCGCCAGCCCGGCGGCTGCGGCGACCGCCATGGCGAGCCCGATCGCCGTCTTCATCGCGCGAGGTGAAGCGATCCCACTGGCAACCGCGCGCCGCGGGCCGGCGCGCTGGACGGTGTCGACTCCGCGCACGCCGTCGAAGTAGTCGTTGGCGTAGTTCACCGCGATCTGCACGGCGAGCGCGACGACGACCACCAAGGCGAACCGGCCGCCCGACAGGTGCCGGAGGCCCTTGCCGTCGGCCGCCGCCGCCGTGCCGACGAGGACCGGCGCCAGGGATGCCGGGAGAGTGCGCGGACGGGCGGCTTCGACCCACACCATCGCGCGCGAGGGTCGCTCCTCGCCCACCGTTACGTGCTCCTCGTCTGCGGCGATTACCGTCGTACCACGATGCCAGCCGCCGTCCCGCGCTCTCTCGTCAGCCTGGCGATGCCCCCGGGAGAGGAGTTCATCGCCGCGCTGGAATCGGCGTGGTCCGCCGGTCATGCGGTGCTGCCGCTCGACCCGACCGCGCCACCGCGGGCGCGTGGGGTGCTGGTCGACGCGATGGGTCCCGACCAGCCGGTCGGCGAGGACGTCGCCCTGGTGATCGCCACATCCGGCTCCACCGGTCAGCCGAAGGGCGTGGAACTGACCCACGCGGCGCTGGAGGCCGCCAACCACGCCGTGCACGCCCGGATCGGCCGGGAGCCGGACGACGTGTGGCTGTCCTGTCTTCCGTGGCACCACGTCGGCGGGTTGCAGGTCATGCTGCGAGCCCGCCGGTTCGGCATCCCGCTGGTCGTCCACGAGCGCTTCGAGGTGGCGCGGTTCGCCGCCGCCGAGGCCACGTTGACCTCGCTCGTGCCGGCACAGCTCGTGACGCTGCTCGACGAGGGCGTCGACCTGCGCCGGTTCCGGGTGGTCCTGCTCGGCGGTGGGGCCGCGGGCGAGGACCTGCTGGAGCGGGCCCGCGGTGCCGGGGTGCCGGTGGTCACCACCTACGGCATGAGCGAGACCGCGGGTGGCTGTGTGTACGACGGGTGCCCGCTCGACGGCGTGGAGGTGGCGGTCCGCTCCGACGGGCGGATCGCGTTGCGCGGCCCGATGTTGATGAAGGGCTACCGGCTGCGGCCCGACCTGACCGCGCAGGCCTACGACGACGGCTGGCTGATCACCAACGATCTCGGTCAGCTCGACGCCGAGGGCCGGCTGCGGGTCCTGAGCCGCGTGGATGACGTGATCGTCACCGGCGGGGAGAACGTCGTGGCCGGGGACGTGGCGCGCGAGCTGCGCCGGCATCCCGCGATTGCCGACGCGGAGGTGGTCGGCGTACCTGACGAGCGCTGGGGCGAGCGGGTGGTCGCGGTCGTGGTCTCGCGGGTGGAGCCGGCGCCGTCGCTGGCCGAGCTGCGCGAGTGGTGTCGCGCCGAGCTGCCCGGGTGTGCACTGCCGCGCGGAGTGGTGGCCGTGCCGGCGATGCCGCGGTTGTCTTCGGGCAAGCCGGACCGGCTGACGCTACGACGGATCGCGCGCGCTCAGGATGCGGCGCCGACCAGCCAGGCGGCGTCGCCGGGCTCGGCCTGGTAGATCTCGTCGGAGTGCGGCGGGCTCGCCAGGTCGATCAGGAGGGAGAGCGGGACGCCCTCGGAGAGCAGGCGCATTGCGAGGTCGAGCTCACGCTGCCCACTCTCCACGGAGACCTCGTCATTCGCCATGCTCGGCATCTACCCGGGATCGCTGGGTTCAGTCTCGCCGGAGACAGCATTCGATCCTTTCGGTCCGCGCCCGTGCAAAGCGCCGATCGGGCGATCTGGCATCGCGGTGCCAGTTGTGGCGGGGCCGGGCCCCGGCCGTGACTACGGACGGCCCAGCGCCCGGTAGGTCCAGCCCGCCGCGCGCCACCGGTCCGGGTCCAGCGCGTTGCGGCCGTCCACGATGTTGCGGTCGGAGACGACGTCGCCGAGCACGGCCGGGTCTACCTCGCGGAACTCCAGCCACTCGGTGAGCAGGAGGACCAGGTTCGCGCCCTGCGCCGCCTCCAAGGTCGAGGCGGCATAGGAGAGGTCGGGATAGCGCGCCCTGGCGTTGTCCATCGCCGCCGGGTCGTAGACCACCACCTCCGCGCCGGCGTTGTGCAACCGGGTGGCCACGTCCAGCGCCGGGGAGTCGCGGATGTCGTCGCTGTTCGGCTTGAACGCGGCACCGAGGATCGCGATCCGGCGGTTGGCCAGCGAGTCGTCGAGCAGCTCGCGGGCAAGGTCGACCATCCGGGCGCGGCGGCGCAGGTTGATCGCGTCCACGTCGGTGAGGAAGGTCAGCGCCTGGTCCACCCCGAGCTCGCCGGCGCGGGCCATGAAGGCCCGGATGTCCTTCGGCAGGCAGCCGCCCCCGAAACCGAGCCCGGCGTGCAGGAAGCGCCCGCCGATCCGGGAGTCGTGCGACAACGCCTCCGAGAGCTTCGTCACGTCGGCGCGGGTCGCCTCGCAGACCTCTGCCATCGCGTTGATGAAGGAGATCTTCGTGGCGAGGAAGGCATTGGCGGCGACCTTGACCAGCTGGGCGGTGGCGAGATCGGTGACGACGACCGGGGTACCGCCGGCGATCACCGGAGCGAAGGCCTCGCGCAGCGCCTGCTCACCATGGTCGGAGGTCACCCCGAACACCAGCCGGTCCGGATGCAGCGTGTCGTCGACCGCGAACCCCTCGCGCAGGAACTCGGGGTTCCACACCACCTCGACCGCGTCGCCCGCGGGCGCGGTCTCCGCGATCCGCTCGGCGATCCGCTCCGCGGTGCCGACCGGCACCGTGGACTTGCCGGCGAACACGCACGGCCGGGTCAGCAGCGGCGCGAGGTTCATGACGGCGGAGTACACGTACTCGAGGTCCGCGGCGTTCTCGTTCTCCTTCTGCGGCGTCCCGACGCACAGGAAGTGGATGTCGCCGAACTCCGCGACCTCCTCGTATGACGTCGTGAACCGCAGCTGCCCGCTGGCCAGCGTCTTGCGCAGCAGCGGCTCCAGGCCTGGCTCGTAGAAGGGCACCTCGCCGGCCGAGAGCCGCGCGATCTTGGCCTCGTCCACGTCGAGCCCGAGCACTTCGAAACCGAGCGATGCCATGCAGACGGCATGCGTCGCACCGAGGTATCCGGTGCCGATCACGGTGAGCCGGGGAGCAGCCACCCGGCCAGGATAGGGCGAGTGCCCACCAAGGATGTGCCGGTGAATCCCGGCTTCGACCTTTACACGCTTCCCGAGGAGCACGAGCTCCTTCGCAAGACGGTGCGCGAGCTCGCTGACGACAAGATCGCCCCGCGCGCCGCGGAGATCGACGAGAAGGCCGAGTTCCCGTGGGACGTCCACGACGCGCTCGTCGCCGCCCAGCTGCACGCCGTGCACGTCCCCGAGCAGTACGACGGGGTGGGTGCCGACGCGATTGCCTCGGCGATCGTCATCGAGGAGGTGTCCCGCGCCTGCGCGGCCTCGGCGTTGATCCCGGCGGTCAACAAGCTGGGCACGATGGGCCTGCTGCTGTCCGGCGGCGAGGATCTCAAGAAGGCCTACCTGCCGAGACTGGCCAGCGGCGAGGGAATGTTCAGCTACTGCCTGTCCGAGCCCGACGCGGGCAGTGACGCGGCCGGCATGAAGACCCGCGCCGAGCGTGACGGTGACAGCTGGGTCCTCAACGGCGTCAAGCGGTGGATCACCAACGCCGGGGTCTCGAAGTTCTACACGGTGATGGCGGTCACCGATCCCGAGCGCGGCGCGAATGGCATCTCGGCGTTCGTCGTCGAGAAGGACGACGGCGGGCTGAGCTTCGGCGCCCCCGAGAAGAAGCTCGGGATCAAGGGCTCGCCCACCGCCGAGGTGTACTTCGACAACGTGCGGATCCCGGCCGACCGGATGATCGGAGAGGAAGGCACCGGCTTCAAGACCGCGTTGCGGACCCTCGACCACACCCGGCTGACGATCGGCGCGCAGGCCCTCGGCATCGCCCAGGGTGCCGTCGACTACTGCACGCGGTACGTGCAGGAGCGCAAGCAGTTCGGCAAGCCGATCGCGGAGTTCCAGGGCGTCTCGTTCATGTTGGCCGACATGGCGATGAAGACCGAGGCGGCCCGGTCGCTGATCTACACCGCGGCTGCCCTGTCCGAACGTCTCGCGCCGAACCTGACGTTCATGTCCGCCGCGGCGAAGTGCTTCGCGTCGGACGCCGCGATGGAGGTCAC
>CAZEAM010000038.1:0-2307 GCA_964510285.1 uncultured Frankiaceae bacterium | reverse complement strand
GCCGTCGGCGCTGGTCACGGCGAACCGGGTCACGCGCGGATCATGCCATCAGTGGTTTCGGGTGCGGATTAGGCTCCACCCCGTGGATCTCAAGCCCCGAAGCAAGGACGTCACCGAGGGCGCGGAACGCGCCGGCGCGCGCGGCATGTTGCGGGCCGTCGGGTTGACCGACGCCGACTGGGAAAAGCCGCAGATCGGCATCGCGTCGTCGTGGAACGAGATCACCCCGTGCAACCTGTCGCTCGCGCGTCTCGCGCAGCGCGCGAAGGACGGGGTCCGGCAGTCCGGCGGCGTACCGCTGGAGTTCGGCACCATCTCCGTCTCGGACGGCATCTCGATGGGCCACGAGGGGATGCACGCCTCGCTGGTGTCCCGTGAGGTGATCGCGGACTCGGTCGAGACCGTGATGTTCGCCGAGCGGCTCGACGGTTCGGTCCTGCTCGCCGGCTGCGACAAGTCGTTGCCCGGAATGCTGATGGCGGCGGCCAGGCTCGACCTCGCGTCGGTGTTCCTCTACGCCGGTACGTCGCTGCCCGGCCGGATCGAGGACCGGGACCTCACGATCATCGATGCCTTCGAGGGCGTCGGTGCCTGCGCGCTCGGCCGGATCACCCGCGACGAGCTCGACGCCATCGAGCGCAACGTGTGCCCGGGTGAGGGCGCTTGCGCCGGCATGTACACCGCGAACACGATGGCGAGCGCCTTCGAGGCGATCGGCATGTCGGTGCCGGGCAGTGCCGCGCCTCCCGCGGTCGACCGGCGGCGTGACGAGGCGGCCGTCGCGTCGGGGGAGGCCGTCGTCGGGATGCTGCGGGCGGGCATCACCGCGCGCAGCATCCTCACCAAGCAGGCCTTCGAGAACGCCATCACGGTCGTCATGGCACTCGGCGGGTCGACGAACGCCGTGCTGCACCTCCTTGCGATCGCGCACGAGGCGAAGGTCGACCTGTCGCTCGACGACTTCAACCGGATCGGTGACAAGACGCCGCTCCTGGCGGACGTGAAGCCGTTCGGACGGCACGTGATGGCCGACGTCGACCGGGTCGGCGGGATCCCGGTTGTGATGAAGGCGCTGCTGGATGCCGGGTTGCTGCACGGCGACTGCCTGACCGTCACCGGCAAGACGGTCGCCGAGAACCTTGCGGCGTTGGCGCCGAAAGGCCTGGACGGCGACGTCCTGCGGGCGCTATCCAACCCGTTGCACCCGACCGGGGGGATGACGATCGTCCGCGGATCGCTCGCCCCCGACGGCGCCGTCGTCAAGACGTCTGGTTTCGACCGCGCGATCATCGAGGGCCAGGCCCGGGTCTTCGACACCGAACAGCCCGCCATGGACGCGGTGACCAACGGCGAGCTGAAGCCGGGCGACGTCGTGGTCATCCGCTACGAGGGCCCGCGGGGTGGGCCCGGCATGCGGGAGATGCTCGCCGTCACCGGCGCGATCAAGGGGGCCGGGCTCGGCAAGGACGTGCTGCTGCTCACCGACGGCCGGTTCTCCGGGGGTACGACGGGGCTGTGCATCGGCCACGTCGCCCCGGAGGCGACCGACGGCGGGCCGATCGCGTTCGTGCAGGACGGCGACACCATCCGGCTCGATGTGGCGGCCCGCACGCTGGACCTGCTGGTCGATCCTGATGAGCTCGAGCGTCGCAAGCAGGGCTGGGCGCCGCCGCCGCCGCGATACCCGACCGGCGTACTCGGGAAGTACGCGCGGCTGGTCGGCTCGGCCGCGAACGGCGCCGTCTGCGGCTGACCCCGACCGCCGAACTTGCGATTTCGGCCCGTTTCTCAGCGAGAAACGGGCCGAAAGTGCAAGTTCGCGGACGATTGCGTTGACAGGGAACGCCGTCGTGACGCACTGTTGTTGCGTGCGCAGCATTCTCGTAGTTAGTGAGCAGGTGCTCTGAGGGAACTCAGATCGCCTGCTGCCCCTTCGCGCTTCCAGCGCAAGGGGCTTTTGTATGTACGCAGGGCTTTTGTATGTACGCAGGTCTTTTGTATGTACGCAGGGATGTCTTGTCAGGCCAAAACAGTTCAGGAGTGGTGAAGGTGGAGCGGCTGACCGGGGCGCAGGCGATGGTGCGCTCGTTGGAAGAGCTTGACGCGCAGGTGGTCTTCGGGATTCCCGGTGGCGCGATCCTTCCGGCGTATGACCCGCTGTTCGACTCGAAGCGCTTGCGGCACATTCTGGTCCGTCACGAGCAGGGTGCCGGCCACGCGGCGACCGGTTACGCGCAGGCGACCGGCCGGGTCGGCGTCTGCATGGCCACCAGCGGGCCGGGCGCGACCAACCTGGTCACCCCGATC
>CAZEAM010000037.1:0-5471 GCA_964510285.1 uncultured Frankiaceae bacterium | reverse complement strand
GTCGGGCGAGTCGCTGACCGAGGAGGTCGTCGGCGGCGACACGGCCGACCCGGTCGACGTCGCGCCGACCTGGGCGGACATCTCGGGGACCCTCACCTACGGCGTCTCGCCGGTGAACGTCACCCGCACCGCCGACGTCGGTAGCGCCGTACCGGCCACGGTCACGGCGACCTCAGCCGGTGGGTCCGGGCACCTGCAGGCCGGCTTCCAGTCCGGTACCCCGGCGTGGAGCGTGTCGCCTACCGAGTGCGACCTGGTGTCGGGCGGCAGCTGCCAGTTCGTCGTCACGTTCGCGCCGCCGGCGGCGGGTCGCTTCCCGGGCGTGCTGACGGTCAGCGACGGCACCACCGTGAAGACTGTGGCGCTGGCCGGGATCGGGATCACGCCGCAGGTCGCCCTGCAGGTGAACAAGAGCAGCCTCCGGCGCGGCGCCGCGTTGCGCATCCACGGCGTGGTGACCGCGAACCCGACGAACGCGGCGTTGGCTCATCGCCAGGTCGCGCTGCGGTCCAAGCGGGCCGCAAAGCCGTGGACGACGCTCGACGCCGCAACCACCGGCGGGCGTGGCAAGGTCAGCTTCCGCGTGCACCCGCGCAAGACCGCGCGCTACCGCCTCGAGGTGCTCGGCGACGGCGGCGACGTGCAGGCCACGAGCGCTACTGTCAAGGTCCGAGTCACCAGGCGCTAGCACTGCGCTGGGTCCGAACGCGAGCCCGGAAGGCGAGTGGTATGGCGAACCTGCAGGTGCCCTGGTTCGAGTCGCCGTTCTTCGACGCCGAGCTCGCCGCCGCTGACCTGGACCCGGTACGCCGTGACCGGGTCCGGCGCTTCGCCGACGACGGCTACCTGCAGTTTCCGCTCGACATGCCGGAGTTCGAGCGGATCGCCGACGAGATCCTGTCCGGGATGGCCCCCGAGCACGAACGGCTCGGGAACCGGATCCAGGACGCCTGGCAGCACAGCGCGGCGGTTCGCTCCCTCGCCACGGCGCCGGAGATCATGACCACGCTTCGCGACCTGTACGGGCGTGAGCCGATCCCGTTCCAGACGTTGAACTTCCGGCAGGGCAGCGAGCAACGGGCGCACAGCGACGTCGTCCACTTCAACTCGATGCCGCACCGCTTCCTCGCCGGGGTGTGGGTGGCGCTCGAAGACGTCAGCGAGTCGCTCGGCAACGGTCCGCTGTTCTACTACCCCGGCAGCCACCGCCTGCCGATCATCGAGCTTCACGACCTCGGAGTGGCCGGCGGCTATCGCGGACGTGACGCGCGCTATGCGGTCTACGAAGACTTCGTCGAGGAGCTGATGGCGACTGCCGAGCTGCCCAGGGTGGTGATCGAGGCCAAGCGCGGTGACGTCCTGATCTGGTCGGCCAACATGGTGCACGGCGGCCTGCCGATCACCACACCCGGTTCCACCCGCCAGACCCAGGTGACCCACGTCTTCTTCGAAGGCTGCCGGTACTACAACCCGCTGTACTCCCAGCCCGCGCTGGCCGACTTTCGGTGGCGGCGCATCGTCGACCTGCGCGACGGCCGGGTGGTGCCGCACCGGGTTGACGGGAAGCAGGTCCGGCTGCCGCTGGGGACGCAGGCCCGCTATCTGCTGGAGAGCGGGATCAGATCGAGTGCGCTCGGCCGCGCGATCGTCGATGCCGGCAAGCGGCGGATCCGCGGCGGCTGAGGTCCAGCGGCTCCGTCAGATCCGGCGGAGGACGGCGGTGACGCGGCCGAGGATAGTTGCGTGGTCGCCGTCGATCGGTGAGTAGTCGTCGTTGGCCGGCAGCAGCCAGATGTGACCGTTCTTGCGCGAGAACGTCTTCACCGTCGCCTCGTCGTCGAGCAGCGCGGCCACGATCTCGCCCGGGTCGGCGGTCTGCTGGCGGCGTACGACGACCCAGTCGCCGTCGGTGATCGCGGCGTCGACCATCGAGTCGCCCTTGACCTGCAGCAGGAACAGCTGGCCGTCGCCGACGAGCTGGCGGGGGAGCGGGAAGACGTCCTCGACGATCTCCTCCGCGAGGATCGGGCCGCCCGCGGCGATCCGGCCGACCACCGGGACGTAGGTGGGTGCCGGGCGGGCGTCGCCCTCGCCGGTGACGTCGTCGGGCACGGCGGGGACCTTGACCTCGACTGCTCGGGGCCGGTTCGGGTCTCGGCGCAGGAAGCCCTTGCGCTCGAGGGTGCTGAGCTGGTGGGCCACGCTCGAGGTGCTGGTCAGGCCCACGGCCTCGCCGATCTCGCGCATCGACGGCGGGTAGCCGCGGCGTTCGACCGAGTCGCGGATCACCTCGAGCACCCGGTGCTGGCGAGGGGTCAGGCCGGAGGCGTCGGGCGGCCCGTCCGGGATCTCGTGGACGTTGCTGTCCGACTTATCCGCTTTGTCGGGCTTCGCTGACTTCGCCATGTCCGGACCGTAGCCGTCAATCGGGCCGAGTTCAAACATCTGTTCGAACGTGTCGTGGATTTTGTCGCCCACCCCTGGTACAACTCGTACATGCGTTCGATCGAACAGGCATTCGATCCCGAGAGGACTCGAGCGATGACTTCCCCCGCCCCGCGCCTGCCGGTCCGGCTCACCCGCCGGGGCCGGCTCGTGCTCACCCTGGTGATGATGGCCGGCCTGGTGATGGCCGGGTTCACCCTCGGCCGCGGCTCCAGCCAGGCCTCCGTGCACACCCATCAGGCGCGACACGCCGTGATCGTGCAGGCCGGTGACACGCTGTGGTCGGTCGCGCGGCGGGTGGCTCCGCAGGTCGACACGAGAGCCGTGGTGGCCGAAATCGCCTCTCTCAACAAGCTTTCTGGCGCCGTGGTCTACCCGGGTGAGCGGCTCATCGTCCCGACGGCCGGTTGAGGGCTGCGACACGCCAGGGAAAACCCGGCCGAAGATGCTTGCGCGCCGGGATGCGGGGCCGTACGGTCTGCCCCTACATCTTGTGTTACACGGATGTGATTTACCCACAAATTGTGGAACACCGCTTCCACAGGCCGTTGGTTTCTGGGGATAGAGGAGGCGTCGGATGCACTGCCCGTTCTGCCGCCACCCAGACTCCCGCGTGGTCGACTCCCGCGAGGCCGAGGACGGCGCGGCGATCCGCCGCCGCCGGTCCTGCCCGGAGTGCGGCCGGCGGTTCACCACGGTCGAGACCGCGAGCCTGCAGATCGTCAAGCGCTCCGGCACCACCGAGCCGTTCTCCCGGCAGAAGGTGATCGACGGGGTCCGCAAGGCGTTCTCCGGCCGGCCGGTCGACGAGGACGCCCTGGCCCGCCTGGCCCAGCAGGTCGAGGAGACCGTCCGGGCGCTCGGCGCGGAGGTCCCCTCCCACGAGATCGGCATGGCGATTCTCGAGCCGCTCTCCGAGCTCGACGAGGTGGCCTACATCCGCTTCGCGAGCGTCTACCGCAACTTCACCTCACTCGACGACTTCGTGATCGAGGTCGCCTCGATGAGGGCCGCCCAGAGCGCCGATCCGGGAGCAATCCCGGCCGCGGAAGCGTTGAACTAAGGGATACGGAAGGACATTCATGACCGAGACGGCGAGCGGGCGGGTCGAGGGCCAGCGGGCGCGGGCGACCGGCCAGCGGGGGCGCAGCCTGCGCTTCGAGCGGGTCTACACGACGCCGGGGGTCCACCCCTACGACGAGGTGACCTGGGAACGCCGCGACGTCGTGATGACCAACTGGCGCGACGGCACCGTCAACTTCGAGCAGCGCGGCGTGGAGTTCCCCGACTTCTGGTCGGTCAACGCCGCGAACATCGTCACGACCAAGTACTTCCGCGGCGCGGTCGGCTCGCCGGAGCGCGAGTCGAGCCTGCGCCAGCTGATCGACCGGGTCGTGTCGACGTACCGGCGAGCCGGTGAGGACTACGGCTACTTCGCGAGTGCGGCGGACGCCGAGATCTTCGAGCACGAGCTCACCCACATGCTGGTCCACCAGATCTTCAGCTTCAACTCGCCGGTCTGGTTCAACGTCGGCACCACGGCGCCGCAGCAGGTCTCGGCGTGCCAGCCCTACGACGCCCTCGTCAGCACGCCGGCAGGCCTGGTGCCGATCGGTGAGCTCGTCGAATCGGGTGCGGTCGGCACCAAGGTCTTCGACGCCGATGGGTTGACCCGGATCACAGCGGTCAAGCACAACGGACGCAAGGACGTTCTCCGCATCACCACGAAGGCGGGCCACCAACTCGATGTCACCGCTGACCACCTGGTGTGGAAGTCGACCGGTGATCGCACGGGTCGCTTTGTCCCGGCCGGCACGCTCGCGGCGGGGGACACACTCGAATGGCACCGCAGGACTGCCTTCGGTGAAGCGGAGATCCTGCCTCGGGAGATCGCCGAGGCCGCGCTCGCCGGTTGGCTGCAGGCGGACGGGTTCGTCGGCCAGTACGACGGAACGAATCGATCGCTCACGATCGAAGCGATGACGGTGACCGACGCGGAACTGGCTTGGGTGACGAAGGCGATTGATGCGGTCTTGCCCGGCGTTCACCGTCACGAGCGCAGGGTGACGACCCAGGACGTCACGCTCGATTGCCGTCGGACGCGGCTTTATGGGGCGGAGCTAACGAACTTTGTCGACGGGTGGGGCCTTCGCGCCCGGGGTGTCGACAGGGTCGTGCCACCGCGACTGTTCGCCGCTCCGCTTCCGGTCGTCGCGGCGTACCTTCGCAGCGTCTTCCAGGCAGATGGTTACGTCTCGAAGCGAGAGCGGTCGACGCTGATCGGATTGGACCTGATCAGCGAGGACCTTATCCGCGGTATTCAAGCACTGCTAGCTCGGTTCGGTATCTTTGCGCGGGTTGGCCGTAAGGCCGAGAAGCGTGCAGATCGTCACGACCTCTGGTGCATCCGGATCCAGAACGCGGGAGATCGCCGGATCTTCGCCGACGAGATCGGCTTTGTTGACCCTCGCACGGCGGACAAGCTCGAGGCCTCGTTCGACATCCCTGGTCGAGGTGCCCTCCCGGTCAAGCGGCTCGAGATCGCGTCGGTCGAGTCTCGTGGCGTCATGGACGTCTACGACATCCAGACCGAGTCCGGTGAGTACCTGTCCTCCGGTCTGCGGGTGCACAACTGCTTCATCCTCGCCGTCGACGACACGATGGACTCGATCCTCAACTGGTACCGGGAAGAGGGCCTGATCTTCAAGGGCGGCTCGGGTGCCGGCCTCAACCTCTCGCGGATCCGCTCCAGCAAGGAGCTGCTGTCCTCGGGCGGCACGGCGAGCGGACCGGTCAGCTTCATGCGCGGCGCCGACGCCTCCGCCGGGACCATCAAGTCCGGCGGCGCCACCCGGCGGGCCGCGAAGATGGTCATCCTCGACGTGGACCACCCCGACATCGAGGAGTTCATCGAGACCAAGGCGCGTGAAGAGGACAAGATCCGCGCCTTGCGCGACGCGGGATACGACATGGACCTCGGTGGCAAGGACATCGTGTCCGTGCAGTACCAGAACGCCAACAACTCG
>CAZEAM010000036.1:0-4918 GCA_964510285.1 uncultured Frankiaceae bacterium | reverse complement strand
CCGTGGATGCTCAACCGCGCGGTCGTGCAGCCGAACCCGGCCACAGCCGTGGGCCTGTCGGCCAGCACGATGGAGGCGGCGGCAGCGGCCGAGTCGCTCGACGACCTGTTCCTGCGGCTGGAAGCCGCCGACGTGATGCTTCGAATCGACCGCAGCGTGACCCCGACGATGGCCAAGGCGCCGACCTTGGCGACCTGGGAGCTCGACCTGCTCCGCAGCGTCGAAAACGTCGTCCGGCTCGGCCACATCACGCATGTGGCCCGCGACAAGATCCTGCTCGATCGCGGCAGCGCGCCCCTGCCGCCCGACTCGCTCATCGTGCACTGCGCTGCCTCGGGCCTGCAGTACCCGCCTCTGGTCCCGCTCTGGAAGCCGGACAAGATCCGGCTCCAGATGATCCGGGCCGGCTTCCCGTGCTTCTGTGCGGCATTGGCGGGCTACGTCGAGGCAACCCGCGACGACGACCGCGAACGCAACCGGCTGTGTCCGCCCAACACCCTCCCCGACGACCCGCGCAGCTGGGCCCGAATGCAAGCGATCGGGACAGTCGCGGCGCAGACCTACGGTGCGGAGCCGGACATCGCGGCCTGGGCCAACAGGACCGGGCTGAACCCGGCCCGGATCCAGCCCGACCAGCGCGACCAGCCGGCGGGCCGGGCCGCCGCCGCGCGGTTGGCCGACCATGCCGAACGCGGCCTCGCCCGCCTGACCGCCCTCTCCGGCGACGTCATCGCGTGACGAAGCGGCGGACCTTGCCGGTCTTCGGGTCGCGGGTCAGCTCGTCGACGCGTTGGACCTCTGCGGTTGCGTTCTCGAGACCGGCTCGCTCCAGCGAATCGCGAAGCGCGGACGCGAGCGCTGCCACGTCGCAGCTCGGATCGGCGACGACGTTGACCTGTACGCCGCCCGCGGTCTGAGTCACCTGGTAGTCGGTGATGTCCGGTGTCGCGACCATGACGGTGGTGATCGCGTGCGGGTGCACCTCGACGGAGCCGAAGCGCAGCGGTTGCTCGCTGCGGCCGTACACGACCGCACGAAGCAGCCCACCGCCGTCCCGGTCGGGCACCTCCTGGAAGCGATCGCCGATCTCGTAGCGGATGAGCGGCTGTGCCAGGTTGAAGAGGTTCGTGAGCAGGATCCGCGAGGACGGCGTACCGACCGGCACGGGCCGGTAGTCGTCGTCGACCAGCTCGACGATGCACATGTCGGTGTTGAAGACGATCGCGTCGCCACCCGGCGGGCTCGCCCCGACCAGGCCCTCCGTGGACCCGAACGTGTTGGTGGGCGCGACACCGAAGGCCTCCGTGATCGTCGCGCGCATCCTTGTGTCGAGCGTCTCGCTGGTCGTGGAGACGGACAGGGGCGCGATCTGCAGCCGGCCGGCTCGCTGTTCGGCAGCCAGGCGGTGGATGGCCGTCGCGTAGCCCATCAGGGCGGGCGGCTGCAGCGCGTTGAGCCGCGCGACGATCGCGGGAAGCGGTGTCGTCACCGGAATGTGGTGGAAGCGGAACGGCAGGGTGCCCGTGGCGAAGTGGGCCATCGCATGCGTCGCATGCCGCGCCGATCCGGCGGCCACCATCGCGAGGGTCAGCTCGGGCAGCGGTCCGTCGCCGGCCACCTCCTGCAGTCGCGCTGCCATCGGGCGGGCAAGTGCGCTCAGGTACCCGACCACCCCGGCGCGGTCGAAGGTGATGCTGGCACGACGCCCGGAGGTGCCACCGGTCGCGAGGGAGACGAACTCACCATCGATAGGTGTCGGGTGCTCGTCCGACGCGGCCAACGCCGCTTCGACGCGCTTGTGGGTGAGCCGCGGGTCGGTGTAGACGTCGTCGATCGCCGCCATCATCTCGGCCTTGCTCATCACCGGGAGGGCGGACAGGTCGTCGGGTGGCACCTGCGAGACGTCGATCCCGGCGAGCCGCTTTCGATGGAACGGCGAGTTCGCGACGGCGTGCTCGAGCAGCCGGTGTAACCCGTCGGCCTGCAGTGCTGCGATGGTGCCCGGGTCGGCGCGGAGCCTCGTCACCTGCCCGGCAAGCTCGGCGCCGCCCTCTGCGGCCACCCGGTCGCGGTACTCCTCCCAGGTCATGGCGCCACGATCCCGAACATCCTGCACAGCGCGCGCAGCGCCTCCCCGTCGGGCACCGCGTCCGGATTCGCGGCCCGCTCGAGCGCGAGCCCGGTCCCGAGGGCGAGGAACAGCTCGGCGTACGTCGTCAGGTCGGCTCGCTTCTTCGAGCCGCTGCTGCGCGCCATTGCCCCGGCCAGCCGCTGCACCGTCATCTCGTGGAGGGTCGCGTACCGCTTGTTCAGGTCAGGGTCACGAGCCGCGAGCGCGCGGAACTCGATCAGCACCCGCGTCCAGCCCGGGTGCTGCCTCATGTCGGCAACGCTCGTGTTGACCAGGGCGTGAATGACCGCGGGGCCCGACAGCCCCTCGACCGCGCGTTCGTGCTCGGCGGCGCGTTCCTCGATGCGCCGCTCGATCAGTGCGAGGAACAGGTCGGGTTTGCCGCCGAACTGGGAGTACACGACGCCGGTCGAAAAGCCGGCCCGCTCGGCGATCGCGTCGACGGTCGCGCCGACGTACCCGGCCTCGAGGAAGACATCGCGAGCCGCGTCGAGGAGTACCGCGCGGTTGCGCTCGACCTGCTCAGCACGGCTCAGCCTCGGTGACACGAGGGAGATCAAATAATGCTGCTATCCAAATGTCAACACTATCCGGCTAGTCCGGCGGAGTCGGCAGGTGCTCTCGCTTGCTGCTGATCTCCTTCGCCGGGCCGAGGTAGGACAGCAGCTTCAGGTAGAGCTTGTGGTTGTCGCGCGAGATGAACTCGTGCACTCGCTTCTCGAGGAGTGGTCGCAGGAGCGGGCTCATCACGTGGTAGGTCTCGACGAAGGTGAGCCGGGTGCGCTTTCCGTCGTCGAGCGGTTCGAGCTCGTGCCAGCCCTCGCCGCGCGACCACAGTGGCTTGCCGACACCGCGGTAGTGCGCGCGCTCGAGCGGGACCACCTTCCAGACCACTTCCCACGAGCGCGCCTTCCCGCCGGACAGCAGGTAGCGCGGCACCCGGAACACGCAGGTCCGGACCAGGCCCTCACCCTTCGCGTCGCCCTCGGACCAGATCTCCATGTGCCCGCCCGGGTAGGTCACCTTGCGCGGGCTCGGCGCATCGGCGGGCGGCGGCATGTGCAGCAGCCCCCACACCTTCGCGGGCGGCGCGTCGACCTCGAAGACCGTCTCGAACCGCTGCACTACTGCGTCGCCCCCCACTGGTTCCAGTACGTGATCTGCTCGACCGGGGGTCGTGCGGCGGGCTTGAACTCGGTGCCGATCGTGTAGGCAACGGGCAGCAGCGCGACCTGAAGGACGTCGTCGGGGATCCCGAGTGCCTCGGCGACCACACCGTCCTGGAACAGGTGCAGCGTGGTGAACACCGATCCGAGCCCGCGCGATCGCAGCGCGAGCTGGAAGCTCCAGGTCGCCGGAATGATCGAGCCGTAGACGCTGGCGGCGACGGCGTGCCCGTGCGCTGGGTCGTAGTCCTTCGTCACGCACGGGATGACCATCGCGGGGACCTGCTCGAGCAGCCTGGCGAGCGCGACGGCGCTTTCGTAGACGCGCTGCGTCTGCGGGTCCTTCTCGGCCCCCGCGGCTTGCTCGAGATAGGCCAGGCCCACCGTCCGGTAGGCATCGGCGACCACCGCCTTCTTGTCGGGCTCGGTCACCACCATCCAGCGCCACGTCTGCGAGTTGCTCTGCGTCGGTGCCTGTACGGCGAGCCTGAGGCAGTCGAGGATGAGCTCGCGCTCGACCGGGCGGGTCAGGTCGAGGCGCTTGCGCACTGCCCGCGTCGTGGACAGCAGCCGGTCTGTTTCGGTCAGATCGAACGGTGCTGGATCCACCCGGCCCCCTGCCCGCGGTAACGATGTTCTCGAAAAACGTAACAGGGCGTTTCGCGGGGCGCCAATAGGCCTTAAGGTGAGGTCAACTCAGCAGCAAGATCGGGAGCGAGGCAGTCGTATGAACGTCGAAGACATGATCCTGGTGAGCGTCGACGACCACGTGGTCGAGCCGCCGAACATGTTCGACAACCACGTTCCGGAGAAGTGGAAGGACCAGGCTCCGAAGAGCATCAAGAAGCCTGAGGGCCACGAGGTCTGGTCGTTCGAGGGCAACGAGATCCCCAACATCGGGCTCAACGCCGTGGCCGGCCGCCCGCCCGAGGACTACGACATGGATGTCACGTCGTACAGCCAGGTCCGCAAGGGCACGTACGACATCCACGAGCGGATCCGTGACATGAACGTCAACGGCGTTCTCGGCTCGATGTGCTTCCCGTCGTTCCCGCAGTTCTGTGGCCAGCTGTTCAGCCGGGCGCAGGACAAGGAGCTCGGCTACGTGATGCTGCAGGCGTACAACGACTGGCACATCGACGAGTGGTGCGGCTCCTACCCGGGCCGGTTCATCCCGCTGTCGCTGCCGCCGATCTGGGATCCCGAGCTCATGGCCAAGGAGGTCAAGCGGGTCAAGGCCAAGGGCTGCAACGCAGTGACCTTCAGCGAGGACCCGGCCAAGCTCGGCTGGCCGTCGCTGCACTCCGAGCACTGGGACCCGTTCTGGAAGGCGTGCGTCGACAACGACATGACGATCGCGCTGCACATCGGATCGTCGTCACAGCTGCTGATGCTCGACGATGCGCCGATCGACGTGATGATCACGCTCACCCCGATGAACCTGTTCCAGACCGCGTCCAACCTGATCTGGTCCCCGGCGCTGAAGCGGTTCCCGAAGCTGCAGTTCGCACTGTCGGAGGGCGGTATCGGCTGGCTGCCGTACTTCCTCGAGCGAATCGACTACGTCTACCAGCGGCACCGCTTCTGGACCGGTCAGGACTTCGGCGACCAGCTGCCCAGC
>CAZEAM010000035.1:0-18019 GCA_964510285.1 uncultured Frankiaceae bacterium | reverse complement strand
CTTGTAGTGGTTGTACACGGCGACGGACAGCGTCTTCTTCGCGGTGTCCTGGCCGATGACGTAGCCGTCGAGGAACTCGAAGATCTCCTTCGGCTTGGGCAGCGAGTCGAACGAGACGTCCGAGGACTCGGTGAGCTCCTCCTCGATGATCTCGTTGCACAGGTCGATGCACTCGTCACAGATGTAGACACCTGGACCGGCGATCAGCTTCTTGACCTGCTTCTGGCTCTTTCCGCAGAAGGAGCACTTGAGCAGGTCGCCACCGTCACCGATGCGTGCCACTCGTTCTCCTCCGCCTCTGCTGTGCGAAACGACACGGCCTGGGTCCGCCGCGCCGCGGCGTTAGGTATCCACGACGGTATCGCGCCAACCCGACATCGCGCCCCTAAAACACCCTCCGGATCGGCCGGATGGCGCGTGTCTCAAGCCGAGGTTTAGGGAAAGCGGCCGGGAGACCGGCCAGCGGGTGGGTCAGGACGGGTTGGGCACAGCGGTGAGCTTGCGGCTGCGGATGACCTCGTCGACGATCCCGTACTCCACGGCCTCCTCGGCGGTGAGGATCTTGTCCCGCTCGATGTCCTCCTTGACCTGCTCGGGCGAGCGGCCCGTGTGCGTGGCGATCAGGGACTCCAGCAGGCTGCGCATCCGCAGGATCTCCCGGGCCTGGATCTCGATGTCGCTCCCGGAGCCGCCGCCCTCGCTGTACGGCTGGTGGATCAGGATGCGCGAGTTGGGCAGCGCGAGCCGCTTGCCCGGGGTGCCGGCAGCGAGCAGGACCGCGGCCGCGGAGGCGGCCTGGCCGAGGCAGACCGTCATGATCTCCGGCCGGATGAACTGCATGCAGTCGTAGATGGCGGTCAACGCGGTGAACGAGCCGCCCGGCGAGTTGATGTAGATGGAGATGTCCCGGTCGGGGTCCATCTGCTCGAGGCACAGCAGCTGGGCCATGACGTCGTCCGCGGAGGCGTCGTCGATCTGCACACCGAGGAAGATGATCCGCTCCTCGAACAGCTTCGTGTACGGCGAGAGCTCCTTGAAGCCGTAGCTGGTGCGCTCGGTGAAGGTCGGCAGGATGTACCGGCTCTGGGGCGCGTTGTGGGCGTCGTACATGTCTGTAGTCTCCTGATCTCCCGCGGTCAGGAGACCGCGCCGTCGGACGGCACCTGGTTGGCCCGGGCGACCACGTGGTCGACGAACCCGTACTCCTTGGCCTCGTCGGCGGTGAACCAGCGGTCGCGGTCGGAGTCGCGCTCGATCTGCTCGACCGTCTGACCGGTGTGGAAGGCGATCCGCTCCTGCATCGTCTTCTTCGTGTAGAGCATCTGCTCGGCCTGGATCGCGATGTCGCTCGCCGTACCACCGATCCCACCCGACGGCTGGTGCATCATGATCCGCGCGTGCGGGGTGGCGTAGCGCTTGCCCTTGGCCCCGGCGCACAGCAGGAACTGCCCCATGCTCGCGGCGAGCCCGACGGCGACTGTTGCGACGTCGTTGGTGATGAACTGCATCGTGTCGTAGATCGCCATGCCGGCGCTCACCGAGCCGCCGGGCGAGTTGATGTAGAGGAAGATGTCGCGCTCCGGGTCCTCTGCGGAGAGCAGGAGGAGCTGGGCACAGATCTGGTTGGCGATCGGATCGTCGACCTGGCTGCCGAGGAACACAATCCGCTCGCGCAGCAGCCGCTCGTAGACCGAGTCGTTGAGGTTGAGGCCGGAACCGTTCGTCCGCATCCCCGGGTTCGGATCGCTCATGACACGACACTAACCGCCGGTCGAGTCGATTCCTTCCTCGGTAACGCACCTGTTCGCTCTGAGCACACGCGTTCTGCCCAAACCAGCCACGCGCAGGCCGATGGTCTTGGCGGCCGTCTAGTGGTCGTGACCCTCATGGTCATGGTCATGGTCGTCCGCGTCATCGGCCGGGGCGGCCTCCGGGCGAGCGCTGAGCTTCTCGAGGTCGACCGGCCGTCCTGATGCGTCGGTGATCTTTGCGCGCTCCATCACCAGGGCGAGCGCCTTGCCGCGCAGGATGTCGGCCATGAGCGAGCCGAGCGCGCCCGCGTTGACGACCTGCTGGGCGTAGGCATCGGCCCGCACGCCGGCCCGCGCCGCGCGGCGGACGATCTCCTCGGTGAGATCGGTCTCCTCGACTCCCAGCTCCTCCTTCTTCGCGATCGCGTCGAGGACGAACTGCGAGCGCATCGCGGTGGCCGCGCTCTTCTCGATCTCCGCATCGAGCTGCTCGACGGTCTGGTCCTGGGACTTCGCGTAGTCCTCCTTGGAGATCCCCGCATGGCCGAGCTGGTGGTCGAGGTCCTGCTTGCGGTAGGCGATCTCCTCGCCGAGGACGTTGTCGGGCAGCGGCACGTCGACCGTCTCGAGCAGGGTCTCCAGCACCTTGTCCCGCGCGGTGACGCCCTGCGTGAGGGCCTTCACCCGCCCGAGACGCTCCCGGAGGTCGGCCTTGAGCTCCTCGATCGTGTCGAACTCGCTGGCCATCTGCGCGAAGTCGTCATCGAGCTCCGGAACCTGCTTCTCCTTCACGGCCCGCACCGTGACCGTCGCCTGTGCGGCGCTGCCGCCCTCGGACCCCGTCCGCAACTGGGTCGCGAACTCCTTGGACTCGCCGACCGCCAGCCCGACGATCGCGTCGTCGAGTCCGGAGACCAGCGAGTCGCTGCCGACCTCGTAGGACAGGTTGGCGGCGGAGGCGTCCTCGACCGGGTTGCCGTCGACGGCCGCCGACAGGTCGATCGAGACGAAGTCGCCCGCCGCCGCGGGGCGCTCGACCGTGGCGAGGGTCGCGAACCGGTCGCGCATGCCCTGCAGCTGCTCGTCGACCTCCGCGTCGGCGACGTCGGCGTCCTCCACCGACACCGGCAGACCCTCGTAGTCCGGCAGCTCGATCTCCGGTCGGACGTCGACCTCTGCGGTGAACACCAGGTCCTCGCCGTCGGCGAAGTTGGTCACCTCGATCTCGGGCTGGCCGAGGATGTCGACCTCGTTCTCGCGTACGGCGTCGCCGTACAGGCTCGGCAGCGCGTCGTTGACCGCCTGCTCGAGCACCGCGTCGCGCCCGACGTGCTGGTCGATCAGGCGCGGCGGGACCTTGCCCGGCCGGAAGCCCTTGAGCCGGATCTGCTGCGCGATCTTCTTGTACGCCCCGCTCATTGCCGGCTGGAGCTCGTCGAAGGGGACCTCGACGGTGAGCTTGACGCGGGTCGGGCCGAGGGTCTCGACGGCGCTCTTCATGGGGCGCGAATCTCCTGTGGTGGATCGGCAGGGGCTGGCTCGCGAAAACTCTTGCTGTCGGGGCGGGGAGACTCGAACTCCCGATCTCCTGCTCCCAAAGCAGGCGCGCTAGCCACTACGCTACGCCCCGCGGCTTGCCCTGCGATCTTAGGTCGGACGGGTCCGCGCGGGCGTAGCTCAATGGCTAGAGTCCCAGCCTTCCAAGCTGGTTATGCGGGTTCGATTCCCGTCGCCCGCTCCGTCAGCGATGGAGGTCCACGAGGTGGCCGAGCATCGTGGTCCAGCCCTCGAGGTGCCCGGGTCGTTCCGCGTCAGGCAGGCCACGATGCGAAAGCTCGACCAGCGTCTCGTCTCCGGAAGCGGTCAACACGATCTCGACGGTGGTCGAGCCGGGCGGCATCGCGTCGCGGCCCGGAACCCCCCAGGTGAAGACCACCCGTCTCGGCGGGTCCACCTCCACGTACTCGCCGCGCACCGGCGTCTTGTTGACGTCGAGGGCGAACGTCCCACCCGGCTCGGGCACCAGGTCTGCCCACTCCCCGATCCACTGCACCATCAGGGCGGGGTCGACCAGGTACGGGAACACCGCCTCGGCCGGTGCCGCGATCCGCACGGAGGCGGTCAGCACCTCCTCGGTGGTCACTTCTGCTCTCTCGCCCGGTCGGCCTCCACGACCTCTTTCAGCCGCCGAAGCGCCGACGGCCACAGTTCGGTCAGCACCTCGCGCACCGGCTCGAGCCCGTCCGGGTCCAGCGCGTACAGCCGCCGTACGCCGTCCCGGCGCTCGCTGAGCAGGCCGGCGCGAGCCAGCACCTGCAGGTGGTGGCTGACCGCCTGCTGCGAGGCGTCGAAGTGCGACGCGATCTCTCCGGCTGCCATCTCGCCGCCGCGGACGAGCCGCAGGATCCGGCGCCGGTGCGGATCGGCAAGGGCGCGCAAGGCGGCATCAGCGGCCTCGTCCGCGAGGTCCGCCGATGCCGCTCGTGCTGCGCTCATTAGCCCAGGATCTCAGGCCGCGCCCGCGGCGGCCTGCTTCGCGCGCACCTCGCGGCGGGCGAGGTCGGCCGGCGACCCGCTCGGGTTGCCCAGGCCGGTGTCTACATACGTCGCGAGGCTCGGGACGAAGTGGTCCCACCCGCTCTTGCAGTCCGCGTAGCAGGCCAGCCGCGGCGTCAGCCCGGAATGCCGGAAGCGGATCTGGGTGCCGCCGTCCGCCAGCGCCTCGAGTTCGAAGGTCTGCGACGTGCCGACCCAGTCCTCGAGCATGCACTCCGTCGTCAACCAGCGAACGCCGCGTCCGCGCTCGGCTTCCTCGACCCGCATCACCGCCGTGGACTCGGGCCCGAAGTGGAAGGTGATCGTCCCTCCGGCCGTGGCGTCACCGGTCGCGGTCGTCCACCAGGCACTGAGTCCGTCGACAGTCGTCAGCGCCGCGAACACCTCGTCCGGTGAGGCCGCCACCCGCACGGTGGCTGAATAGTCCTGATCGCTCTGATCGCCCATGTCACAGCTCCTCGAGTAGTAGTCTTCCGTCTGTATACAGAAGCCTACTTGTACAAGTGGATCCTTGTCAAATATCGACTTGTGTGCGGGGCACTCAGGCAAGAGCGAGGGTGATCGCCTCCATCTCGAACATCGCGGCCGCGGCGCCGTGCAGGACGGCAGCGCGGTCCAGGTGTCCGGAGGCTCCAGCGGACACCGCAAGGCCGAGCAGCGCGTACGGGACCTGGTCGATCCGGCCGAGTCGGGCGAACTGCTGGAGGGCGTCGCGGTACTCGGCGGCGCCGAGATCCGGCGTGCCTTCGAGCAACTTCACCAGACCCAGGTTGAGCAGGACGACGGCCTCGTTCTCACTCGATGACCCGGCGTGCGCGAGCGCGGCCTCGAGTGCCGTGCGGGCCGAGGCCAGGTCACCCGCCTCCATTGCTCGAATGCCAGCCGGCTGAGGTGCGCCGCGGCCAGCGAGCTGTCGTCGATCTGTCGGGCGATCCGCGCGCCGGCCTCGGCGCTGTTGCGGGCCGCGTCGACCTCGCCGACTCGCTGCTGGAGGTACCCGAGGGTCAACAGCGCGGCAGCGCGCTCTCGGGTGTCGCCCTGCGCGTCGGCGTGATCGAGCGCGGCTTGCGCAAGGACGTGGAACCCGCCCGACGCCTCGCCGCCGTACTCGGCACCGGCGACCAGGACCGTGAGCGCGGTGCGGATGTTGTCGAAGTCGGTCTCGACCTTCGTCTTCCACTCGATCTGGTCGAAGCCGGTCAGGGACGGCGCGGCGACCTCCACGAAGCCCAGGTAGTAGAGCGCGTGTGCTTCGCGGGCGCGCCGGACGACGGCATCGCCGAGGTCGGCCAGCCGCTGCGCGGCGTAGTCCGCGATGCTCTCGAGCATCCGGTATCGCAAACCGCCGTCGCCCGGCTCAGCCTGCAGCAGGCTCTTGTCGACCAACGATCCGACCAGGTCGACCACGTCGAACGCGTCGCGGCCCGCGCCATCCGCGCAGACCGACTCGGCGGCCGGCAGGTCGAACGTCGCGGGGAAGACCGACAACGTCGCGAACACCAGCTTCTCGGCCTCGTCGAGCAGGTCGTAGGACCAGGCGACCGCACCTTCCAAGGTCTGCTGGCGAGCGGTTGCGGTCCGCGAGCGGGCGCTGAGCAGCCGAAACCGCTGCCCCAGTTGGAGCTGTCCAACGCGAAGTCCGGGCGATGCTCCCTGGCTCTGGTGACGAACAGGCGCACCGCCTCCGATCCGGCGAGCAGCTCGACGTCCGACTCGGCGTCGGGGTGCAGTCCCATCGGCGGCAACGACCTGCTCGTCGGCGTCGATGTCACCACCCCCGGACGTCAACGTCACGGGAAGCATCCTGGCGCACGCCGGCGCCGGCCCGATTACAGCGAGATAAGCCAGTCGACGAGCAACCGGTTCACCTCGTCAGGCTTCTCCTGCTGCACCCAGTGCCCGCATTTTTCCAGGATGTGACTGCCGCGCAGGCCGGGCAGGCTCTCCGGGAAGCGCTTGATCGCGTTCTGCCCCCAGAGCACCGGACCGTCGCGGTCCCCGCCGATGAACAGCGAGGGCTGGCGGATCGGCGCGCCGGTCCACGCCCGCAGGTCGACCCAGTCGCGGTCCACGTTGCGGTAGCGGTTGAGCGGTCCGCGGAACCCGGCGTACTCGAACTGCTCGGTGTAGAAGTCGAGATCGGCTTCGCTCAGCCAGCCCGGCAGCGACTCCGGCAACGTCACCCGGTCGAGCAGGAGCGAGCCTTTCGCGACGGTGGCCGTCGTCCCGCCGTCCGTGCTGCGATGGGCGTCCGCCGACGCTCCGACGTAGAACTTCAGCAGCGACGTCCGTACGTCGGCCTCGAACTCCCGCTCCGCACGGCCGGGCTCCTGGAAGTAGTTGATGTAGAACTCCTCCTCCTGGCCGGTCACCTTGCCGGCCAGCTCGCCCATGCGTGCGAAGGCCGCGGTCGGGCGCGGTCCCCCGGGTGCGTTGTACGGCACGCTGAGCATCGCTACGGCGGAGAAGACGTCCGGACGCAGCAGCGCCGAGTGCGCGACGATCGGCGAGCCCCAGTCGTGCCCGACCAGGATCGCGGGCTCGCCCGCACCGGTGAGCGCCTCCGCCACTCCCACGATGTCACCGACGTGATGCACCATCCCGTACGCCTCGACCTCGTGCGGCGCGGAGGACCGGCCATATCCGCGTACGTCGATCGCCACCGCCCGGAATCCGGCCTCCGCAATCACCGGCAACTGATGGCGCCACGAGTACCACGACTCGGGGAACCCATGGACGAGGATGACCAGCGGCCCGGATCCCATCTCGACGCAGTGGATACGGGCGCCCCGGGCGTCGACGACCTGATGCTTCACCCGCGAGACGTTACCGCTCGTTAAGGTTCGTCCCATGCTCGTCTGCGCGGTCGACCACGAACTGCTCGTCAGCTGTGAGGGCGCCGCCAGCCGGCGCGTCGTGGACCTCTTCGGGCGTGTGCAGCCCGACCTGCCCGTCCCCAACAGCAAGTGGAACGCCCATGACGTCGCGGCGCACCTCGTGAGCATGGCGGGCCGCTACCTCAACGCAGACCGCAAGCTGGCCCGCACACAACGCGAGCTCGAGGAGATGAACGACCGCGAGATCGCGGAGTTCGAAACGGCGACGATGGGCGAGCTGATCGGTCGGCTGCGCTCCCGCAACGCGAAGTACAACGTGTTCTGGCCCGAGCAGGCGCTCGACACGATGTTTCCCTATCGCGACGGCTTTCCGCTCGACGCCGCCACCCTCCGCAGCAACTGGGTGACCGAGCTGATGGTGCACGGGCGCGATGTCGCAGTCGCGGCCGGCGAACAGTGGCCGCTCGACGACACCAGCTGCCTGCTCACCCTGAGAGTCCTCGCCCAGGTGTTGCCGCGCTACATCCACCCGGCCGGAGCCGCGGACTACACGTTGGTGGTCGCGCCCGCGGGTGGGACGCCGTTCTCGGTCGTCATCAAGGACGACACGGCGCAGATCGAGCCGAGCGCGATCGCCGACGCCGACCAGCTCTCCGGGTCACCGGAAGCCCTGGTGCTGCTGTTCTACGGACGCATCGGGCTGGCCGAGGCACAGCAGATGGGTGCGTACCTGCACGGGGACGCCACCCGCATCGAACAGCTGCTCAACCGCCTCGACAAGCCGTAGTCGCTAGACCTTCGCGACGGTCAGCAGCACGACGGAGTCCTCGATTGCGCTCAGGCCGTGGCGGGTCGGCGGGATGACGATGAGGTCGCCGGATCGGCCGTCCCAGCTGTCCGCCCCGGCGGTCAGCCGCACCCGGCCGGACAGTACGTGCAAGGTCGCCGCACCGGGGCTCGCGTGCTCCTTCATCTCTGTGTCGGCAACCAACGCGATGACCGTCTGGCGCAACACCTGTTCGTGGCCACCGAATACGGTGCTTGCCGCGCGACCGCCGTTTCGGCGGGCCTCCTCGAGCTGTTCACGCGCGATGGCCTCGAGCGACATCTTCTGCATACCTGCACCCTCTGCCCGATCGGAAGGGGCGTCAATCGTCGGTCCGGTCAGACGTAGCTTTCGTCGTCGGACCGCTCCCTGAACCACTGCGCGATGCCTGGCATCTGCTCTTCGAAGTCGCCCGGTGCCGACACGTTCAGCATCCCGGCGCGCTGGTCGGATCGGTTCTCGAAGTCGTGCGCCGTGCCCCCGGGCACCATCACGAAGGAGCCCGCAGGGGCGTCGTGCCATTCCCCGTCGACCATCACGCTCATGGTGCCGGCCAGCACGTAGAAGACGTCGTCCTCGGCGTGTTGGTGAGCACCGGGGCCCTTGGTGTGCGGCTCGAGCCACCACTCGGATATCGAGTAGAGCCGTTGCGTGTCCCCGCCGTCAGCCTTGAAGACGGCCGACAGCCGACCCATCGGGTACTCGCGACCCTCGCCGGGACCGAGCACCACAGGACGTCGGACAGCCCCGGTCACCGACGCACCGTAGCGAGCCGCCGCGCGCTTGACCAGCGGCACCCCGACCGCTAATGAGCAGGGGTGGTGGATGACGAGATCCGGTTCTGCGCCGCGCCCGACGGCGTACGAATCGCCTACGCGACGTGTGGGTCCGGCCGCCCTCTCGTCCGGGCCGCGACCTGGCTCACCCATCTCGACTACGACTGGCAGATCTACCCGCACCTGCTCACCGGACTGAGTGCCGAGCACCGGCTGGTCCGCTACGACCTGCGCGGTTGCGGCCTGTCCGACCGCGACGCCGTCGATCAGTCGCTGGATGCCCGGGTCGGCGACCTCGGCGCGGTGATCGACGCCTGCGGCGCGGACCGGGTCGCTCTGCTCGGGCTGTCCGGTGGCGGTCCGGCGGCGATCGCGTACGCCGTCCACCATCCGGAGCGGGTGAGCCATCTCATCCTCTACGGCAGCTACGCACTGGGCCGCGCCCGGCGCGCGACGACCGACGCCGAGCGCGCCGAGGACCAGGCCCTGGTCGCGCTGACCCGCTCCGGGTGGGGAGCGCCCAACCCGGCGTTCCGTCGGCTGTTCACGACGCTGTACATGCCGGACGCGACGCTGGAGGAGATCGCAGCATTCGACGAGGTGCAGCGGGTGGCCACCTCCGCGGAGACCGCAGCCCGGATCCGCGAGGTCGCGTCGAACATCGATGTCGTCGACCTTGCCCGCCAGGTTCGGGTTCCCACGCTCGTCCTGCACGTGCGGGACGACGCAGCCGCACCGTTCGAGGAGGGCCGCCGGCTCGCCGGTCTGATCCCGGGCGCTCGCCTCGTGCCACTGCCCGGCCGCAACCACATCCTCGGCCCCCGCGACGAGGCCTGCCAGATCCTGTTCGAGCAGATCCGCAGGTTCACCGCCGACGACCCGCAGGAACACGCTGACCCCGCGATCCACCTGACCCCGCGGGAGCGAGACATCCTGCGCCTGGTCGCGGCCGGTCTGGACAACGACACGATCGCACGCGACATGTACCTGAGCCCGCGCACGGTCGAGCGGCACCTGTCCAACGTCTACACCAAGCTCGGGGTCTCCGGCCGGTCGGCGCGGGCGGCCGCCGCCAGCCACTTCGCCCGGCACGCCTGACCGGCGCGGGTCTACGGGTTCGGCGCCATCCCGCGGCACGCGAGCAGCAACAACCTTCGTGCTGACACGGATGGAACGCCCGGCCGTACGCCGCAAGGTGAGGGTCACCACCCAGGACAGGAGAGTGACCATGACCACGATCGACCAGGAAAGGCTCGAGGCATTCCTCGGGCAGGCGGTCACCGACGCCGGCGCGGCGCTCAGCGTGCTGCTCACCCACCTCGGCGACCGGCTGGGCCTCTACCGCGCGATGGCCGACGGCGCCCCGACGACGGCGGAGCAGCTGGCGGCGAAGACCGGCACCCACGAGCGGATGGTGCGCGAGTGGCTGTCCAACCAGGCCGCCGGAGGCTACGTCGCGTACGACGGGACGTCGGAGACGTTCCGCCTGCCCGCCGAGCAGGCGTTCGTGCTCGCCGACGAGTCGAGCCCGGCACTGGCCCAGGGCCTGTTCCAGATGGTGGCCGCGGTGTACCAGAACGTCGACAAGGAGGAAGCGGCGCTGCGGACCGGGAAGGGCCTGACCTGGGGCGATCACCACGCCGAGCTGTTCGAGGCGACCGAGCGGACCTTCCGTCCCGGCTACTCCGCCCACCTAGTGGCCGAGTGGATCCCGGCGCTGCGCGGGATCGCCGAGCGGCTCGAGTCCGGCGGGAGCGTCGCCGACGTCGGCTGCGGCTTCGGCTCGTCGACGGTGATCATGGCCCAGGCCTACCCACGGAGCAGCTTCGTCGGATTCGACTACCACGAGCCCTCGATCGAGCGCGCCCGCGCCGCCGCGAAGAATGCCGCCGTCGACGACCGGGTCCGGTTCGAGGCCATCGACGCCACCAAGCTGTCCGGCAGCTACGACCTGATCGCGTTCTTCGACTGCTGGCACGACACGGCAGATCCGCTCGGCGCCGCCACCGCGGCTCGTGAAGCGCTCGCCGACGGTGGTTCCGTGATGGTCGTCGAACCGCTGGCCGGCGACCGGCTCGAAGACAACTTCAACCCGCTCGGGCGGTTCGCCTACGGCGCGTCGTCGCTGATCTGTACGCCGTGCTCGGTCAGCGACGGCGGACCGGGTCTCGGCGCGCAGGCGGGTGAAGCCCGCAGCCGCGACCTCTTCACCGCCGCAGGGTTCTCCTCATTCGAGCGGGTCGCCGAGACCCCGCTCAACGCGGTCTACGAGGCACGCCTCTGACTTCGCCGCGCAGGTCGCCACCCGGCAGCGCGCGAGATCTGCCAGGCTCTGGCGCGTGAAGTGGTCGAACGCCGTGGTCGTCGTCACCGGCGCCTCCCGAGGCATCGGAGCAGAGATCGCCCGCCAGGCGGCGGCCAAGGGCGCGCGCCTCGGTCTGCTGGCTCGCAACGCAGCGGAGCTGGAGGAGCTTGCCGCGCAGCTGCCGACCGAGTCGCTCGTCGTCCCGGTCGACGTCACCAGGAAGGCCGATCTGATCCAGGCGTTGCGCCGGGTGCGCGACGAGCTCGGACCGATCGACGTACTGGTCAACAACGCCGGCATCGGGGCGTACGGCCCGTTCGTCGACGGCGGCGCAGACCAGCTCGACCAGCTGTGGCCGATCAACGTCGCGGCGGTCGCGCACGGCATGGCCGAGGTGCTCCCCGCGATGCAGGCGCGTGGGAGCGGGGTGATCGTCAACATGACCTCGATCGCCGGACGGATCGGCGCGCCCGGTGAGGCGGCGTACTGCGCGAGCAAGTTCGCGGTCATCGGACTCTCCGAGACGGTTCGCGCCGAGGTTCACGACTCGGGGATCAAGATCTGCCTGATCAACCCCGGACCCGTGTTGACCGCCTTCGGCGAGACCCGCGGGCATCCCTACGACCGGGACTTCCCGCGACCGGTGTCGGCAGCACGCGTCGCGAAGCTCACGATCCGCGCGATCGAGCGCGGCACTCCCGAGATCTTCATCCCGCGCTGGCTGCGACCGTCGCTGGTCTTCAAGAACCTGGTCCCCCCGCTGTTCGACCTCGGGGTGCGCCCGGAGGCCCGGCGCATGCTCAAGAAGTGGACCGCTGCGCACTAGTGCCCCGAGCGCGCAGGCGGCAGGACTCGGGCATTCCGGGACGAAACTCACGCTGACCCGTCGTACGGCTCGCGGCCACGCCGCGCGCCCAGGCAAAAGGATCGCGATGAACGTCCGGCGCGCAGTTGTCGCCCTGGCCTGTCTGTCCGTTCTCGGTAGCTCGGTGTCGGTGGCCCAGGCCGTCACCGGCCCGGCGGCCGGCGTGGCACTCGTCCGCACGCAGGCGGTCCTGCCCGGGCTGGCCAACGCCGAACGGCTCGGCGCGGCGCCGGGTACGACGACGCTCACGATCGGGCTCGGCCTCGCCCACCCGGACGGCGCCGCCGAGGACCGGCTCTACCGGGAGCTGTACCGCCCGGGCAGCCCGGCCTACCGCCACTTCCTGAGCCCGCAGCAGTACCAGGAGCGCTTCGCCGTCCCGGCAGCCACCGAACGTGCGGCCGCGTCGTGGCTGCGCTCCGGGGGCCTGACGATCGAGACCGTCTCGGGCGCCCGGGACTACATCACGGCCACCGGCACGGTCACCCAGGTCGCGCGGCTGATGCACACCCGCTTCGGCGCGTTCCGGATCGGGACGCTGCGCTTCATCGCCAACGAGATCGCACCCGAGGTGCCGGCCGGCCTTCCGGTCACCGCGGTGCTCGGGCTCAACACGTTGAAGCGGATGTGGACCAGCTCCCAGATCGCGCGGCTCAACGCCGCGAACGGCATCACGGCCGGCGCCGTCCCGCAGAAGAAGGTGCGCAAAGGCCCCTACCTCGGCCTGCTCTACCCGCGCAACCTGTGGGGCGTGTACAACCTGCCGAAGCGCAACCAGGGCCAGGGGCAGACCGCCGGGATCTTCATGGAGGGCTACACCAACAGCGTCATCGCCAACCTGCGGCTGTTCGAGCAGCACAACAGGTTCCCGCAGGTGCCGGTACGAGTGGTCAAGGCGGGCGGCAAGGGCACGCCTTCGGAGTACGGCGACAACTCGGCGGCCGGCGAGTGGTATCTCGACGTGGCCGCGATCACTGGGATGGCGCCGAAGCTCCACCGGCTCGACCTGTACACGGTCAAAGAGCTGTTCGACGCATCGATCGGGGCCGGTATCGCGACCTGGGTCAACGACCCGAAGGGCCCCCAGCAGATGAATGCCAGCTTCGGGGAGTGCGAGACCTCGCCGGCCAACCCGGTCCTCGGCCCGCTCGCGCAGCCGCCGTTCTACGTCGGGACCGAAGCCGGCGACGAGCTCGAGCCGGTCGCCGAACCCCTGCTGCGGCAGGCCACCCTCGAGGGGCGGACGCTGTTCGCGTCGACCGGTGACACCGGCGGGTCCTGCCCGGCCATCGTGCTGCCGGTGCTCGGCGCGGGCAACGGCCTGATCCCGCAGCCGATCCCGGAGCAGAACTACCCGGCCGCCAGCCCGTACGTGACCGGCGTCGACGGGACGGCTTTGACGACGACCACGCACGCGCCGCGCTTCGCCGCCACGCACCGGCAATCCGAGGTCGGCTGGACCTACTCGGGCGGTGGGTCGAGCTTCTGGATCGCCCAGCCGGACTACCAGAAGGGCATGGCGGCGATCAACGTCCCGTGCATCGTCGACCCCAGCGGTACGCCGTACACCCCGGGCACCTTCTGCCGGGGCGTCGGCGACATCGCGGCGATGTCCGGCACCGCCCAGTCGTTGTCGCTGGACTCGTTGCTCGCGACGAACTTCTATGAGATCGAGTCGGACATGAGCGACAGCAGCAACGGCGGGACGAGCCTCTCCTCACCGCTCGCGGTCGGGATGTGGTCGCGGATCCAGGCCGCCGCGCCGACCCGCAAGGGACTCGGGTTCGCCAACGAGACCTTCTACCGCGTCGGAAAGGGCAAGACCTACCACCGCGACTTCACCGACATCACCAAGAGTGAGACGGTGGCAGGCAACTTCTACTACCGGCCCGGTCCGGGATGGGACTACGTCACGGGGTGGGGTGCGATGAACGTCGCGAACCTGATGCGCGACGTCGATCACCGCATCAAGCCGACGTTCCCGCGCCCGCAACGCACGCTGCACATGAAGCTGAACGGCTGCGTGGCCTTCACCAGCCCGCCCGGCAATGCGATCAACCCGCTCTACCCGGGCCTGCGGGACGCCAACAACGACATCACCAACGCGTCGCTGCGGCTGTCAGGGCGGACCCTGATCGCGACCATCTCGGGCCAGAACCTGTCCACGGCACCGCCGCTCGGAGCGGCCGGGGGCAAGGCGTTCTACCTCCTGTGGACCGCCGGCAGGACGACGTACTTTGCCGCCGCAACCGTCACGGAGCAGGGCGGGGTCTCCTACACGGACGGGATCTCGAAGACGAGCTACCGGCCGAAGCACACGATCCAGGGCACGTTCCGGTCCGGCACCGTCACGATGCGCATCCCGCTGAAGGACGTCGGAAACCCGAAGCGAGGCACCATCCTGAAGTACCCGTATGCGATGTCGGTCTACAACCTCGCCGGCGCAACGCCCGCGACCAACCCACTGGGCTTCACGCAGGACGTCGCCACCGCGCCGCAGCCGGGCGAGGGACTCAAGCTCGGCGCGCCCTGCCGCGCCTGACGCGGCGAGCACCGAGGGGCCGGGCCGGCGAAGTGGGGGTGTGAAGGGTGCGGATCGCCCCGACGCGGCTGCGGCTCGCCCTCATCGGTGCCGCCGCGGCGCCGGCCATCCTCGCTCCGCTCGCCCTCGCAACACCCGGCGCCGGCGTGGTCGGCCAGGCCTGCCTGGGCACGCACGGCGTGGTGGCCCGGACCGACGGCTGGACGTCGATCCGCCCGCCGGCCAGCCTTGCCACGCTGCGCGGCGCGACCGGTGACCCCTACGTGCGACAGCGGATCTACGCCTACGACGCCACCACGGTCGACCGGTCGGACGACGGCGGCTGCACCTGGCACACCGTGTTCAACGCGCCCGCCACCTTGCCGAGCGTGCCGCGCGACCTCGCCGCCAGCCGGATCACCCAGGTCGCGGTCGGCAACGACGTGTGGGTCACGACCACCTCGACGGCCGGCAGGATCGGGACCTCGATCATCTGGCACAGCGCGGACGGCACGGGCAGCTACGCCTTCGCCGCCGCCGGCCTGCCACCCGGTGCCACGGTCACGGCGCTACAGCCCACGAAGCGCGCCGGCGTCGCATACGCCCTCGTGCACACGTTGACCGCAACCCGCCTGTACTCCGCGGCGCCGGACATCGGCAACGCAATCGTCTGGCGGCAACGTGCCGTGCCCGGGATCGGCTCGCCGACCGCGCTGTCGGTCGACCCGAACGTGCCGGACCTCGTCGATGTCGCCTCGCTGACGCACTACGCCCGGCTGGCGACCAGTCAACCGGGTTACCTGAAGGTCAGGCGGGCGCCGGGGCGCATCGCGGCGATCGACGCCGCCGGCGCGAACCTCGACGTCTACCTGGAGTCCGGCCGGCTGCTGAGCGTCACCGGCAACCACGTGCACGGCTTCGCCGCGCCGGCGCACGTGACCGGCGCCACCCACGTCTCGCTCGAGCCCGGCGTGCGCGCCGTCTCCACCCGAAGCGGCGACTACGGATACGACCCGGTGAAGGCTCGATGGCGAAAGATCAGTCCGCTCGGCGTGGTCGCCCGCGACCTGCAGCTGGTCGCCCCCGCGCTCCCGCCGGTGCTGTACGGCGTCGCAGGCAGTTTCATCTACGCCCTGCCGCTGCAGTTCCCCGCGGCGTTCGTCACGGTGCCGCCGCTCGCCGGACGGCCGGGACATGCCGTGTCGCTGCACGGGATCGCCGGGTTCGGCAGCAACCTGCCGACGTTCGCGCCGGCTGCCCACACCATCACACTGCACGTCGGGCAGCGTCGCGTCGCGCACTACGTGCTGCGGGTGCCGGCCCGGTCCGGACCGCTCGACGTCGACTTCCTGGTCGACACGACCGACAGCATGTCGCCCGCGATCGCCGGACTGCGCCGAGGCATGCAGCGCATCGTCGAGGCGTTGAGCCATACCACGCCGGACCTGCAGGTCGGTCTCGCCGACTTCCGCGACTTCAACGACGGGACCGAGATCACCGTGCCCTACACGGGCCAGCAGATCGGGCAGTCGCTTCCGCGCAAGCATCACCTCTACGTCCTCGACCAGCGGATCGCGCCGGTCGGTCCGGGCCTCGGACGCGCCCTGGGGCGGCTCAACGCCGACGCCGGCGGTGACACACCCGAGGCCGACACCATCGCGGTGATGCAGGCGCTGACCGGCGCCGGGCTGCCGCACTGGATCGAGCCCGGCCAGGAGGCCGGGTTCCGTCCCGACGCGACCAAGGTCATCGTGCTCATCACCGACGAGCCGATGCACGTGCATCCGCCGTACCCGTCGCTTCGGCAGACCACCGATGCGCTGCGCGCGTACGACGTGAGGCTGGTCGGGATCAGCGTCAACGCGGGGCTCAACGACGGCGCCGCCGATCTGCGCGCGCTCGCGAGCGGGTCCGGCACGCAGGCACCTGCGGGGGGTCTCGCCTGTCACGACCGCGGTCGGATCGACGTGCCGGCGGGCGCGCCGATGGTGTGCAGCGTGCCGATCAGCGGCGCCGGGATCGCACGCCTGGCCGAACCGGTGGCGCGTCTGATCCAGGAGGTCGTGGCCCCGGGCTTGCTCTCCGTGGCGCTGCACCATGCGCCGCCGGCGATCGCGTCGTTCGCCGGAGCCTCGCGCACGCACGCGAACCTGCACGCGAGGAGCCGGCTTCCGGTGACCGTGGTCTACCGCTGTCCGGCATCGGCCGCCGGGACCACCACACCGATCAGGCTCAGTGGCGCGGTGGGGAGGACCGTGGTGGCGCGAACCTCGGTGACTCTCCGCTGCCTGCCGAATGCGGCCCGGCTGGTGCCACCCGTGCCAGCGATCGTCGCCGCCGCCGCGGCGCCGCCCCCGCCGCCTCCACCGCTGTCGTCGAACATCAACCCGAACGTCAACCCGGGGACGGGTGCCGCGACCAACGAGGAGCAGCAGAGCCAGCTCGCCCTCGCCGACCTCAGCGACCGCGCCGCCGCCGAACCCGTGCCGAACGACGCCGGTACGGACCTGGGCGCACCGGTGCTCTACGCCGCCGCGCTTCTGCTCACCGGCGCGGTCGGTGTCGCCCTCCGGACCCGTCCCCAACCGCAACCACACCTGGCTCGCATCCACCGGAAAGGAACCAGATGACGACGGCCGATCCGACCCGACGCGCACCACGACGCGACCCGATCGCGGCGATCCGCTCCGCGGCGCGGCAGTGGGCGCGCACCCGCGCGATAAAGGGCCGCGGGCGGACTCAGCGGCGCGGGGTGAGCGCCGCTCTCCTGGTCGCGCTGCTGGTCCTGCTCGGCGGGTTCGGCTGCTCGCTGTCGTACCTGTACCGGGACACCGACCCGGGCCAGGCGGTTGGGCTCGGCGTGATCAGCACGCTCGCGCAGCAGGGCCGCCTTTCGCAGGTGACGCTGCGCGACTTCGACAACGTCGTGGTCGCCCGGTACCGCCCCCTGCCGGTGCGGACTGTCACGGCGCCGAAGCACAAGGTGAAGGGCAAGGCCGAGCAGGGCTCGCCCAAGCCGGCGAGGTCGACCGGCGCAACCACCGGCCCGACCCCGACCGTGGCCAGCCCCTCCGCAAGCCCGGCTCCGGCCGCCATCGCGTCGTCGAGCCCGCTCAGCCTCACGTCCCAGGGAGTCGTGCACGCCGCGGTGCCCGGCGGCGGGTCGGCGTTCCAGGCGCTCGGCAACGTGTTGCGCGACACCGACACGCCGTACGTCGTCGACCAGCAGGGAAGCAAGCGCGCCGTGCAGGCGATCTCGACGTTCCTGCTGCCACTGATGGTGCTGGCCGACCTGTTCGCGCTGCTGTTCACCCTTACCCGCGCCGGTGGGTCAGCGATCGGTGAGGTGATGGTCTTCGGCACGATCGGACGCGGCCGGCTCAAGCGCGGTAGGTCGACGATCAGCTTCGACGACGTCGGCGGCGCCGACGAGGCCGTCGCGGAGCTCCGCGAGGTGCGCGACTATCTCGCCGACCCCGAGCGTTACCAGGCCCTCGGCGCGGCACCGCCGAAGGGAGTGCTGCTGTTCGGCGCTCCAGGGACCGGCAAGACGTTGCTCGCCAAGGCGGTCGCCGGCGAGGC
>CAZEAM010000034.1:0-6660 GCA_964510285.1 uncultured Frankiaceae bacterium | reverse complement strand
GGCCGACCGCGGAGGTCGCGGTGATGGGCGCGGTCGCGGCAGTGCGAATCCTGCACCGCAAGACACTCGCCGCGGCTGCGGAGGAAGAGCGGACCGAGCTCGAGATCGCCCTCGCCGCAGAGCACGCAGCCACGTCGGGAGGCGTCGGCCGCGCCGTCGACCTCGGCCTCGTCGACGCGGTGATCGACCCGGACACCACGCGCAGCGCGGTCAGTGCCGCGATCGCCGCCCACCCGCGTTGCGCCGGCGACCACCGCAACATCCCGCTATGAGCGAGCCGAGATCGGTGCTCGTCACTGGTGGGAATCGAGGGATCGGGCTCGGCATCGCGCGCGCACTCGCCGCGGCCGGGGACCGCGTGGCAGTCACGTATCACGGAAGCGCGGCCCCCGACGACCTGTTCGCGGTGAAGTGCGACGTGGCCGACGCATCATCGGTCACGACCGCGGTCGCCGCGGCAACGGCCGAGCACGGCCCGGTCGAGGTGCTGGTCTGCTCGGCCGGCGTCACCCGCGACGGGCTCATGTTGCGGATGCCGGAACACGACTGGGACGAGGTCGTCGACACCAACCTGCGCGGGTCCTGGCTGTCGGCGAAGGCGGTGCTGCCCGGGATGGCGAAGGCCCGGTACGGCCGCGTGCTGTTCGTCTCCAGCGCGGTCGGAGCGGTGGGTCAGGCCGGCCAGGCGAACTACGCCGCGTCGAAGGCCGGCCTGGTCGGGCTGGCCCGGTCGCTCGCCCGCGAGTACGCCGCGCGGGGGGTCACCTCGAACGTGCTGGCACCCGGGCTGGTCGACACCGACATGTCCCGGGCACTGACCGACGAGCAACGCGTCGCGATCCTGGAACGTACGCCGCTGCGCCGGGTCGCGTCGGTCGAGGAGGTTGCCGCGGTCGCGGCGTTCCTCACCAGCGACGCCGCGTCGTACGTCACCGGCGCAGTGGTGCCGGTCGACGGTGGCCTCGGGATGGGGCACTGATGGCACTGCTCGACGGCAAGACGGTGCTTGTGACCGGCGTGCTGACCGAGGCGTCGATCGCCTTCAGGGTCGCGGCGCTGGCACAGGACGAGGGCGCGACGGTGATCCTCACCGGGGCCGGCCGCAGCCGGTCGCTGACCACCCGCATCGCGGCCCGGTTGCCGAAGCCCGCGCCGGTGCTGCCACTCGACGTCACGGCCGACGCGGAGCTCGACGCGCTCGCCGACGGGGTCCGCGCGCACGCCGACGTCCTCGACGGCGTGCTGCACGCGATCGGGTTCGCCCCGCCGACCGCCCTGGGCGGCGGCTTCGGCGACACCCCTTGGGCGGACGTCGCGACCGCGTTGCAGATCTCGACGTACTCGTTGGTCTCGCTGGCCCGCGCCGCTCGGCCGCTGATAACCGGCGGCGGCGCGATCGTCGGGCTCGACTTCGACGCCACGCGCGCCTGGCCGGCGTACGACTGGATGGGCGTCGCCAAGGCCGGCCTGGAGTCAGCGGCGCGCTACCTCGCTCGTGACCTCGGCCCGGCCGGGATCCGGGTCAACCTCGTGGCGGCCGGGCCACTTCGCACGATGGCCGCGAAGTCGATCCCGGGCTTCGACGGATTCGAGCAGGTCTGGAAGGAGCGCGCGCCACTCGGCTGGGACGTCGATGACGCGACGCCGGCCGCGCGCGCGTGCGTCGCGCTGCTGTCGGACTGGTTTCCGGCGACCACCGGATCCGTTGTGCACGTGGACGGCGGGGTGCACGCCGTCGGCGCCTAGGAGCGCTCCGCGCAGGGCATCGCGGTGCTGCGCAAGGTGAAGTGGCGCAGGAAGCCCCACGCCGTCGCCGCGCCGTCCGGTGCGGTCGGGTCGCTGTAGCCGCCCATGTGTGAGCTGCCGCCCGGCCACGCATGCGGCATGCCGTCGATGATCGTCTGCTGCCCGATCAGGCAACCGTCCGGGTCGCGGTAGGTCGAGACGGTGTAGCCGCGTCCCTTCGGCACCTTGCCGCGGTGGACCGCCGCGGGTGTCAGCGAGATCGGGCCGGTCTGGCTTCCGCTGATCACCAGGTTGTCGGTGCGCAGCCCCTGCTGAAGTGCCTTCTTCGCGCAGTTCTGCGGGAACGCGAGGTCACCGGTGGACCCCATGACGAAGCGCGGGACGACGCGGGCCCGCGGACCCATCGCGACGTACGCCAGCTGCGCGCTCACCTGCGCCGGGATGCCGACGCCGTCGGTGAAGCAGAACCCGTCGATGTAGCCGGCCGACTCGACGATGCCGACCGCGGCGTAGAGGTCCGGGTACGCCGCGGCCGCGGCCGATGTGATCAGCCCGCCGGCGGACACCCCCACCATGTAGACCCGTTGCCGGTCGACGTGGCGCTTGCGCATCACCTCGCGGGTCATCTGCGCGATCGCCGCGGTGTCGCCGAAGCCGCGGAAGTAGACCATCGGGTCCAGGAACTTCCAGCAGTTGGCGAGCGGCCCCGGCGAGACCTTCCCGATCGGGTCGACCTCCGGGTAGAGCACCAAGAAGCCCGCCCGGTCGGCGAGCCGGTCGAACCGGGTGACCTGCTCCTCCTGCACGGCGGTGGTCTGGCAGCCGTGCACCATCACGACTAGCGGCGCAGCGCGCGCCGGCCGGTACGACGGCGGCGTGTAGAGCAGGTACGGGAAGCGGTCACCCTTGAAGTTGGTGACTCCGTGGGTGGTCTTGCCCTTGCCGAGATCGGACGGCGCAGCCACGGCGGCGTACGGCACGAGGCTGAGCAGTAGCGCAGCGATGAGCACCTTGACGAGTCCGCGCACTCGTCAAGGATTCGTCAGACCAGCGGCTTTCCCTTGCGGTGACGCCTGCGCATGTCCCACAGCAGCGCGCTGAACGGGAAGATCTTGAGGCTGGTCGGCAGCTTGCGGTCGATCTCGCCCAGCCGCCGCAGCTTCTTGTCGAACAGCTCCTGTTCGGCCTGCGACCACGAGTAGTTCATCTGCTCGCGGAACAGCGGCGGCAAGAATCCCTTGGTGAAGAACAGTGACCGTTCCGCGCTGAGCCGCTGCATCGCCTTGGGGAGGTTCTCGAGCCGGGTGAGCGCGTCGAGGTAGCGCCGCATCTTGTCGTCGATGGCGGCCCGCTGTACGCCGGACTCCCAGTACTCGGCGAACTCGGCCCGCGTCTTCGGCCACATCGACTCGCGCACCTGCAGCGTCGTACCGAACCGCGCGCAGTAGGCGTAGAAGCGGTCGGCTTCATCCTCGTCGGTGATCGGGCCGTGCATCTTCTCGTGGATGTCGAGCGTCCCGTAGTACAGGCAGGCCGCCACCCACAGCTGCAGCTCGGGGTTCAGCGCGTGGTATTTGACCGGGCTGTTCTCGTCCGACCTCACCTGCGCGTGCTGCCCGTTGACCGCCTTCGCGAAGACCTCGCGGTCCTGGTCGTTGCCGAGCATCGCCACCGACAGGTAGGTGAAGGTGGTCCGGGCCCGCTTGTACGGATGCTTCATCGCGTTGCCGGAGTCGACCTTGCTCTCCATCACGCCGTAGCCGATCTCGGGCCAGCTCAGCTGCATGATGACGTTGGCCGGGCCCGGCAGGTCACCGCCGACTCCCACGAGGTAGGGCCGGATGTCGAAGCCCTCGCCGGAGGCCTTCGGCTGCGTTGCGGTGGTCATGACGCTCCTTTGATCACTTGCGGGTCGGTATCGGTGCCCAGATAGCTGGCGATGACGGCAGGGTGGGACAGGACCTCGGCCGGGGTTCCTTCGGCGATGACGGCGCCCAGCTCCAGTGCGACCAACCGGTCGCAGATGCTGCTGATCAGCGCCATGTCGTGCTCGACGACGAGCATCGCGCAGCCGGTCTCGTCGCGCAGCTTGAGCAGCAGCGGCGCGAGCGCCTCCGTCTCGCGCTGCGCCACGCCGCCGGACGGCTCGTCGAGCAGCATGACTCGCGGCTCGTGCGCCATCACGCACGCGAGCTCGACGATCCGGCGGGTACCGGTCGACAGGCTGCCGGTCGGCCGATGACGGTACGCCGCGAGTCCGAAGTCCTCGATCAGCCGGTCGACGCCTTCCGCGAGCGCCGACTCACTCGCGGTCGACGCCGGCATCCGCAGCGCCGCGGCGACCGGGTCGCGGTTGGCGAGATGACGCTCGTAGGCGACCGACAGCGTCTCCGCGACGGTCAGGCTGCCGAACAGCCGGGCGTCCTGGAACGACCGGCCGAGCCCGACCGCGGACCGGCCCCACGCGGCGTAGCGCGTGATGTCCTCGTCACCGAGGTAGATCCGGCCTTCGTCGGCGGCGACGAATCCGCACAGCAGGTCGAAGATCGTGGTCTTGCCGGCGCCGTTGTGGCCGATCAGCCCGACGATCTCCCCTTCGCCCACGGTGAGGCTGACGTCGTTGACCGCCACGATCCCGCCGAACGCCTTGCGCAACCCGTACGCGCGCAGCGCGGGCTTCGCCTCGATCGCGATCGCCTTCTTCGGCCGCTTCGCGGTCTTCCGCTTCACGGGCGCAGCGTGGCTGCCGCCGATGAACACCGCACGCAGCAGCTCGTCGTGGGCGAGCAGGTCCTGCGTCGCCCCGACGAAGCGGACCTGGCCCTTCTCGAGGAAGGTCGCCCGCTCGGCGATCGCGACCGCGACGTCCACCGACTGCTCGACGATCACCACGGTGACTCCGGTCGCGTGGATCCGGCGTACCGCGTCGAGCAGGTTGGCCACGATCGACGGCGCCAGGCCGAGGCTGAGCTCGTCGATGCACAACAGCTTGGGCTTGGTGAGGAAGGCCATCGCCAGCGACAGCATCTGCTGCTGGCCACCGGACATGTCACCCGCGAGCTGATGGCTGCGCTCGGCGAGCACCGGGAACAGCTCGTGCACCTCGGCCAGCCCGGCGCGGGTCGCAGCTCGATCCTTGCGGGTCAGCCATCCGGCGATCCGCAGGTTCTCGGCGACCGTCAACGACGGGAAGATCCCGCGGCCTCCGGGCATCATCGTCAGGCCGCTGCGCGCGATGCGCTCGGTCTGGTCCGCGGTGATGTCACGGCCGGCGAAGCGCACGGCGCCCGAACGCGCCGGGAGCAGGCCGGTGATCGAGCGCAGCAGGCTCGACTTGCCCGCCCCGTTGGTGCCGAGCAGGGCGACGATCTCGCCCTCCCGGACGGTGAGGTCGACGCCGAACAGCACCTGCATGGATCCGTACGACGCGTTGACCGCCGAGCACTGCAGCAGCACGTCCCGGTCGCCGGAGGACGCAAGCGGGGTGGCCGCGACCGGTGCCGGCGGCGGATCGGCCGGCTCGGAGTCGGCCCACACGCTGGTGTCCCAGCCGCGCCGGCGAGCGAGCAAGACCAGCGCGTGGTCACGCAACCGCTCGGCGACGCCCGCGAGTCCGGACGGGATGACCACGAGGACCAGGAGCACGCCGACCCCGGTCAGCAGGAGCTGCGAGGTGGGGAACTGGATCGCGATCCACTGGATCAGGGCGACCCCGGCCAGTGCCCCGCCGATGGACGCGCTCCCGCCGATCACCACCATCGACAGGACGGCGACGCTGTCGGCGACCGGGAAGGTCTGGCTCGTGACCCCGCCGAGCAGGATCACGTCGAGGGCGCCGGCCATGCCCGCGATCACTCCGGCGACGGTGAACGCCATCAGCCGGGTCCGCACGCTCGGCACCGCGGCGGCCTCCGCGCCGACCCGGTTGTCGCGGACCGCGATGATCGCGCGGCCGGGTCGTCCGCGGCGCAGGACGGCGAGCAGCACGATCCACAGGACGAGGACACCGAGGCACAGCAGGTAGAGGTCACCCTGCTCGCCGAGGGCGAAGCGCTTCCAGAGCACCGGCCGGACGACCTCGGCGGGAAGCGCGCTTGCGAAGTTGGACGGGTTGAAGAAAAAGTCGTTGGCGGCGACCGCGAACGCCATCGTGGTGACCGCGAGGTATAGGCCGCGCACCCGCAGGGCGGGCAGGCCGAGCAGCAACGAAGCGACGCCACCCGCCGCGCCCGCGACGACCAGCGCCTGGAACAGGTCGAGGTCGAGATGGGCGATCAGGTCTCCGGCGACGATCGCACCGATCCCGACCGTCGCCATCTGCCCGAGGCTGACCGTGCCCGACCAGCCGGTGAGCACCACGAGCGACAGCGCCGCCATCCCGAAGACGAGTCCGGTCGTGACCTGGTAGAGCCGCCCGTCGGACAACAAGGTGGGCAGCAGGACCGCGAGTACGCCGAGCGCGGCGAGCATCGACACCTTCGCCGCGCGCACGGCCGGCAGGCGGCGCAGCGCGGCCGGCAGCGGACGGGTCGCGCCGATCGAGGTCCAGGCCGCGTCGTCGGCAGCCTCGGCCCGGCTCTCGCTGCGGTGCTGCAGCAGCAGCGCGAGCAGGATGACGCCGAGGAAGATCGGCTCCTCGACCGACTGCTTGGACACGTCGAGCCGGACGACCGACTCGACGACGCCCAGGCCGATTCCTGCGAGGAAGGCGCCGGGCATCGAGCGCATCCCGGCGATGATCGCGGCGGCGAGCGGCGCGAGAAGGATCGCCGGTCCGGCCGCGACGTTGAGCGGCACGCCGGCCGACGGCGCCTGCAAGGTAACCGCGAGCGCGGCGACCGCTCCGGCGACCGACCAGACGATCAGCATCAGGCGGCGCGCCGGGACCCCGGCCAGCCGCGCTCGTTCCGGGTT
>CAZEAM010000033.1:0-7214 GCA_964510285.1 uncultured Frankiaceae bacterium | reverse complement strand
ATTCCAGGAGTAGTTCTCATCCAGCTCGTAGTCGAGCATCACGACGGTGCGGTCGACGTCCATCGGCATGACACCGAAGCGGCCGAGGAACGGCTCGTCGTCGGCGTAGGAGCGCATCAGGTTCAGGCACAGGTCGGTCTTGCCAGTCTTGAAGGCGGCCGTGATCAGCACGTTGCCGCCGCGAATCGCGAGCTGCTCGACGCCGTACTCGAGCGGCGGCCGGTCGATCGCAAGCGCAGCCGCGCCGGTGCGGTAGATCGTCGGCGCATTGAACGAACGCTCGAAGTCAATGTCCGCCTTGAGCCGTCGTGCGGCTTCGCGGACCTGGAGGTGTCGATACTCCTTGGCCACATCGGCGTCGATATCGGCCGCGACGCCCTCCGCTGTCCGGATCGACGTGGGGCTATTCGTGATGAGGGCGGTCACTTGAAGGACCTTGCCTTCCAGGACCAGTCGCCAGCCCGCGCCGATGTGCCAAGACGGCGAACGGACTCGTCGGCTGCGTGTGCAATCTCAAGGGCTCGCCCACGAATCTGATCGAAGTCGGATCCGGATCGGTCCGCGACCCAACGGTGCACGGCCGCGACCTCGCTGACCCTGTCCGCGATTCCGTCCTTCTTGCGGACCCACGACCGCACGCAGCGGATCACCTCCTGGCGAACGTTGCGCGTCGCCAACTCGGTGGGTGTGAAGAGCGTCGGGTAGAGCTGCATGACCGAATCGAGGGCGTCGAGAGCCGGGAGTTCACGCTGCAGGGCGAGATCGCAGGTTCGATACACCACACGAGTCAGCGTCGCGTTGCGACTCCAACGACCATCGCCGGGTTGGGCACGTCGAAGGTCTGTGAGCATCCCGGTGACCGCCGCTCGTCCGTACGGCGTCCAGTCAAACTTGCTCAGCAGGTCGAGATATTCATCGATCACCGCATCCGAGCAGTCATTGGCGGCGTCGACGGTGCCGGCGCCGAGCCCTTCGGTGACCCACTTTGGCGTAGTGGCTAGTGCCTCGCCGGTCCAGACGTAGCGGCCGTCACTCGTCCATGACGGCGGCGCGAGGACATGACCCTTGCCACGCACTTCACCGCCCCACCGATGGCTCCCCGCGTTGAAGCCCTGCCCATCGGGTGCAACGAACCAGGCGTGACGGCCGCCGTCCAGCCTTGGCGACTTCGTCCGCAGCCAGAGATTTAGGTCGGCATGACCTTGGGCGACAGCCTCTCGCGCGAACGCGTCGATAGCGCTCTGACCATCGAGGTCGACTGCGAGTAGCGGCGGGTCGCACCTGTTCGGCGCGATGGCGACGTTGACGTCGACGCCACCATGTCGACTTTGGACGTCGCGGACCATCGACCGGAACAGAGCCGGATCGGTCGTGGCGTACAGCCATGACAGCTTCGTGTCGTGCTTGCGGCCCTCCGGCACCGGGAAGACAGCCCATCCGCCGCTGGCCAAGATGCAGCCGGCGTCGATTGCGCTCGTCGCCTCGGTTGACTCGCGCCGCGAGATCGCCAGGTCGTTGGTCGACGTCATCGCGGCCTCATTTCGACGCGGCGCAAGGCAGCGAGGGCGTCGAGGGCCTGGTCACGTCGGTAAGCAGCGCGGGCACGCTTCGCGCGTTCGCGGGGATCCAGAGCCGATTCAGGGTCGACCTCGCTGGCGTATCGCTCCTGCAGCTCGCTCGGCACTTCATCGAGCATCCGGTCCGCTCGGTCTACGCGACGACGACCTTCAGGATCCGCACGATAGGTGTTGCTCGCGACCGTCGCGGCCAACCGCCGCGTCTCCGCATCTCTTGCCGCCATCAGGCGGTCCTCCCAGCGACTTCCCTACCCCCGGATCCGGCTGGATCCGGTTGTTCGTCGCTGTTGAGGTGGAGCGGTGGTGCTGTCTCCATCGTACGCGGTCGACGGGACCGACGTGCATCGATTTCATCGACGGCTGGCTCTAGGACGCCACCGCCGCGATCCCCGAGTAGACGACCTCGACGCGGCGCGCCAAGACTGCCTCTTGGTGGGCCGCGCAGCGCTCGAAATAGTCCGAATCGGACTCCCCGCGGCGACGTGACATGCGCGTCGCCACACCCTTGGGGTGCGGCTTGATCACGACGTCCGCGAGAAAGTGCCCAAGAATCGCTCGATGACGATCGAGGTCTATGACGTCAGCCCAAATCTTCGCGAACTCCGCCGCCGTCGTGGGCATGTCCCGCGCGATGCGATCGCGCTGCAGGTCCGCGAGCCGGATGCGGTTGGCTTCGAGCCGGTCACGGAGCCGGACCTGCTGGCGCTGGAAGTCGTCGCGGTCGAAAAGTCCGTCGACGTAATCGTCTTGCAGCTTCTTCAGCCGCGATTCGTCCGCGTCGACGTCGGAGCGCAATGCAGCTTCCTCGTCGGCGTCCATCTCGAGGCCCGCGATCGCCGGGGGGCCGAACTCGTCGAGTCGCTGGGCGACGAGTTCGAGGACGTGCGCTTCGAGCGGGTCGTAGTTGATGCGAACGTGTCCGCAGCCCCCGTGCGCCGAGACGCATACCAGCGTCGACTTGCCGCCTGCTGGCTGACTGTAGAGCCGGGTGCCGCAGATGCGGCCCTCAACGGTGTTGCCACACGTAACGATGCCGGTGAGCGCGTGCTTGCGGGCAGTGCTGGCGTAGCCGCCTGCCCGGTCGGCACGAGCGGGGTCGCTCAGGATGTCATGGACCTTCTTGTAGGTGTCCTCGTCGATGATCGCCGGCCATGTGCCGGGGTGCAGCGTCCCGTTGTGGCTCCGGTAGCCGGCGATCGCAGGCGACATCAGCATCCGCTTGATCTGCCGGGGCCCGAACCGACTGCCCTGGGGCCGCTGCCGCGAAGGTGCGGTCCGCTCCCCGCGACCGTTCAACTCCTTGGCGATGGCGTAGAGGGTGTCGCCACGAAGCAGCATCTCGGCCGCCTCCCGCACGATCGCGGCGCGCTCAGGCTGCACGACAAGCCCGACCACGACGCCACGGGCGTCGCGCTCAAAGTCGTACCCATACGGTGCCCAACCGCCGTGCCAGCGCCCTTCTTCCGCCCGTTGACGAGCGCGCCGCGCTACGCGCCGCGAGGTGTCGCGGCTGGACTTGTTCGCCACTGCGACCATCACGCGCGCCATCGTGACGTCGGCGTCGCTGTCCAGCCGGAGGCTGCCCGTCACGGACTTCACCTGGCAGGCCCGTTCCTCCTTGAGGTCGATGAGGTCTTCGAGGTCGCGGGGATCGCGGGCCACCCGATCCAGGTCATAGGTGATGAAGCCGTCGATGCGGCGCTCGTGGAGGTCGTCGAGCATCCGCCGAAACTCCGGACGGATGACGCGCAGGCCGCGACCGCCACCGGGTAGGTCGACCTGACGGCGCTTGAACGCGCTGGTGTCGTTCTCCTTGTAGACCTGCGCGACGTTCCAGCCGGAGCGCTTCGCAAGTTCACGGCAGTCCTGCTCCTGGCGCTGCACGCCGAGCTCGTGACCCGCCGCATCGCGGCTGATCCGCGTATAGATGCCCACTCGGAGCGCGCTGTTTCTGATGTATCTCAACCGTATCACACCAGATGAGACAAGACGTGCCACTCGACAGGTCCAGGGCCTCTTCCTGGCGGACCTCACCGACCACGATCCGGTCCGGCCGCATCCGCAGCGCTTCCTTGACCAGCCGGCGAAGCCGCACCTCGCCGGTGCCTTCCAGGCTCGGCTGGCGGGTCTGCATCGCGACGACGTCGGCGAGCGGCACCCGGAGCTCGAAGACCTCCTCGCAGGTGATCACCCGCTCCCGGGCGGGCACGGCCGAGACCAGGCAGTTGAGCAGCGTGGTCTTCCCGGCCTGCGTGCCGCCCGCGACGATGATGTTCAGGCCGGCCGCGATGGACGCTTCGAGGAACCGGGCCGCCCGCCGGGTAATCGTGCCGAGCGAGACCAGCTCGTCGAACGAGTGCGCGGTGAGGATGAACTTGCGGATGTTCACCGCCCACTCGGCCCGGGTCACGTCGGGGATGACCACGTGCAGGCGTTCGCCACCGGGCAACATCGCGTCGACGAACGGGCTGCTGAGATCGACCCGGCGACCCGAGCTCTTCAGCATCCGTTCGACCAGGTCGCGGACCTGCGCGGCGTCAAGGATCGTCGTGGTCAGCTCGCTGTGACCGCGGCGCGCGACGAACACCCGCCCGGGGTCGTTGATCCACAGCTCCTCGACCTCTGGATCGTCGAGGTAACGCTGCAGCGGGCCGAAGCCGGCGACCGCGTCGTACACCGACCGGGCAACCCCGTCCGGGTCGGCCAGCGGAGGCAGCGCGCTCGTCGCCGATCGCTCGTCGTAGTCGGCCACCACCTCGTCGACGAGACTCTGCATCTCCTGCGGCGCGCTGACCGGGTCGAGGCCGCGACGGCGGACCAGCTCGCGCACCTCGTCCTCGACCAGCGCCCGCGCATCCACGGCGCGAAACGCTAGAAGCGCGCGACCGAGGCGAACAACGAGCAATCTGGGTGCTGTGGACGCACTCCTGGTGCCGAGCCGCAACCTGCGCAGCGGGCCAGCTGCGCCAAGACCGCGAAGATCGTCGCCCGCCATGGCCACGGCACGATGTACGTGCTGGACAAGCGTCACCCGGAAGGCAGGGAGTTCACCGGCTCGAAGCTGCGCCGTCATCACGCATACGCCACCGACGGAGTGCGGATCACGCTGCGCTTCGGCGCCAGCCGATTCACGGTGGGCGGTGACTCGATCGTCGAGCTCGGCTGCTCCGGCGACGCCGTCGGCGACCCCGCCGTCATGCCCTCGCTCCAGCTGCTCGACGGCACGGTCAAGGTCGTCACTACCCGAAGCAGCCACGGATCCGTCGCCACCGAAGAGGGGCTGTTCGGAGTCGTGCCCGGCACCTCCCAGGTGCTGCACTACACCGTCGTGCGCAAGGCGGTCCGCAACGACATCACGCCGACCGACGTCGCGCAGTGGGTCGCCGACTACGACGGCCAGCTCGCCGGCACCTCAGGCGGTCAGGCCGCCGTCCACCACCAGGGTGTGTCCGGTGATGAACGCGGCCTCGGGCGAGTTCAGGAACCGGACGGCGGCGAAGACGTCCTCCGGTTCCCCGAGCCGGCCGGCCGGCGTACGGCGCACGATCTGGCCGAGCTGGTCGGCGTCGAGACCGTGGCTCATCTCGGTGCGCAGGTAGCCCGGCGCGACCGAGTTGACCCGGATCCCGCGCGACCCGAGCTCGCGCGCCAGCGCCCGGGTCAGCCCGTCGAGCGCCGCCTTCGTCGCGCTGTACACCGACAGTCCCCGGTATCCGGACAGGCCCACGATCGAGGAGATGTTGACGATCGACCCGGCTTGCCGGGTCAGCATGTGGCGGGACACCGCCCGGGTGATGCTCAGCGTGCCCTTCAGGTTGAGGTCGATGACCAGGTCGACCGCGTCGTCCGAGGTCAGGGCGAGCGTGTCGGAGTGCGCGACGCCGGCGTTGTTGACCAGCGCGTCGATGTGCCCGAACCGACCGATCACGTTCTTGACGAATGCCACGCCGGCCGGCCGGTCCGACAGGTCGAACGCCTCGAACATGAACCGCTCACGCAGGTCGGGATCGGCCAGCCAGGAGTCGACCAGCGGCGACGCGGACCTGCTGCAGGTCGCGACCTTCGCGCCGAGCCGGAGGTAGCCGTCGACGATCGCCGCCCCGAGCCCGCGGCTTCCCCCGGTGACGACCACGGTCAGCGGTGGGGTCGGGTCGGTCGTCATGTCGCGCTCTCCGTCATCCCGGCCGCCCCTCGGATCGTCTTGCCGGCCCGTTCTTCGAGCGAGTCGACGAAGCGGACCAGCCTGGGCCGCGCCGGAGCCGGCAGCTGTTCGCACGCTTCCCGGATCGCCTGCTTCAGCCCCGCCTGGTCGCGTCCCGGCTCGGGCACGACGTCGACCGCCACGATCGCTCCGGTGATCGGGTTGGGCTTTCCGTACGCCGCGGCCAGCCGTACGCCGTCGACCGCGTAGACGACGTCCTCGACCTGATGCGGCGACACCTTGGTCCCGCCGACGTTGATCCGGTCGTTGACCCGGCCGGTGAAGATCAGCCGGTCCCCGACCTCTTCGACGAGGTCGCCGGTCGCGAACCACTCGGAGCCGGGTACGTCGGCGTCGCCGGCATATCCGACCATCCCGACGGTGGAGCGCACCAGCAGCTCACCGTCGACGACGCGAAGCTGCGCCCGCCCACCGCCTCGCTCGAGCAGCTCGACCGGGATGCCGGGCAGCCCGTCGCTCACCGCGATCGCCGACCCGAACTCGGTGCCGGCGTAGATGTGGGTGATCCGCGCATCCGGGAACCGCTCGGCGAGCCGGCGGAGCAGATCCCCCGGGACCACCTCGCCACCGAGCGTGATCTGGCGAAGCGCCAGCCCTTCCGCCTCTGCCGCCTGGGCGAGCAACAGACGCCAGAACGTGGGTGTGCCGCTGGCGTGGGTCACGCCGTGCCGGGCGACGGCGGATACGACGTCGTCGGGCCGGCGCGAGCGGGGAACCACCAGCGTGCCGTCGTTCACCAGCACGTGCAGGAGGATCTGGATGCCCGCGAACTGGTTGACGTTGTAGGTGAGCAACCAGGTCGAGCGCGGGTCGGACGCCACCCCGGCGACCAGGCGGGACCACCGGTGCCGCGTCGCCTTCGGCCGCCCGGTCGTACCCGAGGTGAGGATCAGCAAGCCGGGGTCGTCCGCAGATCCGGGCGGCCGCCCCGGCTCGTCGTCCAAGAGGTCGGACACCGACGTGACCACCATCGGGTTGCCGATCGCGGCCAACACCTCGTCCAGCGCCTCCGCACCGAGGTACGTCGGGCAGATGCAGATCTCGACCCCGGCCGCGGCGGCACCGCACATGATGGCCAGCAGCGGGCCGACGTCGTCGACAAGGCAGGCGATCCTGCCGATCCCCCGTGCAGCCAGCCCCGCCGCGACGCCCTCGGCCTGCGCGAGCACCTGACCGACCGGCGCGACCGAGGAGTCGGTGACGACCAGCGCCCGGTCGGGGTCGCGATCCGCGCTCGCCCGGAGCAGGTCGATCAGCATGGCCCCGACGGCGGCTACGCCTATTCCCTGCTCGCGCCGTCGTAGAAGGCGAGCACCTCGCGCGGCGTACGCGCGAGCAGCCCGGCCGTGTACGGGTCCTCGCCGTACTCCTCCTCGAGCACCGCGGACAGCTCGGCGATCTCGAGGGAGTCCATC
>CAZEAM010000032.1:0-4788 GCA_964510285.1 uncultured Frankiaceae bacterium | reverse complement strand
CAGGTAGGCGACCGGCCGGCGCTCATCAACCGGCTCGAGACGCTCGTCGCGCGTCCGGTTTCGACCAGTGCCGAGGCCGGCCTGCCCGTCGGGCCGGTCGTGGCCGCCTCGCTGACCGGGCTGCGGGCCGAGCTGACCGAGCTCGAGGAGCGGCTTGCTGCCATCGAGGACACGGTCGATGCGCTGTCGGAGCGACTGGAGTCGCGGATCGCCTCGCTCGATGACCGTCTCGCGGCGCTGCTGCAGTCCATGAACGCGGAGCGCGCCGCCGCCTCGCAGCACCGCGAGAAGACCTCGGAGGCGCTGCAAGAGCAGGCCGGCGCGCTCGACGAGTGGGCCGAGGCGGTGCGGGCCGGGCTCGAGGACCTCGGCGAAGCGGTGGCGACCAGCCTGGGCAATCTTGGTGAGACCTTGCAGGACCCGGCGTCGCGCGACGCCGACCGGCGCCCCCGCGAGGCTCTCGTGACCGAGGTGATGACCGCGATCGACGAGGCGACCCGTCCCATCGACCAGCAGCTGTCGTCCATGCAAGGCGGGATCCTCGACGGCTTCGCCGAGTCACGGGAGCGGCTGATCGAGGAGCTGGGCGGAGTGCTCGCGTCCCTCGAGCGGGCCAGCGTCGAGACCCGCGACAACGTCGAGCTCCAGCTGACCGAGCTGCGCAACGACTTCGCCGATGCGCTCGACGAGGTCCGAGAGCACGTCGACGAGACGGTTGGCGGGTCGAGCGCCAGCGTCGTCCACGCCCTCGACGAGCTCCGCAGCGACTGGTCGGCACGCACGGACGCGGTGGTGTCGGAAGGTCGCGCGGCGGCTGAGGGCGTGCTCTCCGACGTGCGCGTCGCGCTGGCCGACCAGATCGACGCGATTGGTGCCGTCGCCGGGTCCGTCGGTGGTGGCACCGACCGCCTGGTGGCGGCCGGGCAGGCGTTGCTCGCCTATCTTGCCGATCGCGACCGCGCGCTCGAGCGGGAGCGCGACCGCGTGCTTCACGACGTGCTCGAGGAGTTCGCCTCCGGGCTCACGCCGCGGGAGCGCCGCGCCGTGGCGAGCCGGGTCGGCGAGGCGGTTGACCGGCACCGGGACAGCCGGGACGCGGCCCGGTACCGGCGTACCCAGGCGGGTGAGCCCGAGCCGGACATCCCGTCCGTCCCGGGCGTGATCGCGCGGCTGTCCGAACCGGTCCCCACCCCGCCGCCGGCGCGACGCTCGTCGTTGCGTCCGGCGCCCAGGCCGGCGCCGAAGAAGACGAGTGCGAAGAAGGCCGCGCCGAAGAAGGCCGCCCCGGCCGCGAAGTCGGCCGCGAAGACGGGCAAGGTCGCCCCGGCGAAGGCCACCACAGCGAAGAAGGCCGCCCCGAAACCGGCCGGACGACCGGCGGCCAAGAAGGCCGCTCCCGCGCGGAAAGCGGCCGCGCCGGCCGTCCCGACGCAGCCCGCCGACGAAGGCTGAGCCGCCGCGGCGGCGTTCATAGCACGTCGCGGGGGGTGGGCAATTACCACCACCCCCCTTGACTTTTCGGTTACGACGCGCATGTAATTCCATGCGTGTCATTCCCCACCGGGCGCAAGCGGACCTGGCCGTCGTCGAGGATCCCGCTTTCGTCCAGGACACGCCGGGCCTCGTGGTCGCCGGATCGGCCGCGAGCAGCTGACGTGGAGGCGCCATGACCGAGCAGTTCGTAGTACTGGGCCCCGAGGACGAGACCATGCCCCTGCCCTGGCAGGTGGAGGCCCTGTGCGCTCAGACCGACCCGGAGGCCTTCTTCCCGGAGAAGGGGGGCTCGACCCGGGAGGCCAAACGCGTGTGCGGCCGCTGTGACGTCCGTGGTGAGTGCCTGTCCTACGCCCTCGCCCACGACGAGCGGTTCGGCATCTGGGGCGGGCTGTCTGAACGTGAGCGCCGCCGCCTCAAGCGCGCGGTCGTCTGAGACCACCGCTGGCGGCGTACTCCCTCGCTTGCGTGCCTCGGCACGCGGCGCTCGGTCGAGCCTTGCCAGCGGCGCCCTCAGACGCCGCGGGCCTCGCTGACTAGGCTGACCCCGCCGGCGTAGCCGGAACCCGCCATGTCTGCGACCTCATCTCGTACCCGGCACCCGGGCCACGTCGTCACCGCGATCGTCATCTGCCGTGACGCGGGCAAGCGGCTCGGCCAGACGCTCGACGCGCTGGCCGACCAGGTCCGCCGGGTGGACCGCCTGGTCGTCGTCGATCTCGGCAGCACCGACCGCACCCTGGCGATCGCCACCGACCGGGCCGGTGCGGTCAACGTGGTGCGGATCGAGCCGACCGCGGGAGTCGGCACGGCGGTCGACGCGGCGCTCGCGCACCTGGCCGGCCGACCGGAGCGGCGCAGCCGCGACGAAACGCGGCTGGAGTGGCTGTGGCTGCTGCATGACGACAGTGCGCCGCAGCCGGAGGCGCTCGACGAGCTGCTCCTGCGGGTTGTGCACTCCCCGTCGGTCTGGCTGGCCGGCCCGAAGGTCCTCGACTGGGACGGGTCGGTGTTGCTCCAGGCCGGCCTGTCGATCGACGCCACAGGTCGGGTCGACACCGGCTTGGACGGCCGCGAACCCGACCAGGGCCAGCGCGACGACGCCGACGAGGTACTCGCGGTCGGGGTGGCCGGCACGCTGATCCGCCGCGACGTGTGGGCCTCGCTCGGGGGCATGGACCCGCAGTTCGCGGAGTACGGCGCCGAGGTCGATCTCGGCTGGCGGGTCAACGCCGCCGGCGGCCGGGTGGTCGTCGTACCGCGCGCCGTGATCCGCCACGTCGCTGACGGATGTGTCGGCGAGCGGCCGGCCGGCTCGCCGGCGCGCGCACTGGCGGTACGCCGGCGCAACGGCATGCGGATCGTGCTCGCCAACACCGCGCAGTGGCAGGTGCCGCTGCTCGTGCTGCGCTACCTGGTGGTCGGCTTGTTGCAGTCGCTGGCGCTGGTGGTGCTGTCGCGGCGTCCCAGCGAGGCGGCGGCCGAGCTCAGGGCGGTCGGTCAAGTGATGAGCGGGCTGGGTGCGCTCCGGGCCGGCCGCCGGCAGCGGGCGGAGTCCCGCGACGTCGGGCACGGTGACCTCCGCCGCCTGTTCCCGCCGTCGGGACGATGGGTCTCCAACCTGCTCGCCGTGCGTCCGCATCCCGGTGCGCCACCAGACGCACCCGTGGCGCGACGCCGGGTGGCGGTGGAGTCCGGCCCGGTCTCCGAAGAGGTCGAGTCGCTGTCCGACGAGATCAGCGCGATCGGTGAGTTCCTGCGACGCCCGGCATCGCTGCTGCTGATCGTCATGAGCCTGCTCGCCCTCATCGCCGACCGGCATGTGCTGTCCGGGACGATCCACGGCGGCCGACTGCTTCCGGCGCCCGGCGGTGCGAGCGACCTGTGGTCGTCCTACCTCAGTGCGTGGCACCCGTCCCACGTGGGGTCGACGACGCCGGCCTCCCCCGCGATCGCGCTGCTCGCGCTGCTGTCCACCGTGCTGCTCGGCAAGGCGTGGCTCGCGCTCGACGTGCTCGTCCTTGGTGCGGTGCCGCTCGCCGCGCTCAGTGCGTTCACCTCGCTGCGAATCCTCACGACGGCGGTCCGGATCCGGATCTGGGTGTCGGTCGTCTACGCATTGCTTCCCGCGGTGACCGGCGCCATCGCATCGGGGCGGATCGACGTGATCGTCGCAGCGATTCTGCTCCCGCGGGCGGCGCGCGGCATCGCGCTCGCCTTTCAGCCCGACGCGTTCGGGACCCTGCGCGGGCGCTACGTGCGTGCCGGCCTTTGGCTGGCCATCGCCTCGGCGTTCGCACCGCTGCTGTGGCTGGTCGCCGCCGTGGTGTGTGGTGTCGCGCTCGCTGCTGCCCGGGTGCTGTCCGGCCCCGACGAGGCAATGCTCGCCGACCGGCTGCGGGCGACCGCCGGCATTCTGGTCATCCCGTTGGTGGTGCTCCTGCCATGGTCGTGGCACGTCATCACGAATCCGAGCCAGCTGTTCTCCGGGGTGGGCCTGCCCGAGCTGTACCGGTCACATTCGGTGCCGTCGGGGATCCTGCTGGCGCTGTTGCATGCCGGCGGGCCGGCGCAGCCCCCGATCTGGGTCGGCGTCCCGATCGTCGCGGCGGTCCTGCTCGGGCTGCGCCGCGACAGCCGGGTCGCGGCGGCGCGGCTCGGCGCGGGGGTGTTCCTCCTCGGTGTCCTGATCGCGATCGCCGTGACCCGGGAGGCCGGCGTCACGGCGGGGTTCGGCACCACCCGTCACTGGCCGGGTCTGGCCCTACTGGTGGCCGGCGCCGGCGCGCTGCTGTCGGCGGTGGTCGCCGCGGTCGGCGCCCGCCCGGCGCTGCGGGACCAGAGCTTCGGCTGGCGCCAGCCTCTCGCGGTGGGCGTGGTCGGGCTCTCGCTCGCCGCGACCGCGATGTTGCTGGTCGGCTGGCTGGTCAGAGGGGTCGACACGCCGCTGCGTGGAGGCGATCCCGCCGTCCTGCCGCTCTACCTGCGATCCGAGCTCGCGTTGCCGACCGCCGGGCGCGCGTTGGTGCTGCGGGGGGATGCGCACGTCGTCCATTACGCATTGGTGCGCGCGCCCGGTGGTCCGGTGCTGGGCTCGGGAGACGCGCCGCCGTCCGGGGGCTCGGCCGGTCGGGCGGGCGCGCAGCTGGCGGATGCCGTCCAGGACCTGGTCGCCGGCCGGCCCGGCGCCGGCGCCGAGCTCGTGCCGTTCGGCATCAACTACGTGGTGGCACCCACCCGTACCGCGCAGCGGATCGCGCCCCGGCTCGGCCGGGCGAGCACGCTGACCGTGGT
>CAZEAM010000031.1:0-5125 GCA_964510285.1 uncultured Frankiaceae bacterium | reverse complement strand
GGGTCAACAGCTCCGGTGTTCGTGCAGCCGCCGGCCGGGCGCACTACCACGTCGCTCACCCACGGCGGCGTGGCCGACCCGGTGCTGCAGAACTTCTGCCTGACCGCGATCGTGATCGGTGTCGCGGCGACCGCGGTGTTCCTCACCGTCGTCGTACGGATCGCGCAGCACTACCAGTCGATCGACGCCGACGCGGTCCGCGGCATGCAGGGATGACCGACGCCGGGCTGGCGTCGCTTGCACCTCTCGCGATCGCAATTCCGATCGGCGGCGCCGTCGTCGCGCCGCTGGTGGCACGGGTCTCGCGGCGGGCATCGCTCGTCGTCTCGCTCGTCGCGATGGCCGGGTCAGCGGCCGTGCTCGCGCTGCCGTGCCACCGCGTCTACACCGGCCACCTGCTCGTCCACTACCTCGGCCACGTCGGACCGATCGACGGGCACGCGCTCGGGATCGCGCTCGCGGTCGACCCGTTCGGGCTGACCTTCGCGCTGCTGACCGCCGTGCTCGGCGGGCTGCTGCTGCTGTTCACGCTGTCGTCGATGCGCGAGCTGGGCGCGCACGAGCTCGGCGGCTACGCCTGCCTGTTCCAGCTGCTGCTCGCGGGCCTGATCGGGTCGGCGCTCACCGCCGACCTGTTCGACCTGTTCGTGTGGTTCGAGGTCAGCGCGCTGGCCAGCTACGGGCTGACCGGCTTCTTCCTGGAGCGGCCGTTCGCGGTGGAGGCGGCGTTCAAGATCCTCGTGCTCACCACGATCGCCGGGTTCGCCATCTTCGTCGCGGCGGGCCTGATCTACTCCGGGCACGGCGCGCTCAACCTCGGCCAGATCCATTCCGCGGTCAGCAGCGAGGTGCGTACGGCGGACCTGGTGGCGCTCGCGCTGCTGGTCGCGGGGTTCGCGACGAAGGCCGGGATCATGCCGTTCCACGGCTGGCTGCCCGACGCGCACACCGCCGCGCCGGGGCCGGTGTCCGCGCTGTTCTCCGGGCTGATGGTCAACGTCGGCGTGTTCGCGATCGCGCGGCTGACGCTGCAGGTCTACGGCTCGACCGGCCGGCCGGTGCTCGGGCTGATCACGGTGCTCGGCGCGGTGTCGGCCGTGCTGGGTGCCGTACTCGCACTCGCCCAGGACGACCTGAAACGGCTGCTCGCCTACGACACGGTGTCGCAGATGGGGGTGCTGCTGGTCGGGTTCGCGACACGGTCGGAGACCGGAGTCGGCGGCGCAACGTACCACCTGATCAATCACGCGCTGTTCAAGGCGCTGCTGTTCCTGTGCGTCGGCTCGGTGGTGCACGCGACCGGCAAGGAGCGGCTCTCCGAGCTCGGCGGCCTGGCGCGCAGCCGGCCGGTGACGACCGCCGCCTTCCTCGTCGGCGCCGCCGCGATCGCTGGGGTGCCGCCACTGAACGGGTACGCATCGGTCGGGCTGATCCACGACGCGCTGCTGCACGAGCACCCGGCGACATACGCCGCGCTGCTGGTCGCGCAGATCACGACGATCGCCGCGCTCGCCCGCGCGGCGTACCTCGGCTTCTTCCGGCCCCGGGAGCACAGCTACGACGAGCTCGAGCGGATGCACCCCGGGATGCTCACGGCGTTCGGCGCGCTGATCGGCGGCTGCATCGCGTTCGGCGTGCTGCCCGGCCTGGTGATCCGCAACGTGGTCGCGCCGGCGACCGCGTGGCTGACCGAACCCGGCGCGTATGCGACCGGCGTGCTGGCACGCAGTGGCACGCTCGCGCCGGCCGCGGTGCACTTCGACTACTGGTCCCCCGTCGAGCTGCTCACAGTCGCCGGGACGGTGGCCGCGGGGGTGCTGATCGCCTGGTGGTACATCCGGCACGAGGAGCCGCGTGGCATCCGGCTGCTGCGCGCCCTGCACAACGGATCGGTCAACGACTACGCCTCGTACGCGACGGTCGGCCTCGTGATCGCGACGGTCGCGCTGCTGCTCGGCCACTCGTAGCCGGACCGGTTGTCGACATCCCGCCGGCACCCTCGACTACCGGTCGTCGCCGCCGGGTACGACGCGGGACATGGCATCGACGAAACAAGTGCAGGCCGCGAAGCGCAACGTCAAGAAAGCGCAGCAAGGCGCACGATCGAAGCGAAGCCTCGCGAGCATGCCGAAGGCGACCAGGACCGCGCTCGGGAAGCAAGGCGCGGCGGTCGCGCAGCGCAAGCGCACCGGCGGCAGCGAGCCGAAGACCCGCCAGGAGCTCTACGAGATCGCGAAGAAGCGCGACCTCCCCGGCCGCTCGAAGATGGGCCGCGACGAGCTGGCAAAGGCCCTCGACCACAGGTAGCGAGGGTCGTCCGCCTCCCCGCCCGCGCGTCGTTCAGGTTGGGCCCGCATAGTCGATGGTGTGGTCAGGGCATTTGTGCTGTCCGGTGGCAACCACCGCGACCTCCTGCTGCCGCGGCAGATCTCGCGCACCTAGCGTGGGCCCATGAGCGAGCAGCCCTGGGCAAGTACGCACCTCGCGAACCTGTTCGTCGACGAGGCCTACGCCTCCGTGAAGGGGTACGTGCGCACGTTCGTGCTGCACCAACACCTGCTGGAACACCTGCCGCCGCCACCAGCCAGCCTGCTCGATGTCGGCGGCGGTGCCGGCAACCAGTCCTTCCCGCTCGCCCAAGCCGGGTACGACGTGACCCTGCTCGAGCCGTCCGCCGCGATGCTGGACAAGGCACGCGAACGCCTCGACCGGCTGCCGCCCGACGCGCAACGGCGAGTGCGATTGCTGCAGGCCGACGGCGAGCATGCCGGTGAGGCCGTCGGTGGCAACCGTTTCGCCGGCGTCCTGTGCCACGGCGTCCTCGGGTACCTCGACGATCCCGAGCCACTGGTCGCGCAGCTGTGCCGCTGCACCGATGTCGGCGGCCTGGTGTCGATCATGACTGGCAACGCGCACGCGACCGCGGTGCAACCGGCGCTGGAGCGCCGGTGGGACGACGCGCTCGCGGCGTTCGACACGCGCGCCGGCGTCGGCGTCCTCGGCGTACGCGGCCGCGCTGACACCGTCGACGAGGTCACCGAGCTCATCGAGCGGTACGACGTCACGGCGGTCACGTCGTACGGCGTCTGGCTTTTCGTCGACTGGCTCGAGTTCAGCGGCGTCACCCTCGACCCGACCGACACGACGCAAGTCGAAGCGATCGCCGCGGTCGAGCTCGAGGCGAGCCGTCGCGACCCCTATCGCCAGATGAGTCGCGTCTTCCACCTACTGGGACGCTGCCACAGCCCGTAACGTCGGCCGCTTCGCCGCTCCTCGACCCGATCACCGCGAGGCCGTCACCGGCCGGCTCAGCACTGGTGGTGCCGGCAACCAGTCCTTCCCGCTCGCCCAAGCCGGGTACGACGTGACCCTGCTCGAGCCGACTGTGTCAGCGACGGCCGGACTCGGTGGGCAGCCCCGCGCGCGCCCACTCCGGGTAGCCGTCCTCCAGTCGCGCGGCGCGAACTCCACGCTTGGCGAGTAGCCGCACCGCCTCGTCGGCGTAGACGCAGTACGGTCCGCGGCAGTACGCCACCACCCGCTTGCCCTTCGGTAGCTCCCGCAGCCGCTTGCCCACCTCGGCGATCGGCACCGACAACGCCCCGGCGATGTGGCCCGCGTTGTACTCCGCCGGCGGCCGAACGTCGAGTACGACGACGTCGCCGGCCTTCAGCCGCTTCGCCAGTTGCTCGCGGTCGACGGTCTCCAGCTGCGTGCGGTCACCGAGGTAGGCGTGCGCAAGGCGGTCGAGCTCGGCGACATGCGCCTCGGCGACGTCACGGATCGCCGCCCAGAGGTCGACGACCCGCTTGCTCGCCAGCGAGTAGTAGATGCGGTTGCCGTCCCGTCGGGTCACGACCAGCCCGGCTCGCAGCAGCTGCTGGAGGTGCTGCGAGGTGTTCGCGACGCTCTGCGCGACCTCGCCCGCGATCTCCTCGACCGACCGCTCCCCCTGCGCGAGCACATCCACGATCTCGGCGCGGCGCCCGCTGGCCAGTGCACGGCTCACCACCGCGAACCCGTCGTACAACGCGTCCTTCGCCGCCCGCACGGCCATCCGCCACCTCCGATATCGAGGGTAAGTATTCAAGAGAACTCTTGACAAGGCCCTCCGGCGGCGCAACTATTCAAGCGCTTACTTGAACTAGTTGTGCCTCAGAGGGGAATCATGTGATGAGTACGACGACATCAGTCACCGCCGTCGTGGACGCCGACCCGGACGCCGTCTTCGCGACCGTGACCGACATCGGGCGACTCCCGGAATGGAACGCTGCGATCCGCCGGGTCGTCGAGGCACCGTCCGAGCTCGGCGTGGGTGCCGAGTGGGTGGTCGAGATGCACGCCCTCGGCCAGACCTGGCACAGCCGGTCGCGCGCGGAGGAGATCGACCGTACGGCGCGAGTGTTTCGGTACCGTTCGTGCACCGACGACGGCAACCCGTCGTACGCGAACTGGCGGTGGTCGGTGACACCCAACGAGACCGGCGGCTCCCGGGTCACCGTGACGAGCGAGCTGAACCCGAAGACGTTCTGGCGCAAGGCGCTTCTCGTGCACATCAGGCGCCGGCAGCTCACGGGCCACGAGATTGCGAACTCGCTGCAGGCACTCGCCAAGACAGCAAAGGCATCCGCTGCACGTGGCTGACCCGCTCGTCACCGCCGTGGTCGACGAGGGCCTGGGTAACACGAGCTACCTCGTCGACCTCGGCGACGGGCGCGCACTCGCCGTCGACCCGAGCCGCGATCTGCGGGTACTGAAACGGGCGGCGGCGGCGAACGGGCTCACGATCAGCTTCGCCGCCGACACGCATCTGCACGCGGACTTCCTCACCGGCGCGAGCCGGCTCGCCACCGCGGACGACGCGACGATCCTCGCCTCGGCCGGCGGCAACCGGCGCTACCCGCACCGCCCGCTACACGACGGCGACGAGGTCGACCTCGGGGGGCTGCGGCTGCAGACGATCACCACCCCGGGGCACACCGACGAGCACGTTGCGTACGTGCTGCTCGACGGCGCGCGGCCGCTCGGGGTGTTCACCGGCGGGTCTCTCATCGTCGGCGCCGCGGCGCGTACCGACCTGCTCGGCTCCGACCGAGCCCATGAGCTCGCCCGGGCGCAGTTCGCC
>CAZEAM010000030.1:0-1560 GCA_964510285.1 uncultured Frankiaceae bacterium | reverse complement strand
GCTCTTCCCGTCGATGTAGAGGCGCAGCACCTCGGCCTCGAGGTCGGACAGCGCGGCGTCGAAGTGCGCCTGCAGGGCGCGGATCCGCTCCGCCGAGATGACCAGGTCGGCGGGATCACACACCGCCGTCATCGGAAGTACGTCGGCCAGCGTGCGGTCGCCGTCCTCGTCGGCGAGGACCGGCCGGGAGAAGGACACGTAGTTGTTGAGCGGGCCGTGCTTCTGGCGGGTCGCGGTCTTGATCGCGGTGATGATCTGACGGGTCACGCACAGCTCGGCGAACGCGCGGAAGCTCGAGGTCAGCTCCGGGTTGAAGTCGCGGATCGCCTTGTAGAGGCCGATCATTCCTTCCTGGACGATGTCCTCGTGGTCGGCGCCGACAAGGAAGTAGGAGCGGGCCTTCGACCGCGCGAAGCCGCGGTACTTGGTGAGCAGGTCGTTGAGGGCCTCGTCGTCGCCGGACCGGGCGGCGGCGACCAGGGCGTCGTCGTCATCCTCGCGGCGCGTGACCGGCGCCGGGTGACGCACCCTCATCGAACGCATAGGTCAGGCCTTTCGGGACTGGGCAACTGGCACGACCAGGCACGAATCGTAGGTTCGCCGACGCAAAGTGAACATCGGGCCTCGTCACAACAACGAGCGAACGAACTTGGGGATGCGGGCGACCTAGGACCCGTTAAACCGGACATACCGTGCGGAATCAGCCCAGGCGCCACAGATTCTTAACATTTCCGAACACGGCCGCTTCGTTTCGGCTCACAAGAAATCGGCTCGTCGGCTAGGCCGAATGGCGCAAGCGACTGACGGCGGCGTCAGCGACGGCGGCGAGCCACCTCGGCGAGCGCGATCCCGGCCGCGACCGACGCGTTGAGCGACTCGACCGGGCCGGCGAGCGGGATCCGTACCGTGAGGTCGCAACGCTCCCGCACCAGCCGCGACAGACCCTTGCCCTCGGCGCCGACGACGACCACCAGCGGGCCGGTGGCGAGCTCCAGCGCGTCGATGTCGATCTCCCCGGCGCCGTCGAGGCCGGCGACCATCAGCCCCGCCTCGGCGTACGACGTCAGGGTCCGGACCAGGTTGGTGGCACGCGCCACGGGCACCCGGGCCAGCGCGCCGGCGCTCGCCTTCCACGCCGAGGGCGTGACGCCCACCGCGCGGCGCTCCGGCAGCACGACGCCGTGGGCGCCGAAGGCCGCCGCCGACCGGACCACCGCGCCGAGGTTGTGCGGGTCGGTGACGCTGTCGAGCGCGACGATCAGCGCCGGCTCCGGCGCCTCGAGCACCCGCGCGAGCAGGTCGTCGGGGTGGGTGTACTCGAACGGGCGGACCTCCAGCGCGATGCCCTGGTGCGGCGCGCCGCCGGTGAGCCGGTCGAGCTGCTGGCGCGACGTCTCCACCATCACGACCTCGTGCTCGGTCGCGAGCTTCGCCGCCTCGATCAGCCGGTCGTCGCGCTCGAGCCCCGGCGCGACGTGCAGCTTGAGCGCCGGCACCGACGCGCGCAGCGCCTCGACGACCGCGTTGCGCCCGGCGACCAGGTCCTCCGGCATCCGGCCG
>CAZEAM010000029.1:0-11867 GCA_964510285.1 uncultured Frankiaceae bacterium | reverse complement strand
GTGCGCACCAAGGCGTTCGCCTTCCGGCTCGAGTACGTCGGCGCGCGGTGGCGCTGCACCGTGCTGCAGCTGGGGTGAGCTACGCGGCGCCGGGAGCGCCCGGAGCGCCGTGGCACCGCTTGTACTTGCGGCCCGACCCGCACGGGCACGGCGCGTTGCGCGAGGCGTTGGCGAATCCGCCGCCGGACCCGGACGGGGCGGACGAGCGCTGCACACCGGCCTCGCCGTCGACCGTCGGCGCGGTGTACTGCAGGTCGCCGGCCGGCTTGTGGCTCGGCAGGCCGAGCGCCCGCCCGATCACGTCCTCGACCTTCTGGCGCTCGTCGCGCTGCGGCGCCGCGATCGGCGGCGCGGGCTGCCCGGGCTCAGGACCGGAGCCGACCGCCCCGGCCGCGTCCGCACCGACCAGCACCGCCGAGGGCTCGCCGCCTTCGGCGTCGTCGGGCGACAGGTCCGGCTCGACCGGAGCAAGCTCCTCGACGTTGACCTGCACGTAGTAGAGGAAGCCGACGGCCTCTTCCTTGATGCCGTCCATCATCGTGGCGAACATGTCGAAGGCCTCGCGCTGGTACTCGATCAGCGGATCGCGCTGGCCGTACCCGCGCAGCTGGATGCCCTCCTGCAGGTAGTCCATCTCGTAGAGGTGCTCACGCCACTTGCGGTCGAGCACCTCGAGCAGGACCCGGCGCTCCAGCTCTCGCAACAGGGGCGCGCCGTCCGGGCCGACCCCGAGCGCCTCCTCGCGCTTGTCGTATGCGGCCTGCGCGTCGGCGCACAGCTCCTCGACGAGGAACTCCGCGGACAGCCCCCCGCCGGAGCGCTCGTCAAGCTCGGCAACCGTGACGCTGACCGGATACAGCTGCTTGAGGCTGTTCCACAGGGCTTCGAGGTCCCAGTCCTCGGCGAAGCCCTCCCGCGTCGCACCCTCGACGTAGGCGGTCACGACGTCGTCGATCATGTTGCGGATCTGCTCGTGCAGGTCTTCGCCGGACAGCACCCGGCGTCGTTCGTCGTAGATGACCGTGCGCTGCTTGTTGAGAACCTCGTCGTACTTCAGGACGTTCTTGCGGATCTCGAAGTTCTGCTGCTCGATCTGGGTCTGGGCCGAACGGATCGAGCGGGAGACCATCTTCGACTCGATCGGGATGTCCTCCGGCAGGTTGAGCCGGTCCATGATCGACTCGACCATGTGGGCGTTGAACAGCCGCATGAGGTCGTCGCCGAGCGAGAGGTAGAAGCGCGACTCCCCGGGGTCGCCCTGACGCCCGGACCGACCGCGTAGCTGGTTGTCGATCCGCCGCGAGTCGTGCCGTTCCGTGCCGAGCACGTACAGCCCGCCCAGCCCGACGACCTCCTCGTGCTCGGTGGCGACCGACCGCTGCGCCGACTCGAGGGCGGCCGGCCAGGCCGCTTCGTACTGGTCCGGGTCGTCAACGGGTGACAGCCCGCGCCGCGTGAGCTCGGCCGCGGCAAGCACCTCGGGGTTGCCGCCGAGCATGATGTCGGTGCCTCGGCCGGCCATGTTCGTCGCTACCGTGACCGCGCCCTTGCGCCCGGCCTGCGCGACGACCGCGGCTTCCTTCTCGTGGAACTTCGCGTTGAGGACCTCGTGGGGCACACCGCGGCGCAGCAGCAGGCCCGACAGGTGTTCGCTCTTCTCGACGCTCGTCGTGCCGACCAGCACCGGCTGGCCCTTGTCGTGGCGCTCCGCGATGTCCTCGACGACCGCCGCCCACTTCGCATCTTCGGTCTTGTACACGATGTCGGCCTGGTCCAGCCGGATCATCGGGCGGTTAGTCGGGATCGGAACGACACCGAGCTTGTACACCTGGTCGAACTCCGCGGCCTCGGTTGCCGCGGTACCGGTCATGCCGGCGAGCTTGTCGTAGAGGCGGAAGTAGTTCTGCAGCGTGATCGTCGCGAGCGTCTGGTTCTCCTGCTTGATCTCGACGCCTTCCTTCGCCTCGATCGCCTGGTGCATGCCCTCGTTGTAGCGACGACCGTGCAGGATCCGGCCGGTGAACTCGTCGACGATCAGGACCTCGCCGTTCATCACGACGTAGTCCTTGTCCCGCTTGAACAGCTCCTTGGCCTTGAGCGCGTTGTTGAGGTAGCCCACCAACGGGGTGTTCACGGCTTCGTAGAGGTTCTCGATGCCGAGCTCGTCCTCGACCCGCTCGACGGCGGACTCGAGGACGCTCATCGTCCGTTTCGCCTCGTCGCACTCGTAGTCGACGTCGCGGGTGAGCTGGTTGGCGATCCGGGCAAACTCGATGTACCACTTCGCGTTGTGCTCCGCGGGCCCGCTGATGATCAGCGGAGTACGCGCTTCGTCGACGAGAATCGAGTCGACCTCGTCGACGATCGCGTAGTTGTGGCCGCGCTGGACGAGATCCGCCTCACTCCATGCCATGTTGTCGCGCAGGTAGTCGAATCCGAACTCGTTGTTGGTGCCGTAGGTGATGTCGCAGGCGTACGCCTCGCGGCGCACGTTCGGGGGCTGCTGCGCGAGGATCACGCCGACGGACAGGCCGAGGTAGCGGTGGATCCGTCCCATCCACTCGGCGTCCCGCTTGGCCAGGTAGTCGTTGGTGGTGACGATGTGCACACCCTTGCCGGCCAGCGCGTTGAGGTAGGCGGGCGCCACGCCGGTGAGGGTCTTGCCCTCGCCGGTCTTCATCTCGGCGATGTTGCCGAGGTGCAACGCCGCGCCGCCCATCAGCTGGACGTGGAACGGGCGCTGCCCGAGGGTGCGGGTCGCCGCCTCGCGGACGACGGCGAAGGCCTCCACCATCAGGTCGTCGAGGGACTCCCCCTCTGCGTAACGAGCCTTGAACTGCTCGGTCTGGCCCCGCAGCTCGTCGTCAGACATCGCGTGGAAGTCGTCAGCGAGCAGCTCGACCTGGTCGGCGATCACCTCGAGCCGACGCAGGATCTTGGTTTCGCCGGCGCGCATGATCCGGTCGAATACAGCCACGCGGCCAGTCTATGGGGCGGTGCGCGGAGCCTAGGGAGTCTGCGCTTCCAGCCACTCGGCGAAGGTCTGCCGGCCGCGGACGAACTCCCCGGTGGGGAGCAAGGCGCCCGAGGCGGCCTTCTTGCCGGCTGCGCCGGGAAGCGGGACCTGGATCACGATCCGGCGGCTGCCTCGGCTTCGAAGCACCTTCCGGACCAGGTCGGCCATCTCGTGCGCCTCGGGGCCCGCGACATCACCGGCCATGCCGATGGGCGCCGCCAAGGCCACGTCGACCAACACCTGCGCGACCTCTTTCGCCGCGACCGTCTGGCTGCGCATCCGGGGAACCGGGACGGCCGGCCCGCGCGGCGCGCGGTCGAGCAGCTGGCTCGGGAACTCGTGGAACTGTGTCGCGCGCAGCACACTGGCCGGGAGCCTGCCCTCGAGCGCAACCGACTCCTGCACGCGCTTGCCCATGTAGTAACCCAGGTCCACACGGTCGGACCCGACGATCGACAGGACCACGAGGTGCTCGACGCCGGCCCGCCGGCCCGCTTCGACGAGGTTCGACGTCGATGTCCGGAAGAAGCGCTCGCACGCCGCGCGACGGATTGCGTCGATGTCGCTCACGTCGATGAGCACCTGTGCACCGACCAGTCCCTCGTCGAGTCCGACGCCCGAGTAGATGTCGACGCCGGTCGACCGGGCGAGGACGACCGGTTCGTGCCCGCGATCGCGCAGCGCATCGACGACGTGGCGTCCGACGACGCCCGTACCGCCCGCGACCGCGACTCGCATCGCCCGCCTCATCCCCACCAGAACGACGCCGCGATGACGCCGTACAGACCGATCAGTGCCGCACCTTCGAGCCAGTCAAACTCGCCGTCGATGATGACGAAGCTGACCGCGAGCACAGCTGCGATGACCGTGGTGACCAACAGTGGCGGGAAGGCGAGCGTGAAGGCGGCGCCGCCGATCAGCGGAGACGCGAGGATCAACACCGGCGCGAGCACCAGCGCGATCTGTAGCGGCGAGTTGAGGACGACCGACAACGCATGGTCGGCGCGGCCGCGGGCGGCCAGCTGGATTCCCACCACATTCTCGACGGCGTTCCCGGCGATCGCGACGATCACCAGTCCGGCGAACGCCTGGGAGATGTGCAGTGAGGTAAGCGCCGGCTGCAGCGCGGCCACGAACCAGTCGGAGACGAACGCGGCGAGCACGCCGGTGACGGCCAGTGCCGCGATGGCCACCGGTACCGGCCAGAGAGCGGCATCGACCGCAGGCTCCGCGTCGCCCTCGCTTCGCCGAAGCGACGACGGGACCGACATCGCGAACACGGCAAGCAGGATGACCGATGCGATCACCGACAGCGCGCGCTCATGCCCGCCCGCGGGGCTGTGCACATACGACGCGAGACTGGGCACCAGCATCGCGGCGACCGCAAGGATCATCATGGCGACCAGCGTGCGGGCACGGTTGGCGTCGAAGGCCTGCCTGCCGTGGCGCAGCCCGCCCACGGTGAAGGCCAACCCGAGGACGAGCAGCACGTTCGAAAGAATCGAGCCGATGATCGCCGCCTGGACCACCTTCACGAGGCCTTCTCGCAACGCGAAGATGCAGACGAACAGCTCGGGGAGGTTGCCGAGCGCGCTCTGCACCACTCCCGTCGCGCCGGACCCGAGCCGGTCCGCGACCTGTTCGACGCTGCGCCCGACGAGCGCTGCCAGCGCCGCCAGCGCGAGTCCGGAGAGGAGGAACGTCGCGACGTGGGCCGCGCCGGAATAGTTCAGAACTCCCGAGGCGACGCTGAGCAGTGCCGCCGCCCCGATGACCAGGCGGTCCGACCTAGCGAGCCCCACGAACGATCAGGTGATCTCGAGCAGCTTCTCGCGGACGGCGTAGACGACGGCCTCCATCCGCGAGTGCAGCTGAAGCTTCTCGAGGATGTTGCGGATGTGGTTCTTGACGGTGTTCTCGCTGATGAACAGCTGCTTGGCGATGTCGCGGTTGTTCATGCCCTTCGCAACCAGTCGAAGCACCTCCATCTCGCGGTCGGTCAGCCGGGGCACCGGAACCTGCTGACGTTCCTCCCCGCGCTTGATCATCGACGCGAACTCGTTGAGCAGCTTCGACGCCATCGACGGTGAGATCAGCGACTGGCCGCCGTGCACGGCGCGGACTGCGGAGGCGACCTCGTCGATCGGGATCTCCTTGAGGAGGTATCCCATCGCTCCGGCCTTGATGGCGTCGTAGAGGTCGGCTTCCTCGTCGCTGATCGTCAACATGATGATCTTCGCGCTGGGAACCGCCTCCTTGAGCGCGACACAGGCGTCGATGCCTCCCCGCTTCGACATCCGGACGTCCATGAGCACGACGTCCGGAGTGGTCTCGATGGACTTCTCCAGCGCCTCCGCGCCGTCCTCGGCCTCGCCGACGACCTCGATGTCGGGTTCGGAACCGAGGACCATCTCGAGTCCGCGGCGGAACAGCGCGTGGTCGTCAACGACCAGGACCCGGATCGGATCGCCATCTCCCGGCGGCAGCGGCTGGATCGCGCTGCTGTCGGTCATGTCCGTCACGGTTCAAATCATCGCACGCCTACCGTCTGGACGCCGCCCGTACGGCGGTCCCGACCGATTCCGGGGTGCGGGCGCCGTGGTGGACCCGCCGACGGTCGGCTTCGCGGCGCAGCTGGTTGGTCAGCTTGGTCACCGCCGCGTCGAACGCGGCAAAGGCGTCGGCCGCGACACCGGCCGCGCGCCGCGCAGGTCCCCGCGCGTGATAGGTCAGCTCGACGTGGATCCGTCCGGCCGACTGCCGCGGGTTGCGTTCTTCGCTGACCTCGACATCGACCCGCTCGGCCTTGCGGTCGAGCTTCGCCAACCGGTCGAGCTTGTCCTGGACATTCGCTCGGAACCGCTGACCGACCGTGGTGTTGCGTGACCTGACAACGACGTCCACCGGGCGGACCTCCTTGGCCTCGCTTCTGGGTAGGGCTGACGGTAACGCCTTTCCCACCAGCCGCCCAACTACCAGAATCGTTCCCGACTGCCCATCGGCCGTCCGGGCCCGAAACGAAGCCGGGTGGCCGCGATCGCCGCCGCGCCGACCACCACGGCGCCCGACCGGGACAACGCGTCATGCGCCTCGGAGAGCGTCGTACCGGTCGTCACCAGGTCGTCGACGATCACGACGCGGGCCCGATCGATGCGGCGAACGACCGACGGGCGCACGGCGAAGCCGCCGGCAAGGTTGGCCGCGCGCTGCGCGGCGGACAGACCCGCCGAGTCGGCGAGTCGACGGCGCTGCACCAAGGCCGCCACCGACCGCACCGGCCGACCCGTCGCTCGCAGGTGGCCAGCGGCTCGTCCCGCGAGCAGGCGCACCACGTCGTCGCCGCGTTGACGCACCGCACGCGGGGACGAAGGGATCGGGACGAGCAGAAGCGGGGCACCAGGTCGGGGCTGGGCCGCGCTCACCGCCCGGGCGAGCGCCACGCCCAGCGGGCGGGACAGACCGGCCACGCCGCGCTCCTTGAAGTCCAGGAGGAGCGCACGCACCGGCCCGTCGTAGGTCGCGACCACCCACGTCTCCGGCATGGTGGCCGGACACGGGGTGGGCACATGCCGCCGCGCCGGCGCATCGAGCCGGTACGAGCACGAGTCGCACACGAGAGCGCCGGGCGCGCCGCAGCCCGAGCACCGGGTCGGGCAGATCAGGTCGAGCAGGGACATCGCGCCAGCGTGCCGACCGGCCGGCGCAACGGCACACCCGTCCGGGCGAGGCTGTGCGTATCGCTCGGCTATCCCCCGGCGTACGTCGGGGTGCCTGCGGCCGACACCTTGCGCCAGCGCTCGTCGAGCAGCTGCCAGGTTCCCGCGGAGTCCGACGCGAGCACCCGCCGCCCCGGTACCGCCGCGACCGAGTCGACGTCGGTGGGAAGGCCGGGGCCGGAAAGGTCCCGGACCAGATAGCCGTTGGTGGCGACCTTCACCACGCCGCGGCCATCGCGGATCGCCACCGTCGTCACGAGCTCGGCCGCACCCGACCATGCCACCCCGGAGACGTCGGAGGTGCGCGGCACGACGATCCGCGGAGCACGGAATGCCAAACGGCTGCCGGTACGCACGACCGTCGCCAGGTCGAGCTCGTTGCCGTCCGGCGTGGCGACCACCAGGGCGGCCCGGGTCCCGTCACGAGAGATCGCCACCTGGCGGACCTGTGCGTGGCCGAGCGGGCCACTGAGCGTGACCCTCTTCACCGGGCCGGACGCCGGTACGGCGTACACCGCACCGCTGGACGAGACCGCGACCACCTCGTTGGCCGGACCGAAGCTCGGCGTGGTCGGGGCGACGGCGCGCAACCGCACCCTCAGCCGGGCATCGTCCGGTCGGCCGACCAGGAGCTCGGTGCGCCCCCCGCTGACCCCCACCGCGGCGACTACGCGCCCGTCCCGGCTGCGGGTGGCCGCGTGCACGTGCCTGCCGCGCAGCGCCGGCGGAACCCGCGTGCCGAGGCCGACCACGTGACCGGCGCGGACCAGGAGGGCGCCGCCGACGGCGGGCGGCTGCGCCGGGTCGAACTGTGGCCACGAGGTGACGAGCTGAAGGCTGGCCACGCCCGGGGCCTCGAGCGGCGTTCCGTTCGCGAGCAGGCGAACCGCCGTGACCGACGACAGCTGCCGCAGGGTCCACACGATCTGCGCCGACAGCCTCCGCAGCTGCGGCGCGCTGATCTCGCCACTGCTCGCCGACAGGTCGACGTCCGCGACCCCGTCGGCGTTGATCGGGACGTTGCCGACCAGCGTCGTCCCGCGCGGCACTGCGGTGCGCACGCCCGGCGCCAGCAACGGATTCGGCCCGGCCAGAAGGCCCCGCATGAGCGTGGTCGCGAGGCCCGGCTCCTGCGGCGGCTCGAGCACCGGCTGCGGCACGACGCGGTCGCCATCGGGCGTGAGGAAGTACAGCGCGGCGGGCTGCAGCACCCGGCCGGTGTCCTCGGAGGAGAGCAGGACGCCCGCCGCCAGCTTCGAGATTCGCCACTCGCCGTTGCGACGTACGACGGAGTACCGGCGGGAGATCGTGCCTGGGTCGACCCGATACACGCCGTGCGGGCCGAGCACGCCGACCCGGTGCGCGCGGACCTCGACCGAGCTGCGGCCGGTCCGCAGGATCCGGCTGGGCTCGGAGAACACCGTGATGCCGCTGCCGGGCGACCATGCGGCGTCCGACGTGAGGTAGGACCGGGCGACGCTGTAACCGCTGTCACTGTCGACCATCGCGCGAAGGAAGCCGCTGACCAGCTGCACCGGATCGGCGCCCGGCGCCGGGGCGGCCGGCACCTCCTGCACCGTCGCGTCGACGATGCCACCGCCGACGTCCGCCACCTTCGGCCCGATCCGCACCGGACCGGAGTCGGGCACGCCGGCGCAGCCCGCGAGCAGCAAGCCGGCGACCGCGGCGAGCCAGCCTCGGCGCACCGACGTCCTCACGCCGGAGCCTCGACATCGTGCGGTTCGACATCGTGCGGTTCGAGCGGAAGCGGCGAGGTGGTCAGGGCGCCGCCCGCGTGAGCCGGCAGCGTGACTCGAAAGACCGAACCTCGCCCCGGCTCGCCCCAGGCCTGTAACCAGCCGCCGTGCAACCGGACGTCCTCGAGCGCGATGGACAGGCCTAGTCCGGTGCCCCCGCGAGTGCGGGCGCGCGCGGGGTCGGCCCGCCAGAAGCGCCCGAACACCAGCGATGCCTCGCCCGGTCTCAGCCCGGCGCCGCGGTCACGGACGGTGATCGCCACGGCGTCGTCGCTACCGCGCAGCCGCACCTCGACGGGCGCGCCTTCGCCGTGCTCGATGGCGTTGTCGACCAGGTTGCGCAGCACCCGGTCGATCCGGCGGGCGTCGACGTCGGCGACGACCGGGTGCTCCGGCAGGTCCGCGACGATCGGCGCGCCGCGCCGCTCCGACAGTGGCGCCGCGAGGGAGACGACCTGGCGCACGAGGTGCACGACATCGATCGGCTCGGCGTCCAGCACCGCCGCACCGGCGTCGTGCCGGCTGATCTCGAGCAGGTCCGAAAGCAGCGACTCGAACCGGTCCAGCTGCGCCTGCAGGAGCTCGGAGGACCGGGCCAGCTCCGGCGGCAGGTCCGCGCTGGAGTCGTGCAGCATGTCCGCGGCCATGCGAATCGTCGTGATCGGCGTCCGCAGCTCGTGGGACACGTCGGCGACGAACCGGCGCTGCAGCCGGCTGAGCTCGCGCAGCTGCGAGATCTGCTGCTGCACCGTGTCGGCCATGCGGTTGAAGGAAGCCGCGAGCGTCGCCAGATCGTCCTCGCCGCGCACTTCCATGCGTTCGCGGAGCCGTCCGGCCGCCAGCCGTTCCGCCGTCGCCGCCGCTTGGCGCACCGGCCGCACGACCTCTCGGGTGACGACCGCGGCGATCCCCACGAGCAGCAGGACGAGCGCGGCACCGGCGAACAGCATCGTCCGCTCGACCAGCCGGAGGGTGGAGGCCTCCCTCGTCAGCGGAAGGACGTAGTACAGCTGGTAGCGCACGCCGCCCGCCTGCACCGGTGCACCGATCACCAGAGCGGCGGTCGGTTCGACCCCGGCCTGCAAGCGGGTGTAGGTCCACGCCTGCCGAGCCCCGCGCTGGACCGTCTCCTGCAGCGCGAGCGGGATGCTCGCGACCGCCTCGGCGGGACCGTACGACGCGAGGCCCGGGCGCGAGGGGAGCATCACGACGTCGGTGTCGCCCTGGTCGCTGGACAGCTCCGTGACGATCCCGTACGCCGTGCGCTCGATCGCGTTCGGGTCGTCGTTGGGCAGGGCGAGGAACTGGTCCTGCGCACGCTCGACGCCCGTGTTCACCAGGTTCTGTGCGGAACGGGTAGCGGAGCCGAGCAAGCCGCTGCGGACCTGATGGAGGATCGTCACGCCGATCAACACGCTGACCGTCGCCGACAGCACGAGGGTCGTGGCGATGACCCGGGTCTGCAGCGACGACCGCCACCGGTGCCGCAACGCGCTCGCCGCGCTCGCCAGGCGCAGCGTCGTCGCGAGGCGCTTGAGTCGCGACCTCACAGGGGTCCGGCCTTGTAGCCCACCCCCCGCACCGTCAGCACGATGTCGGGGTGCTCCGGGTCGCGCTCGACCTTGGCCCGCAGGCGCTGCACATGGACGTTGACCAACCGGGTGTCGGCGACGTGCCGGTAACCCCAGACCTGCTCGAGCAGCTGGTCACGGGTGAAGACGTGCCGCGGCCGACGGGCCAGCGCGACCAGGAGGTCGAACTCGAGCGGCGTGAGCGGGATCGGCTGACCGGCTCGGCTCACGACGTGACCGGCAACGTCGATGTCGACATCACCGATCTGCAGCACCTCGCCCGCGACGTCGTCGTTGCGCCGGAGCCGGGCGCGGATGCGAGCGACCAGCTCCTTCGGCTTGAACGGCTTGACCACGTAGTCGTCGGCGCCGGACTCCAGCCCGATCACGACGTCCGCCGTGTCGGCGCGCGCGGTCAGCATCACGATCGGGATCCCGCTCTCCGCCCGGATCGCGCGGCACACGTCAAGGCCGTCGGCACCCGGCAGCATCAGGTCGAGCAGCACGAGGTCCGGCTTCGTTGCGCGAAACGCCGCAAGTGCGCCGTCCCCGTCGCCGACGAAGGACGGCTCGAAACCCTCGTTGCGCAGGACGATCCCCAGCATCTCCGACAGCGCGGGGTCGTCGTCGACCACCAGCACCCGCGCCTTCATCCACACATCGTCGCACCGCGCGCGGGTCCACAGCGGCCGATGGCATCGCGTGTGGCCGGCGCCGCCTGTCAGTGCCCGGGCGCATGGTCGCCCGATGGCGGAAGACAACGCGCAGTCGGGGATCCCGGTCGTCATCGACGAATGGACCGTGCAGCTGTGGGCCGATGCCAAGGTGACGCCGGGCGTCGCGCGGCAACTCGCCACGCTGGTCGACGCGGCGCTCGCGACGGCAGTCGTCGCGCTCAACCCGAAGCTCGCCGCGGCTCGTCCGGACGACGCCGCAGTCCCCCGGGTGGTCCTGGCCACCCACGGCGGCTGAGACGTCCATGCGCGGCGGGCCCGCCGGCTGCCAGGATGAAGCCGGCGCGGTCGGGCCGAGCGACCGGGGACCTCGAGGGAGCATGGTGAGCGACGACCCGAGCGGTGGCTACCGGAGCGGTCAGCCGCCCGGATGGGCGCCGCCGGACTCACCGTCGTCGGGCTACCCGCCACCGCCCCAGGGCTACCCGCCGCCACCGCCTCAGGGCTACCCGCCGCCGTCGTACGGCTGGCAACACGGCGGGGGCGGCTGGACCCCGCAGGCTCCGAAGCCGGGCATCATCCCGCTGCGGCCGCTCGGGGTCGGCGAGCTGCTCGACGGCGGTTTCGGGCTGATCCGGCGCAATCCCGCGGCCACCCTCGGCCTGGCGGCCGGGGTGATGTTCGTGGTCGAGGCGGTCCGGCTGGTCTTCTCCTACTACCTCGTCAGCGGGGCGGACCTGGGCGTCACGACGCTGTCGGCGGACGGCAGCGAGACGATCAACGGCGACGCGCTGGCGCGGGTCCTCACGCTCGACCTCGCGGTCTTCCTGCTCACGGTGACGGCCACGGTCGTGCTGACCGGAATGCTGACGGCGGTGGTGGGCCCTGCGGTCCTCGGCCGGCGGGTGACGCCCTCCGACGCATGGCGCGAGGCCCGACCGCTGGTGGGCCGGCTGATCGGCGCCTCGCTGTCCGTCCTCGCCATCGGCATCGGCGGACTGCTGGCCTGCCTCGTGCCCGGCCTTGCCGTCCTCGCCGTCGGCGCCGCCGGCGGCGCGGACGGCCTGGTCACGGTGGGGGCCGGACTCACCCCCGGGGGCGGCCGCGGCGGCTGCGGCCGGCTGCGCTACCAG
>CAZEAM010000028.1:0-7899 GCA_964510285.1 uncultured Frankiaceae bacterium | reverse complement strand
GTAGTCGACCGCACCCGCTGCCGAACACTCCACATCGGACACGCCACGGGGATCTCCGACCACGTAGTTCTGGCCGGAGGCGTGGGGTACGGCGTGCAGCATGGCGACCGTCTCGGCACGGCTGCGTTGCGCGAGCGCCGTCCGGATTACGAACGCGACCGGCAGCCCGTCCGTGGACGTCGGGAGCTGCGCCAAGGTGTTCACGCAGACGCCGACGCCGTACTGGTTGACCCCGTCGAGCGCAAGCATCCCGGCCCACGACGGGATCAGCGCCGCGGGACCGTCGTCCGGCCGGAGGTCCAGCAGCACCTGCAGACCGTCCATCCAGCCCGGCAGGTCCATGTTCTGGCCGACGTAGGCCGGCCGCCGGTCCGCCGGCGGGATCGCGAACCCGCTGCAGTGCGCGGAGGCGGCGTTCGCCAGGTGCCGGCGGCGCAGCCACCACTCCTCGTCCAGCAGGTTCATCGCGAACAGCAGGCGTTCGTCGACGCCGCTGCCCGCCGCGAGGCCGGACAGCTCGGCGAGCAGGTCGGGGCAGAGCCTGGCGGCGGCGGACCGGAACCCGGTCCGGTCCACCAGCTCCGCGACGTAGCCGCTGAGCGGTCGCTCGAGGCCTCGACCGATGTGCTCGGACCACCGGTCGGCGGCTTCGCGGACGAGATCGCGAGCGCTTTCGCCGTACGCCGCGCCGCGGGCGGTCGCCGACCCGTGCAGGCTGAGGACCGGCGTACTGCGATCCGTCATCGAAGCTCCTTCACCGGCCGCCGACACGCGTTGACGACGATAGACCGGCATTGTGAGTAGGCGTTAACATTCGCCGGACACAGGCTGCGATGCGCCGGGGAGGTCAGATGCGGCTTTCCGGCCCCGGAGCCGGTCGCCTGCGCACCTCGGTGACGACGGCTCTTGCCGCGGGGTTGCTGCTGTGCGGCTGTACGAATATTTCCGCGCTGCAGTTCCGCACCGACCACCACGTGACGTTCACGGCGCCGTCCTCTCGGGCGAAGACCGCCCTGCCCGTGACTCTGCGATGGCGAGTGGAGGACTTCCGGGTCGCCGGCCCGGACAGCGCCGAGCCGCCGTCCAAGGACGCCGGGTACTTCGCCCTGTTCGTCGACCGCGCGCCGATCAAGCCGGGTCAGACACTGGCGGCGGTGGCCGGCGGCGACTCGTCGTGCGTTCCCGCTGCGGGCTGCCCGGACCGGCAGTACCTCGCCGACCGGCAGGTGTACTGGACCACCGGCCTTTCCTACACGCTGCGGCAGGTCGATCCGCTGGATGACAGCGACAACTGGCAGCTGCACGAGGTCACCATCGTGTTGCTCGACACGAGCGGCCACCGGATCGGCGAACATGCTTACTACCGTGACTTCAAGCTGAAGCGGAGCGCCCTGTCGTGACCCGGCCCGCAACCAGGTCCGGCCGCAGCCGGCGGGCGGTGCCGACCAGCCGGCCGGCCCCGGCTGTCGAGATCCTCGACGACCTCGTGCGCACCCGTGACGAGTTGCGCAACGAGGCGCGCGCGAAGCTCGGGGTGGTCGGGCGTCCGGACACCGAGAAGTTCCGCGTCCTGGCCAAGCGCTACGGCCTGTCCTACTACCCGGTGATCGCGCTCGGTTTGCTCTATGCCTCAGACCAGCTACAGGGCTACGCGTTCGTGGTGATGGCGCCCGACATCAGCCGGGCGTTGGGGATCGGCATCGGCGCCATCGCAGCAGCTCGGGCCGCCTACAGCGTTGCGTTCTGCGCCGCGCCGTTGCCGATGGCCTGGCTCGCGCAGCATCGGGCCCGTCGCGCGATGCTCTGCATCGTCACCGGCCTGCTGTGGAGCCTCATGACGCTCTACACCGGGTTCGTCACGTCGCTGCTCGGTCTCGTGCTCATCTTGATCTTCGACGGTTTGAGCACGGGGAGCGTCATCGCGCTGCACTCGCCGCTGATCATGGACTCCTACCACCCCGAGGTGCGGGTCCGCGCGCTCTCGGCGTACTCGGCGTTCTACTCCTTCGGGCAGATCGTCGCGCCGCTTCTGATCGGACTGTGCGCCGGGGTCCTGGGACTGACCTGGCGCGGCGTGTTCATCGCGATGGGGCTGACGTCGTTGCTGGTCACCCTCGCCGCCTGCGGGCTGCGCGACCCGGGGTACGGGCACTGGGACACCGAGCGGTTGCGCGCTTCGGTCCGTGACAAGCACGGTGACGCCCCCGACTCGCTGTCGGAGGCCGACGTCCAGCTCGGCTTCTGGGAGATCTGCCGGCGGATGTGGCTGGTCCGGACCAACCAGCGCCTCTACTGGGGAGCGTTGGTCCTCGGCGTACTGGTGGTGCCGTACTACACCTTCCTGTCCTTCTTCCTCGATCGTCGGTGGGGGCTCGACGCGGGGCAGCGCGGGTTGTTCTTCGCGTTCTACTCCGCGATCGGCGTTGCGGGCCTGCTCGTCTACGGACCGTGGGGGGAGCGGCTGTTCCGCGAGAACCCGGCCCGGTTCCTCAGGGTGGCCGGTGCGGTGCTCGCCGGCGCGGTGGTGTTCATCGCCATCGGCGGCCTGATGCCGGTCTTCGCGGGTGTCGTCGTCGCGTTCGGGATCGCCGGGGCCCTTCTGGGGATCGCACCAGCCGCCTTCTACATGTCCCTGATGTCGGTGGTGCCGGCCCGGATGCGCCCGCACGCCCAGGCGCTGGGTGCCATGTTCATCGCCGCCGGCAGCCTGCTCGGCGTACTGCTCCTGAACAGCATCGACACCCAGTACGGCACTGCGGGAGCGATGGTCGGGATCGCGATCCCGGGCGTCATCGGGGGATGGGTCATCGCGTCGGCCGGGAAGTTCGTCAACGCCGACCTCGACCGGATGATCGACGAGATCATCGAGGCGGAAGAAGTCGACCGGATCGTCGGCCACGGCGGGCACCTGCCGATGCTCGCCTGCCGCGGGATCAACTTCTCCTACGGTCAGCTGCAAGTCCTGTATGACGTCGACTTCAGCGTCGATGACGGTGAGATGGTGGCCCTGCTCGGCGTGAACGGCGCGGGCAAGTCGACCTTGCTCAAGGTGATCTCCGGGATCGGCCTGCCCTCGAGCGGCAGCGTGCGCTATCGCGGCCAGGACATCACCTACCTCGACGCCGAACGCCGGCTGCGGCACGGCATCACCCAGATTCCCGGTGGGCGGGCGGTCTTCGGTCCGATGACCGTGGTGGAGAACATGCGCACCTTCGGGTTCACCGCGGGTCGCAACCGCAAGACCGTGGACAGCGCCATCGAACGCAGCTTCGAGGCGTTCCCCCGGCTGTACGAGCGGCGCGGGTCGCTCGCCTCGACCCTGTCCGGGGGCGAGCAGCAGATGCTCGGCCTCTCGAAGGCGCTCATCCTCCGCCCCCGCCTGCTGCTGATCGACGAGCTGTCGCTCGGGCTGGCGCCGGTGATCGTCGGCCAGCTGCTCGACATGGTGCGCGAGATCAACGCCGACGGCACGGCCGTCGTGGTCGTCGAGCAGGCGGTGAACATCGCGCTGAACCTCGCCGAGCACGCCTACTTCCTGGAGAAGGGGGAGATGCGCTTCGACGGGCGCAGCGCCGACCTGCTGGCCCGGGACGATCTGCTGCGCGCGGTCTTCCTGCGTGGCGCGGCCGCCGGTGCCGGCCGATGAGCGGGCTGTCGATCGGGCTGGACCGGCGACTTCTCGAGCGCCCGGCGGGGCGGGCGGCCGCGCAGGTGCTCGCAACAGCGGCGGTGGTGGCGCTAGCGGCCTTCATCGCGGCGCAGGCGGGGTTCGGTACGCCGCTGCCGTACGTGCTCCTCGGCGCGATCACCGGCATGTCGTACGGCCTGCTCGCGGTCGGTCTCGTGCTGATCTACCGGACCAACAAGATCATCAACTTCGCGCATGGCCAGATCGGCGCGTTCGGCGCCGCGCTGTTCGGGCTCGCGACGGTGTCGTGGGGGGTGCCGTACTGGGTCGCCTTCCCGCTCGCGCTGATCATGGCCGCGGCTACCGGGTCGGTGGCGGAGGCGGGCGTCGTACGCCGGCTTCGCAACGCCCCTCGGCTGATGAGCATCGTGGCCACGCTCGGGGTCGGCCAGTTCCTGGTCGTGTTCGGCCTGTTGATCAACAAGCAGGCCTCGGCGGGTTCGCTCATCCCGGAGCCGCCGGGGCTGCCGTCGTTCACCGTGGGCGCGCTACGCGTCACGCCGGCGTACACCGGCATGCTGGTGCTCTGCCCGCTGTCCGTCGTGCTCATCGCGTGCTTTCTGAAGTTCAGCCGCTACGGGCTCGCGATGCGGGCCGCCGCCGCCAACCCGGACGCGGCGCGGATGGCCGGGGTCTACGCCGGCCGCATGTCGTCGCTGGCATGGGCGATCGCGGGGGCGCTGTCGGCACTCACCGCGATCCTCACCGCGCCCGCACTGGGCTTCCTCGGCGCGGCGAGCTTCGGGCCGTCGCTCCTGCTTCGCGCCATGACCGCCGCTGTCGTCGCGCGGATGAACAACCTGCCGCAGGCGTTGGCCGCGGGCGTCGGACTCGGCGTGATCGAGCAGGTCCTGTTCTTCCACTACCGAGGGTCGTCGGTCGTCGAGATGGTGCTGTTCGTCATCATCCTCGGCGCGCTCCTGCTGCAGCGGCAGCGCGGCGGCCGGGACGCGGAGAAGGGATCGTGGGCCGCGGTGCAGGCGTGGCGCCCGGTGCCGGAGCAGCTCAACCGGCTGTGGCTGGTCCGCAACCTCGGCCTGGTCCTGGGCGTTGTCGCTCTCATCGCCGCCGGGCTGCTGCCACTCGTCATCAACAACGAGCACTCGGTCACGGTGACGAAGATCATCGGCTACTCGATCGTCGGGTTGTCGATCGGTGTGCTGACCGGGCTGGGCGGTCAGCTGACCCTCGGGCAGTTCGCGGTGGCCTCCGTCGGCCTCGTGGTGTCGTTCCAGGTCTCCCGGGCCAGCGGCGACTTCGCGCTGTCGTTGCTGTACGCCGGGCTCGCCGCCGGCGCCGTGTCGGTGCTGATCGGGCTACCGTCGCTGCGCATCCGCGGGCTGATGTTGACCGTGACGACGTTGTCGTTCGCGCTCGCCACCCCGGCCTGGCTGCTGCCGCAGTCGTGGATGCTGGGCGACGGCGTCGACCCGGGCCGGCCGATCATCTTCGGCCACGCTCTCGACACCGGACGGCTCTACTACCCGTTCGCGTTCGTCCTGCTCGTCCTCGCCTTGGTCATTGCGCGCAACATCCGGCGTAGCGGCTTCGGCCGCCTGCTGGTGGCGATCCGGGACAACGAGGACAACGCCCGCGCCTTCACCGTGCGAGCCAGCCTCGTCAAGGTGCAGGGGTATCTGGTCGCCGGTTTCATCGCCGGGATCGGCGGCGCCGTGTACGGGCACGCGCTCGCCGGCATCGACGGGAGCGCGTTCGACGCCCAAGGCAGCATCGACGTGGTCGCGATGACGGTGATCGGTGGAGTGTCGATCCTGGTCGGTCCGATCATCGGTGCGCTGTACGTCATCGCGATCCCGGCGTTCGTGCCGCTCAACTCGCTGACCCTCGCCGCGACGAAGCTCGGCGCCCTCGTGCTGATCCTCTACCTTCCCGGCGGCATCGCCCAGCTGTTGCTCCCGCTGCGGGACCGGATCGTGAAGTGGATCGGTCGCCGGCACGGCCTGGACGTGGCCGCGATCTACGCCGACGACGACGGGGCCGGCGAGCCGGACTCGAGCGCGGTATCGACCGCGGCAACGGTGCCCGAGCAGCGGCTGTCGGTGTTCGAGCAGGCACCACGGCAGGCGCCGGTAGCCGGCCGCAAGCTGCTGGAGGCGCGCAACCTGCGCAAGCACTTCGGTGGCGTGGTCGCGGTCGACGACGTGTCCTTCGTGGTCCGGGTGGGGGAGACGGTCGGGCTGATCGGGCCGAACGGTGCCGGCAAGACGACGACCTTCGAGCTGCTCGGCGGGTTCACCAGGGCCGACTCGGGACGCGTGCTGTTCGACAAGCGCGACGTCAGCGCACTCGGACCCGAGGAGCGGGCGCACCTCGGCATGATCCGGTCGTTCCAGGACGCGGCGCTGTTCCCGACGATGACGGTGACCGAGTCGGTGATGCTGGCGCTCGAGCGGACACATCCGACGTCGTTCCTGCGCTCGATCCTCGGCTGGACGTCCAGCGAGCGCACAAAAGAGCGCCAGGCCCGGGAGATCGTCGGCTTCATGGGGCTGGACCGCTACCGCGACAAGCAGACCCAGGAGCTCTCGACCGGGACCAGGCGGATCACCGAGCTCGCCTGCCTCGTCGCGTTGCAGCCCACCTTGCTCCTGCTCGACGAACCGTCTTCCGGTGTCGCGCAGCGCGAGACCGAGGCGCTCGGCACGATGCTCGCCGACCTCAAGCGCCAGCTCGACCTCACGCTTGTGGTCATCGAGCACGACATTCCGCTGATCATGGACATCTCGGACCGGATCATCGCGATGGCTGACGGCAAGGTGATCGCTCAGGGCACACCCGACGCGGTGCGCGACGACCCGGCGGTGGTCGAGGCCTACCTCGGCGGGAGCCTCGCCGCGATCGAGCGTTCCGGTCCGGCGGGTCGTCGCCGCAAGGTCGCGGTGGTGAGGTCATGACGGCCGCCCGTCGGCTCGGGATCTTCGCCGCGGCCGCGGCGGGCTGCGTGCTGGCGGTCGGCACCGCGACCGCGGACACCGGGACGGGCAGCGCGACGACGACGCACACCATGCAGGTCAAGGACGACATCGAGGCGTGGTACCAGGTCCTGCCGGTGCCGCTCTGCGGCACGCCGATCGGATGCCCGCCGCCGCTCCCGCTGCCGGTCCCGGGACCGTCGACGATCTATCCGGAGGGCACCCTCCACGTCGGCGCGGCGCTCGGCGTGGAGATCTCGCGGACCTACCTGCGCCCGGCGCTCTACGCGCTTCCGCCCGGCGCCGTCCTGACCGGCGGCACCGCGACGGTCCCGATCGACCCCGACCTGAAGGCCGGCACGATCAACCCGGGCGGGGCGCACGTCCAGGCCTGCCTCGCCACCGCACCGGTCACCGACGGCGTACAGGGCGGGCTCGAGGACCCACCGGCGGTCAACTGCAACGTGAGCACCAAGGTGGCGACGACCCGTAACGGCGACGCGTTCACCGTCGACCTCGCACCGTTCATCACGGCATGGCGCAGCGGCAAGCCGAGCTACGGCTTGGCGCTGCTGCCCGCCGACAAGCTGGGGACGGTCGGCGTCTGGCAGGTGGCGATGAACGGCCGGGGCGTGCCCGGCGGGTCGCACGTCAGCTACTCGCTGACCTACACGCTGCCCGCGGCCGACGTCGGGACCGCAGCGTCGCCGCCGCCTTCGCCGGTCCCCTCCGCGCCGCCGGTCGTCGAGGCACCTCCCGTCGTACCGCCTGCGGTGACGACCACGCAGCCGCCGGTCGCCCCACCCTTGCTTGCCCAGCCGCAGCAGGTCGCGTTGGTGCGCACCACGGGCTTCAAGTACTCCGCGGTCTTCCTGGTCCCGCTTGCCTTCCTGTTCGCGCTGGCCTTCCTCGGCCGGACGTTCACCCGTGACGCCACGCCGCGGGGCGCCGCCTCGCAGGCGCTCGAGAGGAGACACTGATGTCCGTGCTGACATCTGCCGCCCGTTCGTCCGAGGGCATGTCCGTGGAGGAGCTCGACGGCGGCACCCGGCGACGTCGGCCGAGCTGGCTCGCGCCGTCGTCGTTCGTGCCGACGTACGTGGGGTTGCTGATCGCCGCGGTCGGCTTCGGGCTGCTCGTGCTGACCTGGAGCCGGGTCGCCGGGGAGGACAACGTCGCCTTCCAGATGCCCTACGTCGTGTCCGGCGGAATGACCGGCCTCGGCCTGATCATCGGCGGGTTCGTGCTCGTGAACATCGCCGCGAAGCGGCAGGACGC
>CAZEAM010000027.1:0-6680 GCA_964510285.1 uncultured Frankiaceae bacterium | reverse complement strand
CGACCTCGCCTTGCCGCCCTACGAGGCTCTCGACCCGGCCGAGCTCGACGAGCTGATCAGCCTGCTCGAACCCCTCGCCGCCGCGCTGATCGCCGACCAGGGCTGACCCGTCGCGGAGACAGTCGCGACCCGAGGCTCGCGCCGCTCCGCGAGCACCTGCCGGTAGACCCGCTCGTAGCCCGCCGCCATCGCCGGTACGTCGAAGCAGTCCTCGGCATGCGCGCGACAGTCGGCGGGGTCGAGCCTGCGGGCCCGCGCGATGCCGTCGGCGAGCTCGTCGGCGTGGTCGCAGATCGCACCGGTGCGGCCGTCGACGACCACCTCCGGTACGGACCCGCGGCGCAGCGCCACGACCGGGGTGCCGCACGCCATCGCCTCGATCATCACCAGCCCGAACGGCTCCTCCCAGCAGATCGGGAACACCAGACACTGCGCCCGGGCGAGCAGGTCACGCTTGGCGGCCGCGTCGGCGACGCCGTACAGCGTCACATCCGGGCCGAGCCGGGGCGTGATGAGCTCGTCGAAGTAGGCCTGCTCGACCGGCTCGTTGCACTTGCCGGCCAGCACGATCGGCAGCCCGGCGGCCCGCGCCGCGTCGATCGCAAGGTGCGGCGCCTTCTGCGGGTGGAACCGGCCAAGGAACAGCGCGAACGGTTCCTTGTCGCGCTGGTACGGGAACGTCGCGACGTCGATCGCGTTGTGCACCGTCGCGGCCCAGCACAGGTCGGGCGCGAGGGCGCGCTGCGCGTCGGAGATCGCGACCAGCCGCACGGTGTCACCCAGCGCGCGGTAGTACGTGCTCTCGACGCCGTCGACCGGGCCGTGCACGGTGACGACGGTCGGGGTGAGCCGGCCGCGGGCGAGCAGCGGTCCGGCCGCCGTGTGGTCGTGCACCACGTCGACGTCGCACTCCTCGAGCAGCTCGGCGACCCTGGCGGCGTGCGCGATCTCCGGCAGCACCTCACCGAGGCGATCCGCCGGCGGGTGCCCGCTGGTCTGCAGGAAGCGCTGTGCTGCAGTGCCGTGGGTGCCGGCACCGATCAGCGTCACGTGATGACCGCGGTCGACCAGCGCGTCGACCAGGTCGGCGACGAGCGCCTCGACGCCGCCGTACCCGTCCGGGGGTACGGCAAAGTACGGCGGTGCGACCATCGCGATTCGCAACGACGCCGAGCTGTCTTTGGTAGTGACCTCCTGCCGTGGAACGGTCGCCAGCGGCGCCGCCATTCCCTCCTCCTTTGGTCGTCTCACGGCTCGGGACCGGGCGTGTGGTCGGGCCCCGACGAATGTCGGCTACGGAAATTTATCTAGCACTCACCCGCGAGGACTGCCAAGAGCCGGTGAGGTTGCATCATCGAATCCGGGAACGCTGGTGAGGGACGCACGCGCAGTGAGGCTTGCGGGACGGTTGATGGTCGAAGGGTGGTCGTACGGCGGGGCTCCGCCGGTCGGCGGCGTCGCCGGCACGGTGACGTTGATTGAAGGCTCCGCGTTCTGCATCAGCGAGCGGTCGGGTGACATCCAGCCCGGCGGCGAGCAGGGCTTGTTCTTCCGTGACACCCGGTACCTGCGCCGGTGGCGGCTGCAGGTCGGCGGGCAGCACGTCGACCCGCTCGCCATCCACGTCGCCGACCCGTTCGCGGGGGAGTTCGTCGGGCGTCGCCAGCCGCGGCCCGGTACGGCGGACAGCACGCTGCTCGTCATCCGGCGTCGCTACGTCGGCAACGGCATGCTCGAGCGGATCAGCGTGCGCAACGTCGGGCGGGAGACCGCCGCCGTGACCATGGCGCTCGACGTCGACACCGACTTCGCCGGGCTGTTCGAGGTGAAGGAGGGCCGGGTGCCGCCGCGTCCGGAGGTGTCGCGGCAGATCGACGCCGACGGACTGCGGCTCGCGTATGCGCACAAGGCCAACAGCCGGCAGGTCATCGTCTCCGCTGCCGACGCCGGGGTCGATGCGGACGGGCTGCACTGGGAGCTCGTCGTACCGCCCCGCGAGGAGCAGACCGTCTCAGTCGAGATACGGCTGCAAATCGACGGCCTCGACGTACCGGCCAGCTACCACGCTGGCCAGTCGGTCGAGCACAGCCGGCCGGTGATCGAGCTGGCGCAGTGGCGCGAGGACGCCCCCGCCGTCACCTCCGCCGACGAGCGGGTCAACCGGCTGCTGGCGCGAAGCGCGGAGGACCTCGGCGTGCTGCGCATCATCGACCCGCGTCACGCCGACCGCGCGGTGGTGACGGCGGGCGCGCCGTGGTTCATGACCGTGTTCGGGCGGGACTCGCTGTTGACCAGCTGGATGCTGCTGCCGCTCGACGCCTCGCTCGCGCTCGGCACGCTGCACCGCCTCGCCGAGCTGCAGGGGTCGGTGGTCGATCCGGTCAGCGAGGAGCAGCCCGGCCGGATCCTGCACGAGATCCGCTCGGGCTTGGACGCGAATGCGAGCCTCGGCGGTAGGAGCGTCTACTACGGCAGCGTCGACGCGACGCCGCTGTTCGTGATGCTGCTCGGCGAGCTGCACCGGTGGGGGCTGGCACCCGCCGAGGTGGACCGGCTGCTGCCGCACGCGGACCGCGCGCTGGAGTGGATCGAGCGCTACGGCGACCGCGACGGCGACGGGTTCGTCGAGTACGAGCGCGCGACCGACAGCGGCCTGGTCAACCAGGGTTGGAAGGACTCCTTCGACTCGATCTCGTTTGCCGACGGCGTGCTCGCCGAACCGCCGGTCGCGCTCCCGGAGGTGCAGGGTTACGTGTACGCCGCTTACCTCGCTCGCGCGGCGCTGGCGCGGGCGCGCGGCGACGGCAATCGCGCAGCGCACTGGACGGAGCGGGCCGAACAGCTCAAGCGCCGCTTCAACGACAGCTTCTGGCTGGCCGACCGGGGCTACTACGCACTGGCGCTGGACCGCGATAAGCGACCTGTCGACGCCCTCGCCTCCAACATGGGTCACTGCCTGTGGACCGGCATCGTCGACGACGACAAGGCGCGCTCGGTCGCGCGGCACCTGATGGGGGAGGACCTGTACAGCGGGTTCGGCGTCCGCACGCTCGCCGCGTCGATGCGCGGGTTCAACCCGATGAGCTACCACAACGGGTCGGTGTGGCCGCACGACAACGCGCTGATCGCGGCGGGGCTCTCGCGCTACGGCTACCTCGCCGAGGCGCAGCGGATCCTGCTCGACCTGCTCGACGCGGCCGCGAGCTTCGACAGCCGGCTGCCAGAGCTGTTCTGCGGGTTCGACCGCGCCGACTTCCCCTCCCCGGTGCCGTACCCGACGTCCTGCTCGCCGCAGGCGTGGTCGGCGGCGGCGCCGTACTTGTTGCTGCGTAGCCTGCTGCGCTTCGAACCGTCGGTGCCGACAGGCCGCGTCTGCTGCGATCCGGCGTTGCCGTCTACGCTGCTGCCGCTGCGTATGGAGGGTATCCACCTCGCAGGCGGCCGCGTCAGCCTGCAGGTCTCGGACGCTGACTGGACTCTGGACGGCCTGCCGTCAGGCCTCGAGGTGGTCCGCGGCGCCTAGCGTACGGACGACCCGCTAGGGCTGCCTCGCGTGCGAGTGGAAGGCGATGTCGCGGCCCTGGTCGGGGATCGGGGTTCGCTGCAGCCACGCCGCCGTCGTCGTACGGGCTCGCTCGATGAGGCTCTGGGTCTGCCGGAAGTCGGCGGGGGAGACCGCCAGGGGGCACAGCGGAGGGACCACCTTGAGCGTGACCTGGTCCTGCAGCTCGCGGACGTCGTCGATCAGCCGGCGCTGGATCGCGACGGTGACGGCGTGCAGCGCCATCCCGAGCGCCGACCGCGGTGGTTCCTCCAGCGCGCACGCGTAGCCGGTCGGCAGCACGTAGATCTCGTCGGCACCGAGGTCCCGGGCGGCGCTGATCGGCGTGTTGTTCACGACCCCGCCGTCCATCAGCAGCCGACTGTCGACCTCGACCGGGGGGAACACTCCCGGCAGGGCCGCGCTCGCCATCACGGCGTCGACTGCCGGGCCGGCGGACAGCACGACCTCCTTCCCTGTCATGACCTCGGTCCCGACGACCGTGACCGCGCAGTGCGCCTCCTCGAGGCGCTCGTAGCCGAGGTGCTCCTGCAGCAGGCCGCGCAGCCGGTGCGGGTCGGCCAGCGCCGTGCTCCGCCCGGAGAACGCGCCGAGCAGCCGCGCCGGATGGGTGGGGAACACCGTCGATCGGCGAAGCCGCGACCAGATCTCGGCGAGCTCGGCGGCGCCGCGCGGACCCGGATGGTTCGCGACGTACGCCGCGTTGATCGCGCCGACCGAGCTGCCGACCACGAGGTCCGGTACGACGCTGGCGTCGGCGAGCGCCTGCAGCATCCCGACCTGAACCGCGCCGAGACTGCCGCCACCGGACAGCACAAATGCCCTGACCACACCATCGACTATCTCAACGCGGCGGCGGACGCGTCTCATGCATGCGGATCATCACGATGAGCCCTGATCCGGCGGTCAGCGCGGCGACTACCCAGATGGCGGTCACCAGGCTGTACGCATCAGCGATCACCCCGGCCAGCAGCGCGCCGACCGCGAATCCGCCGTCGCGCCAGAGCCGGTAGACACCGACCGACCGCGCTCGCCACGCCGGGTGCGCCACGTCGCCGACCGCGGCGAGCAGCGTGGGGTAGACCATCGCCGTACCGACTCCGAGCAGCACAGCGGCGGCCGCCCACCCTCCGAACGAGGTCGACGTCGCATAGATCGCCAGTGCTCCCGCCTGCACCCACATGCCTGCCGCTATCAGCCGCTTGCGGCCCACGCGGTCGGACAGCGCGCCGGTCACCAGCTGCCCGACGCCCCAGACCCCGGGGTAGACGGCGGCGAGCGCGCCGATCCGCCCGACCGACAGCCCATGGCTCGCGAACAGCAGCGGCAGCACTCCCCAGGCGAGCGCGTCGTTGGCGTTGTTGACCATGCCGGCCTGGCTCGCCGCCGACAGGGTCGGTTCCCGAAACGACGTGAGCATCGCAACTTGCCGCGTGGTGAGCTCGCCGGGAAGGTCACCGCGCGGCGTGACGTGCGCGGCTGCCTCGTGAATGGCGTGCGCGTGCGTCTCGTTGACTGCGACGGCGGAAAGACCGGCGCCCACGGCGATGACCGCCGCGCCAAACAGGAACGGCGCCGGCCGAAGCCCGTACGCCGACGCCAGCCAGCCGGTCACGAGCGCAGTGACCGCGACGGCGGCGTATCCCGACGCTTCGTTCAGGCCCATCGCCAACCCGCGCCGGGCCGAACCGACCAGGTCGATCTTCATGATCACCGTCGTCGACCAGGTCAAGCCCTGGTTGATCCCGAGCAGCACGTTTGCCACCACGACGATCCACCAGGCGTTCGCCGTGATCAGCAGCACCGGCACCGGCAACGCGACCAGCCAGCCGGCGACCAGCACCGGCTTGCGGCCGTACCGGTCGGCGAGCGCGCCCGCGACGAAGTTGGTGATCGCCTTGACTGTCCCGAACGCGACGATGAAGGTCAGCGGGCCGGCGAAGCCCGCCAGGTGGAAGACGTCCTTGGCCAGCAGCGGCACGACGGTGCGTTCCTGGCCCAGCGTCGCCCCGACCAGGGCATTGACCGCGACGAGCAGGCTGAACTGCGCGAGGTTCGCCGTGATTCCGAGCGCCGGCGGCGCGTGGTGCACACGGACTCGCGGTCGCGTCGGGCTGGTGGTCATGACCGGTTGACGAGGTCTGCCGGGTGAGTGGCGGCCCACTCTTCCGGGCCGCCGAGCAGGACGACCGGTGCGGGCTGCCCGGCCCGCTCGATCAGGCTCGCCGCGGACATCGCGCGTTCACCGTGCCCGCACATCACGACGTACGGCGAGCGGGGGAGTGCGTTGATGCGTGACGGGATCTCGCCGAGCTCGATGTGGGCCGCGTCGGCGACGTGGCCGTCGGCGTACTCCGAGGTCTGGCGAACATCGAGCACCGGGCGTTGTGCGGTTTCGTCCGGCGCGGCGAGTGAGATCGCTGTCGTCGACCGACCGGACGCGACCCACGCCGCGATGCCGCCGGCCAGCTCGCCGCGCAGCGAGTACCCGATCTTCGCCGCCTGCCAGACGATCTCGTCGGGATCCTGGTGTCGGTCGCGCACGACGACCGGCTGCTCGCCGAACGGCACCAACCAGCCGAGCCAGGTCGCGAATGCGTCACGCAGTTCGATCGAGATCGATCCCGGAAGATGCGCCTCGGCGAACGCCGCGATCGGCCGGACGTCGACCACCGCCGTGCCGGCCTCGGCTAGCCGGGCGACCTCGGCGGGACCGAGCGGCTGGAGGATGGGCGTGCCGTCGATCGGCGCCGGCCCTGCCCGGTTGACCTCGGTCAGGTGGTGGAAGTACGGCGGGTAGCTGCCGAGCGGGCCCACGAGCGCGGCGACGAAGTCGGCCTCGCCGAGCTGCAGCAATGGATTGGTCGCGCGCTGCCTGCCGATCGTGCTGGTCCGCTCGGCCTCCGGTGGTGCGGCGCAGAACGACCCGGCGCCGTGGGTCGGCCATACCGCCACGTCGTCGGGTAGCGCCATGAGCCGTCGTACCGAGGCGAACTGCGCCCGGGCGAGCGGATCGTCGGTCCCGGCCCGGTCCATCGCGTCGCGGATCAGCCCGGCCGGGCTGAACCCGTCCAGCGATGCGGACAGCGAGCGGGAAAACAGCTGGGAGCGGACCGGG
>CAZEAM010000026.1:0-6415 GCA_964510285.1 uncultured Frankiaceae bacterium | reverse complement strand
CGTGCTGGCCAGCGGGCCGGAGCTGCAGCAAGGCGCCGACCCGCGCGCGGCGGCCCGGCCGCTGCTGCTCGCGGGGGTGGCGGCGGCCGGCTTCGGCGTGGTGTTCGTCGCATTGGCGCACGGCGCCGAGACGAGCACCGCGATGACGTTGCTGGTGATGCGGGCGACCTCCGCGGTCGCGATGACCGGCGTATCGCTGGCAACGGCGACCTCGCTGCGCTTCGCCCGGGCCGACGTCCCGCTGTTGCTGGTGGTCGGGGTCTTCGACCTCGCGGCGAACGTCACCTTCGCCTACGCGAGCCGCCACGGCCTGCTCGCCGTGGTGTCGGTGCTGTCCTCGCTGTACCCGGCGGTCACCGTCCTGCTGGCCCGGATCCTGCACGCCGAACGGCTCGCGCGCGTGCAGCTGGTGGGCGTCGCCGCAGCCGTCTGCGGTGTCGTCCTGATCGCCTCATGACACGATCGGGGCGTGCCTGGGCTCGCCGACAGCGCGTTCCTCAAGGCCTGTCGACGCCAGCCCGTGCCCTACACGCCGGTCTGGTTCATGCGGCAGGCCGGCCGGTCGCTGCCTGAGTACCGCAAGGTCCGCGAGGGCGTCGACATGCTCGACTCCTGCCTGCGCCCGGACCTGGTGGTCGAGATCACGATGCAGCCGGTCCGCCGGTACGGCGTCGACGCCGCAATCCTGTACAGCGACATCGTGCTGCCTCTCAAGGCCGCTGGCGTCGACCTCGACATCAAGCCGGGCGTCGGGCCGGTCATCGGGCAGCCGATCCGCGACGGCAAGGCGGTCCGGGCGCTCCCGACGCTGGAGCCGGAACAGGTGGCGCCCGTCGTCGAGGCCGTGCGCGGCCTGGTCGGCGAGCTGGGGGACACGCCGCTGATCGGGTTCGCGGGCGCGCCGTTCACCCTCGCGTCGTACCTGGTCGAGGGCGGTCCGAGCCGCGACCATGCGCGGACGAAGGCGCTGATGTACGGCGACGAGGACACCTGGCACGCCCTGGCCGGCAAGCTCGCCGAGATCGCCGCGACCTACCTCGCCGTGCAGGTCGACGCCGGCGCATCGGCGGTCCAGCTGTTCGACTCGTGGGCGGGCGCGTTGTCGGCCGCCGACTACGAGCGTTACGTGCTGCCGCACAGCCGGCGGGTGCTGGCGGCGGCGGCCGGCGTGCCGCGGATCCACTTCGGGGTCGACACCGGCGAGCTGCTCGGGCTGATGGCGGCGGCCGGTGCCGACGTGGTCGGGGTCGACTGGCGGGTGCCGCTGGACGGCGCGGTGCATCGGGTCGGCGCCGGCGTGGCGCTGCAGGGCAACCTCGACCCGGCGGCGGTCTTCGCGCCGTGGCCGGCGGTCGAGCATCGGGTGCGCGACGTGCTGCGCGCCGGCCGGCACGCGGAGGGGCACGTCTTCAACCTGGGCCACGGCGTGCTGCCGGACACCGACCCGGACGTGCTGGCCCGCGTGGTGGATCTGGTCCACATCGAGTCCGTCCGGGGATGACACGGGTCGTCGTGGTCGGCGGCGGGATCGCGGGTCTCGCGGCGGCGCACCGGCTCGCGAGCTCGGGCGTCCCGGTCACGGTGGTTGATGCGGCCCGCGAGGTGGGCGGGAAGCTGCGGGTCTCCGAGGTCGGCGGGATCGCGGTCGACGAAGGTGCGGAGGCATTCCTGCGGCGCCGGCCGGAGGCGCTGGACCTGGTCGCCGAGCTCGGCCTGACCGGGCAGCTCGAGACCCCGGCCACATTGGCCGCCTCGGTGTGGGCGCGGGACCGGCTGCGCCCGATGCCGCCGCGCACGGTGATGGGGGTCCCGAGCGATCTCGCCGCGTTGCGCGGGGTGCTGTCGCGGACCGAGCTCGCCCGGGCCAGGGCGGACGCCTGGCTGCCCGGGGCGGCGCCCGACCCGGACGTGTCGGTCGGGCACTGGGTCGGGAGGCGGCTCGGCCGCGCGGTCGTCGAGCGTCTGGTCGACCCGATGCTCGGCGGGGTCTACGCGGGCCGCGCCGACGAGCTGTCACTCGCCGCCACGCTGCCACAGCTGCCGCGTGACGAACGGTCGGCCCTCGACGCCGCGCGGCGCGCGCTCGCCGCCGCCCCGCCCAGCGACGAGCCGGTCTTCGCGACCTTGCGGTCCGGACTTGGCGTGCTACCTGATGCGCTTCGCCGGGCGATCGAGCGGGCCGGCGGCGAGGTCGTCACCGGCCGCGCGGTGCGCCGCCTGGAGCGGACCGCCGACGGATGGCGAGTGGTGCACGGCGCCACGATCGACGAGCGGGCCGTGGACGCCGACGCGGTGGTGCTCGCGGTGCCGGCCAGCCCGGCGGCCCGGCTGCTGTCGGCGGTGATGCCCGTGGCCGCGGCGGAGCTCGGCGCCATCGAGACGGCGAGCATGGCGATCGTGACGACGGCCTGGCGGCCCTCCGACGCCGTTGCCGCCGTCTCCGGCAGCGGCTACCTCGTCCCGGCGGTGTCCGGCCGGCCGGTGAAGGCCGTGACGCTGTCCTCGGCGAAGTGGGCGCACCTGTCCGGGGAGGTCGCGATCGCGCGGTGCTCGATCGGCCGGTTCGGCGACGTCACAGACCTGCAGCGCGACGACGCGGACCTCGTGACCGCCGCCGTCGACGAGCTGACGACGTACGCCGGGTTCGCCGGTTCGCCGATCGACGCACGGGTGACCCGGTGGGGCGGGGCGCTGCCGCAGTACGCCGTCGGTCACCGCGAGCGGGTGGCGCGGATCCGCGCGGCGGTCGAGTCGCTGCCGGGTCTCGCCGTGTGCGGCGCTGCCTACGACGGGGTCGGCGTACCGGCCTGCATCGCGACCGCGCACCGTGCCGTCGCCCAGCTTGCCGGCCATCTCGAGCGCCAGCCACGCTAGCCGTCGGGCCCGCTTGTGCGCTGAGCGACAATGGAGTCATGGCACAGCGGCACTCACCCGGAAAGCGCGCAAAGGACCTCAACGAGGTCATCAGCTACACGATGTGGTCGGTCTTCAAGGTGAAATCCCCGCTGCCCGCCGACGCGCGCAAGGACATCACCACCGAGTTCGAGCAGCTGCTCGACCAGTTGGCCGGCAAGGGTGTCGTCACCCGCGGCCTGTACGACGTGGCGGGCTTCCGCGCCGACGCCGACCTGATGCTCTGGCTGGTCGCGCCGACGTCCGACGACCTGCAGGACGCCTACGCGCGGTTCCGCGCAATTGCTCTCGGCCGTGCCTGCGAGCCGGTGTGGTCGGCGATGGCCCTGCATCGCCCGGCGGAGTTCAACAAGAGCCACGTGCCGGCGTACCTCGCCGGTGAGGAACCGAGGCGCTACGTCAGCGTCTACCCGTTCAACCGGTCCTACGAGTGGTACCTGCTGCCGGACGACGAGCGGAAGTTCATGCTTGCCGAGCACGGGACGATGGCGCGGCAGTACCCGGACGTGCGGGCCAACACGGTGGCGGCGTTCGCGCTCGGCGACTACGAGTGGGTGCTGGCGTTCGAGGCCGACGAGATGCACCGCATCGTCGACCTGATGCGCGACCTGCGGGCCGCCACCGCGCGGCGGCACACCCGGCTGGAGATCCCGTTCTTCCCCGGCGCGCGGAAGTCGCCTGCGGACCTGGTGGCCGCGCTCCCTTAGGCCGGGTCGCGCCACATCAGGTAGATCGTCGGGCCCTTGCCCAAGGCCCGTATCTCGCTGGTGACCTTGAAGCCGTGCCGCTCGTAGAGCGGCACGTTGCGCTCGTTCGACGACTCGAGGTACGCCGGCGTGCCGTCGGCATCGGCCTTGACGAGCACCTCGCGAAGCAGCTGGCTGCCCAGTCCCTTTCCTTGGTGGGCTTGCCGAGCGCCGAGGTAGCCGAGGTACCAGTGCTCGGGGTCCTTCGGGTGCAGGGACTCGACCTGTAGCTGGGTGCGCAAGGCGCGTTGCAGCCGCCGTCCGAATGCTGCCGTCTGGGGCGCTGCCTCGATCGCCATCTCGGAGATCGGGAACGCCCACTTTCCCGGCGCCGCCCACATCGCCGCAGCCGTGCCGTCACCCGCGATGAAGCAGGGCTTCTTCTGGCGCAGGTACGTGCGCGCCATGCTCGTGAAGAACGTGCGCATCCGCCGGTCGCGGTGCTTGAGGTTCGGGTCGATCAGCCACGCGAACACCGGGTCGTCGGTGAAGGCGTCGGCGAGGATTTCGCCGAGCAGCGCTGAGTCCTCGCGGGTCGCGCGGCGCAGCGCCTGCTCCGCCTGCGGCGTCGCCATCACTCGGCCGGGTCGAACGTGAGGCTGACCGAGTTCATGCAGTAGCGATCACCGGTCGGCGTCTGCGGGGCGTCGTCGAAGAGGTGACCGAGGTGCGACCCGCAGCGCTTGCAGCGGACCTCCGTGCGGACCATCCCGTGGGACTTGTCCTCGATCAGCTCGACCGCGTCGGAGTCCATCGGGTCGTAGAACGACGGCCACCCGCTGCCCGACTCGAACTTCGTGTCGCTCCGGAACAGCTCGTTGCCGCAGGCGCGACACTTGAACACCCCGGTGCGGTGCTCGTGCAGCAGAGGGCCCGTGCCGGGACGCTCGGTGGCCGCCTCGCGGAGCACGGCGTACTCGTCCGGCGATAGTTCTGCGCGCCATTCGTCGTCTGACTTCTCAACGGTGTAAGCCACGGCTCGATGCTGTCACGAGAGGTACGGTCCGGTCATGCCCGCTTCCCCGTTCGTCGAGGTCGAGGTCGAAGGGCGCACGGTCAAGGTCACCAACCCGGACCGCGTCTACTTCCCGGCGATCGGCGCGACGAAGCTCGACGTCGTCAACTACTACATCTCGGTCGGCGAGGGCATCGTGCGTGCGCTCTACGAGCGGCCGTGCATGCTGCACCGCTATCCGGAAGGTGTGCAGGGGGTCGACGGCGAGAAGATCTACCAGAAGCGGATCCCGAAGGGCGCACCCGACTGGATCCGGACCGCCGAGGTGTCTTTTCCCTCCGGTCGTACTGCCGACGAGCTGTGCGTCACGGAGCTCGGCGCGGTCGCCTGGGCGGTGCAGATGTCGACCGTCGAGTTCCACCCGTGGCACACCCGCTGCCACGCGGTCGAGATGCCGGACGAGCTTCGGATCGACCTCGACCCCCAGCCGGGCACCGGCTTCGCGGACGCGAAGAAGGTCGCCGGGATCGTGCACGAGGTGCTCGATGAGCTCGGCGCGGTCGGCTGGCCGAAGACGTCGGGCAACCGCGGCGTACACATCTACGTGCGGATCAAGCCGGACTACGGGTTCCGGGAGGTACGACGCGCGGCGCTGGCGTTCGCGCGCGAGGTCGAGCGGCGTGCGCCGGACCTGGTGACGACGGCGTGGTGGAAGGAGGAACGCGGGGAGCGCATCTTCGTCGACTTCAACCAGAACGCGAAGGACCGCACCATCGCCGCGGCGTACTCGTTGCGCGGGTTCGCGCACGCACCCGCGTCGGCCCCGGTGACCTGGGACGAGCTGCCCGACGTCGAGACCGAAGACTTCGACATCAACACGCTGCCGAAACGGCTCGCGAAGCTCGGCGACGTGCATGCCGGCATCGACGACGCGGCGTTCGGGATCGAGCCGCTACTCGAGTGGGCGGAGCGAGACGAGCGCGACCACGACCTCGGCGATGCGCCGTACCCACCCAACTACCCGAAAATGCCGGGGGAGCCACCCAGGGTGCAGCCGAGCAAGAAGAACCCCGCGAACTGGGCCTGAGCGCGGCCTGCCTACTGGGTGGCGACCGCCCACTCCGCTTCGGCTTCGGCGTCGATGGTCGGCGGACCGTCGACCTCGATGCGCACCTCGTGCAGCTTGCCCGTGAAGCGCGCCGGCGCGACCAGGTCGTCGCAGACCGGCTCGGGCAGGCACCAGCCGCAGGTGAGCCCGGCGCCGGTCAGCGAGAAGCGCACCGGAGTGAACGGCGCGATCTGGCCGGTCGCGAGATCGGTCCCGTCGACGCTGAGCGTGCCGGTGCCGGCGTGCTCGGCGGTCCGGTCGAACCGGAACACGATCGTGTGGCGGCCCGGCCCGAGCTCGGCTGGGGCGCTGATCCGGTGCTCGGTCTTGCCGACGTAGTTGTGCACGTAGGTGAGCACACCGTCGGCGAGGAACAGCGCCCACCCGCCGAGGACGTTCCCCTGCGCGACGAGCGCGCCCTCGGCGTTGCCGTCGGTGACGTCGACCTCCGCGATGACGCGGTGTGACCGGTTGGACAGCCGCGCGGCGACCGGCTCGGGCACCATCCCGCCCTCGGGGTGGTAGACGTACGCGTCGCGGGCCGGTGGCCCGGTGGGCCGGTCCTCGACCAGGTCGGACAGCGGCCGGTCGTCCAGCGGCAGGACCTGGTAGCGCTCCGCTTCCGACCACCACAGGTCGACCAGCTCGCGCAGCTTGTCGGGCTGCTCCTCGGCGAGGTCGTTGCACTCCGAC
>CAZEAM010000025.1:0-6606 GCA_964510285.1 uncultured Frankiaceae bacterium | reverse complement strand
CATCGTCCAGTCACGACGCTCGATCAGCGCGCCGACGGCGTGCTCGATCTTGACCGGATCGGTCTCGTCGGTCCACTGCCAGCGGCCGACGAGCCGGCCGAAGTGGGTGTCGACGGTGATCCCCGGGATCCCGAACGCGTTGCCGAGGACGACGTTGGCGGTCTTGCGACCGACCCCCGGCAGCGTCACGAGGTCGGCGAGCTTGCCGGGCACCTCACCGCCGTACCGCTCCTCCAACGCCTGGCCGAGCTTGATCAGGCTGTCGGTCTTGGCCCGGAAGAACCCGGTCGACTTGATCATGGTCTCCATCTCGGCCCGGTCCGCGGCTGCGTAGTCGGCAGCCGCCGGGTAGCGCCGGAATAGTGCCGGTGTGACCGAGTTGACCATCTTGTCCGTGCACTGGGCGGACAGGATCGTGGCGACGAGCAGCTGCAGGGGAGAGGAGAAGTTGAGCTCGCAGTGCGCGTCCGGGTAGGTCTGGCTGAGGATCCGATCCATCCGCCGGGCCCGCCGGACCAGCCCGGTGCGGGTTTCGGGCTGCGGCATGTGACCGAGCGTACGGGTCCGTTCGGACGAGCCCGGCTAGTCCTCCGCTGACCGGCCCTAGGCCGTAGGGGTGACGTGACCTTTCCCACGCTCAAGGCTCTCCAAGATCACGCCGATGCGGGCAAGGACAGCGCGGAGAGTGAGGAAATGCCGAATCGGCCCACGGCGGACCGTCAGACGCCGCCGGAACGGGACCCGCAGTTCGCCCATCTGACGCTGGGCGCCCTCCGGGAGTACCGCAGCACCCTGACTCACGAGGAGAGCAGGGTGTCCTACTGGCGTCGCATCATCCAGGCCCGGCTCGACCTCGTCCGCACCGCCGTGGAGAGCGGGAGCGCCGGCGTGGAGGACCTGCGCAGCGTCTTCGCCGAGCGCCGCGGCGTGACCAAGCGCACCGCCGCGCTCACCGTGCTCCCGATCGACGACATGCCGCCGCTGCCCGACCTCGCCACCTTGTGGTCGCGCGAACCGGACGGCAGCGACCCGAACGCCACCGCCGAGCTGATGCACGAGCTGACCAAGGCCGAGACGCAGCTGTCGGCGTACCGGACCGCGGTGCACCGCCAGCTCGCGGCGGCGACCTCCGAGCTGATCGCGCGCTACCGCGAGCAGCCGGACCTGTGCCTTTCCGCCCTGCCCTCCGCGCGGACGGTCGGCACCATCACGGTCTGAATCGTTTCACCACTCCTCGCCATCTAGGGCAGACTCCTAGCGCGCGTGAAATACGAGGAGGCTCCAGGTGGAAGGCGTACTGGCATCGGCGCCGCTGTTCGCGGCGCTCGACGCTGAGTCGGCCGAAACCCTGGAGAAGGTCCTCACGTCCCGCACGGTCCCCCGCGGTCACGTCGTGTTCAAGGAAGGCGACCCGGGCGATCGGCTGTTCATCGTGCTCGACGGCAAGATCAAGATCTACCGGGCGTCGGCCGACGGCCGCGAGAACCTGATCGCCCTGCTCGGCACCGGCGAGATGTTCGGCGAGCTGTCGCTGTTCGACCCCGGGCCGCGCACCGCGAGCGTCGCCGCGGTCACCGACGCGACGTTGGCCTCGCTCGACCACGACGACCTGCGACCGCTGCTGCTCGAGCGACCAGGCGTCGGCGTCGAGCTGCTGCGGGCGCTGGCCCAACGACTTCGGCGCACCAACGACGCGATGGCCGACCTGGTGTTCACCGACGTGCCCGGGCGGGTGGCCAAGGCCCTGCTGGACCTCGCGGCGAAGTTCGGCGTGCCTGAGGCGGAGGGCAAGCGGGTCCGCCACGACCTGACCCAGGAAGAGCTCGCGCAGCTCGTCGGGGCCAGCCGCGAGACGGTCAACAAGGCGCTGTCGGAGTTCGCCCACCGGGGATGGCTGCGGATCGAGGGTCGCAGCGTGCTGCTGCTCGACGAAGAACGGCTGGTTCGCCGCGCCCGCTGACCCGCGGTCGCTCCTACTTGGACGGCAGGGCGGACAGCGCCTTCTGCGACGCGGACAGCTCGCCGCGCATCTCGGTCGCCCCGGACAGCGCAATCGCCTGGCGAACCGCGAATCGGGCGGCCGGAAGGTCGCCCACCGCTAGCAGACAGTTGCTGAGCACCCGAAGCGCGACCACCCGGGAGCGCACGTCCTGCGCCGGCTGGGCCAGCGCCTCGTGCGCGACCCGAAGGGCTTCCGCGGTCTCCCCCAGCTCGAGCAGTCCCCCGGCGAGGTGCGCGAGCGCCTGGCGGCGCGGGAAGGCGAGCGATGCGTCACTGACGACCTGCGCTTCGCGCAGCAGCTCCACCGCCTCCTTCGTCTCACCGCGCGCCCGCAGTGCCTGGGCCAGCAGAACCCGCAGGCTCACGAGCGCACCGGGGCGCAGGTCAAGCCCTTCGGCGCGGGCCAGCGCCGCACGCGCCGCGGCCTCCGCGGCCGCATGGTCACCGAGGTCGAGCCGGCAGTAGCCGATGTTCACGGTGGCGAGGGCTGCCGGCAGCGGGTGGCGAGCCTTCACGGCGAGCTCGATGGCCTGCTCGAGTCGCCGGATCGCCTTGCGCTGACGACCCTGACCGCGCAAGGCCGCGGCCGACGCGAGCGAGGCCATGCACTGACCCCAGGTGTCGCCGAGCTCCTCGAACTCGTCGTACGCCGCTGACGCCTCGTCGAGCGCAGTCGAGATGAAGCCGAGCTCGGCAGCCGCGAAACCGTCGATGATCAGGCAGGCCGCGGTGCCCCAGGCGTCGCCGAGCGCGCGCCCGCGCGGCAGCAGCCCTTGTGCCAGCTCCCGGGCCTCGGCCAGCCGACCCTGCAGCAGCCGCACGAACGCTTCGGTGCCGGCGCACCACGACAGCCCGTCGTCGTCGTCCAGGCCGGTGAACACGTCGGCCGCGGCAGCGAGACGCGCCTCGGCCTGCTCGTAGTCACCGCGCGTCGTGGCGTTCCAGGCCAGGTGTTGTAACGCCCAGCCGGCCCCGCGGCGGTCGCCGACCCGCTCCGCGAGAGCCAGCGCCTGTTCGAAACGCTCCTCGGCCGGCCCGAGCCGGCCGCCGAGGAAGTCGATCATTCCGAGCTGGCGCAGCGCCTCGCCGGTGACCCGGTCGTGACCGGAGTCGCTCGCCGCCGCGAGCGCGGTGACCAGCGCCTGCCGGGCCCGGACCTCGTCGCCGCGGCGGCGCAGCAGGTCCCCGTGCACGACCAGGGCGGAGGCACGGGTGCGCAGGTCCGGCGAGCCCAGCGGCTCGGCAAGGTCGATCTCCGCGTCGTCGAGCCGGTGCAACGCGACCCGGGCCGCGGCGCGGCGGACCAGCGACCGGGCGACCACGGCGGGCGGCAGCTTGCCGTCGGCGAGCTCGAGCCCGCGGGTCAGCAGCGTCTCGGCCCGCGCGTTGTCGTCGCGCGCGAGCGCCGACTCGCCCAGCCGGTCGAGCGCACCGAACCCGATCTCGCGCGCCACCCAGGCCGGGTCGTTCGGCGGCAGGTTCATCTCGGTCGCGAGCAGGACGGCCTGCTCGGCCTGTGCGGCCACGAACGCATCGGTGTCAACCGGGGACCACTGCAGGCCGTCGATCGCCCACCGCGCGACCGTCGCGTGGCGCCGGGCCCGCTCCCCCTTCGGGATCCCCGCGTACGCCACGTCCCGCGCGAGGGCGTGGGTGAACACGAAGTGCGGCGCCGCCTCGGCACCTTCACCGGTGGGACGAAGGATGCCGCGGGACACCAGCTCGTCGAGCGCCTCCTCCAGCCGCTCACCCGCGGCTTCGCCGGTCGGTGAGAGGGACCTCAACATGTCCAACGAGAACCTGTTGCCGATCACCGAGGCGTCGCGCGCCAACGCGCGCGCGGTCGGTGACAACCCGTCGATGCGTGCCGCGAGGACCGCCTGGACGCCGGCCGGCAGCACCTCGCGCGGGAGGTCGCCGGCCAGATGCCAGCCGTCGCCGTCCCGCTGCAGCAGGCCGCGGTCGACCAGCAGCTGCAGCAGCTCGGCGAGGAAGAACGGGTTGCCCTGCGCCCGGCCGAGCAGCAGCTCACGGGACTCCTGGTCGAGCTCGGCGCCGTCGAGGTAGGCCCGAAGCAGCCGCTCGCTCGCGGCCTCGTCGAGCGGGACCACCGGCAGCAGCTCGATGTCCGGCATGTCCTCCCACCAGGTCGTGGTGACGAGGTCGGGGCGGCCGACCGCCACGAACATGACGGCACCGACGACCTCGTTGGACAACCGGGCGAGCGCCCGCAGCAGATCGGCCGTGGCCCACTGCGCGTCGTCGACGACGAGCACCAGCGGCCCCTCCGCGACGAGCGCGGACAGCACGACCGCGACCGACTCGACCATCGGGTCGCGCGACAGCTCGACCGCGCCGGGCGCCGCGGCGTCCCGCGGTCCGATCGGCGCCCACTCGACCAGACCGCGCAGTCCGAGCTGGCGAGCCGTCGTGGGCGCGCCGATCGGACGGCCGGCGCCGGCCAACCGGCTGAGCGTCTTGCGTACCCGCGCGATCGCGGCGTCGACGTCGTCGTCCTCGGTGATCCCGAATGCGGTGCGCATCCAGTCGGCGAGCGGGGACAGCTCGCGGCTCTCGCCGTACGGCGCGCACCTGCCCCACAGGACGCGTACGCCGGGCAGCTCGCCGGCGAACTGGGCGAGCTCCATCGTCAGCCGGGTCTTGCCGACACCGGCGTCCCCGGTGACGACCACCGATGCCGGCCGGCCCCGTTCCACGACGTCCATGACCCGGCCGACAAGGCGCCCGTACTCGGCGTCCCGGCCGATGAAGGGCGCTTCCTCGCCGAGCCCGATCCGGGCCGCGCCGGGGGGTCGGAGCCCGACCAGCTCGTAGGCCGGTACGGGCTCACGCTTGCCCTTCAGCCGCAAGGGCGGCAGCGACCGCCAGGAGGCGATCGACATGGTCGCGAGCGCGGTCGGCCGCCCGGCGTACACCGCACCGACGCCGGCCGCGTCGGACAGCCGGGACGCCGTGTTCACGGTGTCGCCGACGACCGTGTAGGACAGCGAGGCCTGTACGCCGGCCAGCACCTCGCCGGTGTTGAGACCCACGCGCAGGCCCATCCGGCGGCCGCCGCCGGACTCCTCCTCCATGACCCGGCGCACCGCGGACTGCATCTGAGCCGCCGCCCGCACCGCACGCTCGGTGTCGTCCTCGTGCGCGGTCGGTGCGCCGAACACCGCCATGATCCCGTCGCCGGTCAGCTTGTCGATCGTCCCGCCGTGGTCGGTGACCGAACGCCCCAGCACGGCGAGCACGTGATCGGTGACGACGCCGACCCGCTCCGGGTCGACCCCTTCCGCCCACGCGGTGAAGTCGGACAGGTCGCCGAACAGGACGGTCACGATGCGACGCTCGGCGGTTGTCTCTGCGGCCAGCTGCGACGTGTCGAGGAGGGCGCCGCAGGCGTAGCAGAACCGGGCCGACGGGACGGTCGGCGTCCCGCAGACCGGGCAGGTGAGCGGAGCGGTCATGATCGACGACTCAGCCGCGCTCGCGCAGGTAGTCGAGCTGGGCCCGCACGGACAGCAACGCGTGCGGCCACAGCGACTCGTCGACGTCGGCGTAGACCCGGCGTACGACGGCGTCCTCGTCCTCGTCGCCGGCCGCGAGCGCCGCCCTGACCTGGTCGAGGCGTTCGGCGCGATGCGCCAGGTAGTACTCCATGACCTCCAGCGGCCGATCGACCACCGGACCGTGACCGGGCAGGATCACGTCGATCTCGCCGGCGGCGATGTCGCGCAGGCGCTGCAGCGAGTCGAGGTAGTCACCGAGCACGCCGTCCGGATGCGCGACGACGGCGGTGCCCCGCCCGAGCACCGAGTCACCGGTGAGCAGCGCGCGGTCGGAGTCCAGGACGAAGCTCACCGAGTCACTCGAGTGACCCGGGGTGAGGACGGTCAGCCACTCGAGACCGGCGAGCGCAGTGCGGCCGGGCCGGTCCGGAATCGGGTCGGCGGCGATACACAGCTCGGGGTCGCGGGCGATGACGGGCGCGCCGGTCCGCTCGTGCAGCTGCGGGGCGCACTCGCCGTGGTCGAAGTGACCGTGCGTCAGCACGATCGCCGCGATCGGGCCGAGCTGCGCCAGCTCGTCGACGTGGCCGTTCTCGATCGGTCCGGGATCGACGACCACCGCACCGTCGTCACCGCCGGGTGCGCGCAGCACCCAGGTGTTGGTGCCGTCGAGCGTCATCGGCCCGGGATTGGGAGCCAGCAGTCGCGACGCGCTCGCCGTCACCGCCTCCAGCCCGCTCATGTCGGATAGCCGGGCTCGTGCGGTAGCAGGAACTTCAGCTGGTCGTTCTCGTCGAACAGCAGCTTCGGCAGGATCCGCGTGACGGTGCGTCCCGCGGCGGCCGCGAGTACGTCGTCGACCGCGGCGAACCCGGTCAGGTCACGCAGCGACGCCAGGGTCGGTGGCATCAGCATCATCTCGCCGCGCTGGTTGCCCTCGAGCGCGGCGTTCGGCCGCATCCATGCGACCCGGTCCGCCTCGCCGCCGACGTCACGCGTGCGCTGGCCTTCGGGAAGTGCAGCGACGAAGAACCGGGTGTCGAACCGGCGCGGCTCCACCTCGGGCGTCAGCCAGTGCGTCCAGGCC
>CAZEAM010000024.1:0-3589 GCA_964510285.1 uncultured Frankiaceae bacterium | reverse complement strand
GCGGGAGCTCTCGTTGATGAAGCCGGGGGCGATCCTGGTCAACGCTGCGCGCGGTGGTCTGGTTGACGAGGCCGCGCTCGCCCTCGCGCTGAAGGAGGGTCGCATCGGCGGTGCCGCCTTCGACGTCTACGCGACCGAGCCGTGCACGGACTCGCCGCTGTTCACCGAGCCGCGGGCCGTGGTCACTCCGCACCTCGGCGCGTCGACCGCGGAGGCACAGGACAAGGCAGGTCTCGCCGTCGCCCGGTCGGTGAAGCTCGCCCTCGCCGGGGAGCTGGTGCCCGACGCGGTCAACGTCAAGGGGGGCGCGGTCGCGGAGGAGCTGCGCCCGAGCCTTCCGTTGATCGAACGTCTAGGCCGGCTGTTCACCGCACTTGCGGCCGGGGCTCCCACCAGCCTCACCGTCGACATCCGCGGCGAGATCGCGGCGTACGACGTCTCCGTGCTGCAGCTCGGGGCGCTCAAAGGCGTGTTCGCCGACGTCGTGGAGGACCAGGTCACCTACGTCAACGCGCCGCTGCTCGCCGCGGAACGCGGGGTCGAGGTCAGCCTGACCTCGGACGAGGACTGTCCGGACTACCGCAACCTGATCACGGTCAGCGGGACGCTGCCGGACGGCAGCACCGTGTCCGTCGGTGGCAACCTCACGGGACCACGCATGGTGCAGAAGCTGGTGGGGGTAAACGGTTTCGACGTCGAGGTTGCGCTCGCTGAGGACATGGTGTTCGTGACCTACGAGGACCGGCCCGGCATCGTCGGCGCCGTTGGGCAGCTGCTCGGCCAGGCGGGCGTCAACATCGCCGGCATGCAGGTGTCGCGAACCTCCGAAGGGGGCTCGGCCCTGATGGTCCTCACCATCGACTCCGCGATCCCACCCGCCGTGCTGGAAGACATCGCGAAGGCTGTCGGCGCGTCGCAGGTCCGTGCCGCGCATCTCCCCGTCGAATAGATGGCGGACAGCACGATCGACCGGGTCGAGACGCCGGACGGAGAGACGATCGCGGTCCACGTGCTCGGCGACGGCCGGCCGCTGCTCTGCGTGCCGGGAGGCCCGGCCCGGGCATCGGAGTACCTCGAGGACCTCGCCGGGCTCTCCGAGGTACGCCGGCTGCTGCGGGTGGATCTTCGCGGCACCGGGCTCTCGCCGCTGCCGGCGGACCGTGACTCGCTCGCGTTTCACCGGCTCGCCGACGACCTGGACGTCGTCCGGGAGGCGCAGGGAGTCGACACCGTCGACCTGATCGCCCACTCGGCCGGCGCGTTCGTCACCCTCGCCTACGCCGCCAAGTACCCCGAGCGGCTCGGCCGCGTCGTACTGGTCACGCCCTCCGGCAAACCGTTCGGCGACGTCGAAGCCGACATCGCCGCGATCCGGGCCAGCCGCTCGGGCGAGCCCTGGTACGCCGAAGCGGCGGCGATCGAGGCTGAGCTGAAGCTGATGCCTGAGCGGATGCGGCAGCGCTTCGACCCTCAGCTGCGCGTCTTCGGCTACGCACGCTGGGACGAACGCGCCCAGGCGCATGCTGACGCGACGGATCGTCAGATGTCAATGCGCGCGATGGCCGCCTTCGCGCCCGACGCAGACACCGCCGCCGACCTGGACCTGCCCGGAAAGCTCAAGTCCGTCGAGGCGCCGGTGCTGATCATCGTCGGTTCCCTTGACGGGATGACCGGCGTGAAATCGGGTCATCTGGTCGCCGGCCTGCTGCCGAACGCCTCGGTGGTCGAGTTGCCCGCCGCGGCGCACTACCCGTGGATCGACTGTCCCGAGGACTTCCGCGACGCGGTGCTCGGTTTCCTCGCGTAGCGCGAGGGTCAGCTTTCTCGAAGCAGGCTGAGCAGCTCGGTCGTGAGCGCCGCGTCGGAGCCCTGCGGCATCGTCAGCGCGATCCGGGTGGCCTCCGCGAACCGTTCCTTGATTCCGGCGGCGCACTCGGTCGGCGTGCCGTGGACCGCCAGCGTCCGCAGCATGGTGTCGTCGATCAGATTGCCCATCTCGGCCCATTGGCCGAGCTTGGACAGCCGGTTGAGCTCCGGCTGCAGGTCATCCCAACCCTCGGCCTCGAGCACCGGGCGGTACGACGGCGTCGAGCCGTAGAAGGCGAGCCGCGTGCGGGTGTCGCGTTCTGCCGCAGCCATCTCCTCCTCCGTCCGGCCGCAGCAGATCATCGCCTCGAGGATCAACTGGAAACTGTCGTCGGCGGAGCCCCGCGGCGGCCGCCCCGCCGCCGCCAGGCCGGCATCGACGGCGGGAAGGGTGCGTTCGACCAGGTGCCGACGGCTGTTGAACGGGTGGGTAAGCAGCCCGTCGGCCACCTCGGCGACCATCTGCGTCATCTTCGGACCGAGCGCGCCGAGCAGGATCGGCGGCGGCCCGAACTCGTTCGGGCCGGGGTCGAAGAACGGGGTCATCAAGGTGTGTGACGTGTAGGTGCCGCGGTAGTCCAGCTTCTCTCGGTTCTGCCAAGCGTTGAAGATCGCGTGGATCGCCTGGACCCACTCGCGCATCTGGCCGACCGGCGACTCCCAGCGCGCGCCGTACCGGCGTTCCACATGGGTCTTGATCTGGCTCCCCAGGCCGAGCCGGAACTTGCCGCCGGACAGGGTCTGCAGGTCCCAGGCCGAGTAGGCGAGGGTGAGCGGAGAACGGACAAGTGCGATCGCGACGTTCGTCATCAGGTGCAGCCCGGTGCCGGCCTTCGCGGCAGCGACCAGCGGGAAGAACGCGTCGTGGTTGCCTTCGAACGTGAAGGCGCCGTCGAAGCCGACCTCGGCAAGGCGGCGGATCTCCACGTCCTCTTGCCCGAGCGGAGCAACGAGATGCGTGTCAACCGGCAGATGCGGCACGTCGGCACCATACGGCCACCCTGCACGAAGTAGCACACGATCCTCTTTGTTGGCACCTTGAAATCGGACATCCCAGGAACCTCGCACCTCCATCGCCGACCTTGTGTGCTACTTCGGACTGATGACGATTCCGGAATGATGGTGGGGTGACCGAGGCAACTGCCGAACCGACGTGGGTCTGTGTCGGTTGCCGGGCGCGGGTGCCGATGGCCGAGGACGTCTGTACGACGTGTGGCCGGCCGTTCGGCGAGGGTCTCGGCGACCACGAGGTCCGGGAGCAGACCAAGCGTGAGCTCACGCGGTGGGGCTGGGCACTCAAAGAGTTCGTCATCCTCAACGTGCTGTTCGTCATCTGGCGGATCGTCGGTCAGGTCTCGCTCTTCCACGAGGCGGGTGCGGTCGCCCGTGGCAAGTGGCTGTGGCACGCCGAGCGGGTCCTGCGCCTGCCGAGCGAGGCGGACCTGCAGCGGCCAATCCTCGGCCACGCGACCTTCGACCGGATCGCCAACGGCTACTACGCGTGGGCGCACATCGCGGTGTTCGCCGCGATGCTGATCTGGCTGCTCGTGTGGAAGCGCGCCGACTACCCGAAGTGGCGCAATCTCGTGGTCGCATTCACCGGGGTCTCGCTGCTGATCGGCCTGATGCCCACGGCGCCGCCGCGGCTGATCCCGAGCCTCGGCATGGTCGACCTCCCGGCGCGCTACGGGCAGTCCGTGTACGCCGGCGCGGGGATCGACGA
>CAZEAM010000023.1:0-20624 GCA_964510285.1 uncultured Frankiaceae bacterium | reverse complement strand
GGTCTGATGGCGCCGTCGGGCGTGGCCCGCGTCGTGCGGGATCACCGGCAGCTGGACATAAGCGGCATGTCCTGGTTCGTGCAGCACCCGCAGCCGACCGCCGACCTCGTTCAGCAGCTCGGGCGCGGGGGTCAGTGTTGCCGGTGTGTCCGCGGTGCCGATCGTCAGCCGGACCCGGTGGCCGGCCTTGAACACGTTGGAGGTCGGGTAGATCTCGATCCGGTAGAGGTGCGGCGTGCCCGGCTCGACCGGCCGTTGTGACGCCCGCGTGAACGGGTGCCAGGGCCGGATCATCACCCCGTGTGCGTAGGTGGAGCGCGTGCGGCTCACGGCGCGTTGGCTGGCGAGCAGGAAGCCCGCGGTCAGCTGGTTCGACTGTCCTTGCCGGTTCACGTCGGAGAGCACCGCGACCAGCGTTGCGTCGTGTGCGCCCTGCACGGTCGCCCAGACGTTGGCGACGATCGGTCCCGTCACCTCGATGCTGCGCGTCAGCGGCGCGGTGGTGTAGGTGAGAGAGCTTGCCTCGAAGCTGGAGTTGTCGGTCTGGCAGGAGCCCAGGGCAGCGATGCCTGCGGTCCACTGAGCGGTCATCCGCGAGCATGGGCTCGACACCGGCAACAGCGGCTCGGTTTCGCCGCCGTGGCGGGTCGGGGTGCGGGTGGAAAGGGTTCCGTCGTGGCCCGGGTTCGACGCCTGCGACGTACCACTGCCGAGGAAGTAGTGCACGTAGCGAGCGCTGGGCAGCGGCCAGGTCCGTGGGTGTTCCCACCGGTCGGCGCCCATCGTGTACAGGTTGACGTGGGGCAGCTCTTGCACTCCGTTGTGCGCGCCGCCCAGCCAGTGCGCGAACCAGCGCAGGTCAACCTGCTCCTCGGTGCCGATCCGCATCTTGGCCCAGACCGCAGGGTCGGTTGAGCTGTGGTAGTTGGGTGTCTGGAACCAGACCTTGTCCGGCGAGTGGGTCAGCTTCTCGTAGAGCACCGCTTCGCCACGCTGGAAGATGTCCCACCAGCCGCCCTGCCACATGACCGGAATCCGCAACGAGGCGAGTCGGGTCACGGGGGAGCGCAGCCGGTAGAACGGGCCGTCGTAGGTGGCGTCGCCCCCGGTGGCCATCTCGGCGAGCATCTTGCCGGTGAAGGCGAAGGTGTTGGCGAGATGGCCGGGGTAGGTGCGCAGTGCGCTCGCGGGGTCGGTGGTGACGGTCGACGGAGGGCTGTCACTGTCCGCGGTGGTCAAACCCAGCCAGAGGGGCATGAACCCCGCGTCGGCGGCACCGCCGTGGAAGGTGACGTCGCGATAGGCGTCAGCCATCGGAGCGACGGTCAGGACCGCCTTGACCGCGCGCGGCTTGCCCGCGGCAACCCGCCGCGCGTCGGCTTCCGCCACCAGCAGAGACGTGATCGCCATGTAAGAAGCGCCATAGGCTCCGACCGAGCCGTCTGACCAGGGTTGGCGCTGGATCCAGTCGAGTACTTCCTCGTAGTCCTGCTGGGTCCGGGCTCCCCACGAGTCCCACCGGCCGCCACTCGCGCCGGTGCCGCGGTCGTCCAGGACCATCACTGCGTCACCGGCGCCGATCATCTTCGGGTCCTCGCCGGCACCACCGGCGCCCGGGGCGCAAGACGCCGGCCCGATCGGATCCTTGTTGTACCCGGTGACGGTCAGCACGGTCGGTACGCGCCTGCTCGTCGCGGGCAGGAAGACGTTCGCGCGCAGCACGACGCCGTCGCTCATCGTGATCGGCACGTTGCAGAGGTTCCTGCTCGCCGCCGACGCGGTGTCGGCCTGCACGGTGACCGCCGTCGTGACGGCGCTCGCAACGGCCAGGGTCACGATCCAGCGGCGCATCATGTCCGGACTTAGTTCCGCGCGAAGCGGCCGGCTTCCTGCCTCACGAAGCGGTCGCCTGCCGCGGAGCCCTCCGATCGGCGGTGAGCCGGCGGCTCGAGATCGTCGCCGGCGTGGCGGTGGTGATGCTCCGGCCGGATTCGGTGGTGATCGTCACCGCAGACCCTGCCGCACTGATCGTCAGGTGCCGGGCGGAGCGGTGGAACCGCACGACGCGGGTGGGCGGGTCGGCGAACCGGTACCCGACGTCCCACAGCTGTCCGTGGGTCGCCACCGTGAGGTTGGTCCACGTGCGGGGATGAGCGGGCACCGGCTCGAACAGTCGCCACGCGAGCATCGCGGCAATCTCCCGGGAGAAGTCCGGGGCGTCGTGGCCGCCTGGCCCGATGCGGTAGGTCAGGTCGACTCCTGCGGCCTCGGCCGCTTGGCGGAACAGGTCGTTCATCGGCCGGATGATCGGCCCTTCCAGCGCGCCACCTGCCGCGGCCGCTGCCGGGTCGGCCTGCAACGCCGCGCTGCTCGGCACGCCGGTTCCGGTGGTCGCAAACACCCGGGTGTGGTCGAGGTTGGCGACCAGTCGGGTCGGATTGTGTCCGACCGCATAGAAGCCATCCGGCGGTCCGAGCACCGGATATGTGTCCTTGTCGCCATGCGCCGGCGCGAAGGACGCCATCCCCATTCCCTCGGCGGTGATGGCGCCGCCGTACTGCGGGTCGAGGAACCCGGACAGGCTCGCGACCGAACCGAAGAAACCGGGCAGCCGACCGCCGAGATATGTGGCGCCGAGGCCGCCCATGGAGATGCCGACCACCGCGTGGAAGCGCCGCTGCGGCCGGATCGGGTAGCGGGCGAGGATCGTCGGCAGGACGTCGTCCAGGTAGTAGGTCTCCCACGCCGGCGCTCCGCGCCGCCCGTCGTTCCACCAGTCGGCGTACCACCCGTTGCCGGGCTCCGGCGTCACGACGATCGCGTCGATGCGAAGGCCGGGCCCGAAGGCGGCTCGGGCGTAGTCCCCGCCCAGCCCGCCCAGGTTGAGCACGAGCGGGTACTCGGTGTTCGGGTCATAGCCCGCGGGCAGCAGGACGGCGGCGCGCGGCGGACCCGGATAGGGAAGCCAGGTGGCGGGAATGTGGCCGTGGCGGGCCGGAATCGTGATCGTCACCAGTCGGGGCTGCGCTGACTGCGCGATCGCGGATGACGGCTTCAGCGACCACGGCGAAGCCGCAGCCGCCAGCGAGAGGGCGGCGGCCAGCAACGCGGTACGACGCACCGTCGGAGGGTGGCATGTGGGTGTGCCGCTTTCTACCGACCTGCCACCCGGCAGGATGAAGAGGTGACTGATCGTCGTACTTTCCTGACGCGGGCGGGCGAGGCGTTCGTGCCGACCGACTCCTCGATCGGGCCATGGGGCCCCGCGACGGTCAGCGGCCTGACCATCGCAGGTCTCGTGGGCTACGGGGCCGAGCAGGTCGGCGGTGACGCGGACTTCGTCGGGACGCGGCTGACCGTCGACATGGTGCGGATGGCGAGGATGGGCGAGCTGCACGTGACGGCCGACGTCGTGCGTGACGGACGCCGCTTGCGGATGGTCGACGTCACGGTCAGCCAGGACGGGCGCAACGTCGCCCATGGGCGGGCCATCTTCGCCCGGCGGTCCGATGCGCCGACCGGCAAGGTCTGGGAGCCCGTCGTCGTCATGCCGCCTCCGCCAACGCCGGACCAGACCCCGGCGTTCGGGCCGAAGCCGTACTTCGGCCCCGACGCGCGGCCGGCCCGGGATTTCGAGGCATGGCGCGACGTCACCAACGAGAAGTACGTCTGGTACGACTGCGACGCCCGGTTGGTGGAGGACGAGCCAATGTCCGCCTTCGTGCGCGCGGCGGCTATCGCGGATGTCGCCAATCCGCTGACCAACTGGGGCAGCGAGGGTATGCAGTTCGTGAACTCCGACGTCACGCTGATGCTCAGCCGGCTCCCGGAGGGGACGATGCTGGGAATGGCTGCGCGAGACCGCCAAGAGGCTGGGGGAGTGTCGGTCGGCTCCGCGGTGATGTTCGACGCCACCGGTCCGGTCGGCCTGGTGACTGTGACGGCGCTCGCGTCGATGGTCGAGATGGTGCCGCGGCACGGACCGGCGGCTACGGGATGAGCACGACCCGGCCGAACGCCTGCCGGCTCTCGATGTAACGGTGCGCGTCAGCCGCTGCGGCGAGTGGGAACGTGCGGTCGACCACCACCTTCAGCGCCCCTGAGGTCACGGCCGCGATCTGGTCGTTGACCATGCCGTAGGCGCGGGTTCCGAAGAACAGCTCGCCACCGAGGAAGTATCCGCTCAGCAGCTGGTTGTTGGGTCTGAGCCCGGACACGTCGAGGTCCTCGCGGGCACCACGGCTGGCGTCGCCGAGGCTGATGCACCGGCCCCGGTAGGCAAGCGCCGCCAGGCTGCGCTGCAGGTTCGACCCGCCCACCGACTCGACGATCAGGTCGACACCCCGGCCGTGGGTGATCCTGTGGCACTCGGCAACGAAGTCGTGGGTGGTGTAGTCGACGCCCTCGTCCAGGCCGAACCGCTCGAGCCGCGCCAGGCGTTCGCTGCTGGACGCGGTGGCGAGGACGCGCGCGCCGGCCTGCTTGGCCATCTGGATGGCGGCGATCCCGACGCCGCCGGCCCCGGCGTGGACGAGCACCGACTCTCCGGCCTGCAGCCGCCCGAACTCGAACAGGCAGTCATGCGCCGTGCCGTAGGCCACCGGGATGCAGGCCGCGGACACGGTGTCGAGGCCTTCCGGGATCGGCCAGGCGAAGCCTTGAGGGACCACCCGTTGTTCCGCGTGGGACCCGTTGAGCCCAACGGTCACGACGCGGTCGCCGACGGTGAACTGGTCGGCGCCCTCGCCGAGTGCGGTGATCGTGCCGGCGGCCTGGTAGCCGACGATGTGCGGCGTCCCGGTCATCTCTCCGCCGAGGCGGTTGAGCGTGTCACCGCCTTCGATGCTGACCGCCTCGACCGTGAGCAGGATCTCGCCCGGTCCGGGCTGCGGAGCAGGGACGTCCTCGTAGCGGAAGACGTCCGGTGCCCCGGTCTCGTAGTAGACGGCAGCCTTCATCGACCGGACGCTAGCGAATCGTCATCCTTCCCGAGGGGCCGCCGGTCTGATCTGGCCGGCAGGGCTGGTTGAGCATGGTGTCGCAGGCCGGCAACGGCGCCTTCGCGTGTCCGCCGATGACATGTCCGAGGCGGATCACCGACGGGTGCGCGGCGTCGGCGTACACCGTGTTGACCGCCGGCGCGTCGAGGAAGTTCAGCGACCACAGGCCGGTGAAGCCGGTCGGCGCGTCGATCCAGAGCCGAAGCCGGGAGCCCTTGCGGAAGACGTAGTCGAACGGCCAGATCTGTACCCGCATGAAGGTGGGCTTGCCGGGGGAGAGCGAGAGCGCGTCTGCCGCCTGGTCCTTGTGGAACGGCGCCAGCGCGGTCGATCGCTTCGGCGCGAGCGCGCGATGCGAAGCGCGCAACCAGCCTCGGGTGACGTAGACCTCCTGGCCATCGGGCCTGACCTCGGTCACGGTGACCTGCAGGTCGGTGTCCGGCGCGGTCGAGCTGAGCCACAGGTCCGCCGAGCCGGACCCGAAGAACTCGGCGTCCTTCGTCAGCCGCGGTGTGGTGTATGCCACCGACGCGCCCGGTGGCTCGGGCACCTTCCACAGCTTGTTCGTCTGTCCCACGACGACGCCGTCCTCGTTGCCGAGTGACGGCCCTGGGTAGAGGTAGCTGTTGGACGCGTCGTTGGCCCGGGGGGCCTTCAGGGACAGGGCACCGTCGGACCGGAGGAACAGCTGCGTGGGACGGATCGGGATGGCCGAGTAGGACTTATAGCTGGTCACCCAGGCCGGAACGTTCTTGGTGCCCTTCGCGGCGGTGTCATGCCAGAGCTGGATGTGCGGCGTGTGCCGTTCGAAGCCGTTGTGGTCGCCCTTGACGAACCGGTTGAAGAAGGCCACGAGCTGGTTGACGATCTGCGGGGAGTTGAGCTCGCACATGGCGTGATAGCCGTTGCTGGCGACGACCCAGGTCTTGGCCGGGTCCAGCTCGCTGAGATACGACGATCCCCGGCTGCCGGTCTCGTCGTCCTGCCAGCTCAGGCAGCCGAACGTCGGGATGTCGATCCGGTCGGCGTTGCGCCCCGGTTCACGGCCCTGCCACCAGGCACCGTCCCACTGGTGCAACAACCCCTGCAGTGACAGGTCGTGCGTCACGAGCCAGGCGGCCGCATGGTTGACCTGCGCCTGGGCGCAACCGGTGTCCTGTGCGGAGACCGCGTGCTCGACGCCGCTCGAGAAGGACGCGTTCGGCTGGTCCACCAGCGGCCAGAAGGCGCCGAACGCGAGGTTGGCAATGCCGCCCGGGTAGCCCACGTCACGGTAGATGTCGGTGGTCACCTGGAACGGTGAGATGGCGTCCAGGTGCGGTGGACGCAGCCCGGCGACCCCGAGCTGGGTGATCCCCGGGAAGGAGTCGCCGAACATCCCGACATGACCGGTCGACCATGGCTGGCGGGCGGCCCACTCCACCACCGCCGCGCCGTCGCGCCACTCCTGGTCGGTCATCGGGTCGAACGTTCCGGTCGAGCAGCTGGTGCCCCGGATGCTGACCCCGAGTACGGCGAAGCCGGCCTTGAGCAGTGCCGCCGAGCTCTGCCGGTCGTTGCACGTGAGCGGTCCGGCGCCCTCGCAGTAGCCGTCGTACACGAGCGCGACCGGGAACCGGCCCGTGCGCGCCGGAAGATCGACGGTGTACTCGAGCTTCGTCCCGTCCTTCAACGGGACGTACCCCTGCCGCTCGACCGTTCCGGCCGCTGCGGCGGGCACGACCGACGGGACTATTCCGCCGACCAGCGCGGCGGCAAGGAACACGGCACAGGCGGTGCGTCTCACATCGGTGGTTTCGCCGTGCGGGACGGGTATACCTGCGCCTCAGTCGGCGTAGGCGCTCGGCGTCTCCTCCAGGATGACCGTCTTGGTCTCGAGGTAGGGCAGCAGCCCTTCGACGCCGCCCTCTCGCCCGATGCCGGACTGCTTGAACCCGCCGAAGGCGATGCCGAAGTCGGTGCGGAACGCGTTGTGACCGACGGTGCCCGACCGCAGCCGTGCCGCGACCGCCCGAGCCCGGTCTGCGTCGCTGGTGAACACCGAGGCGTTCAACCCGTAGATCGTGTCGTTGGCGATGCGGATTGCGTCCTCCTCGTCGTTGGCCGGGATCACCGACAGCACCGGGCCGAAGATCTCCTCCTGGGCGATCGTCGCCGTGTTGTCCACCCCGGCGAACACGGTCGGCTCTACGTAGTACCCGCGGTCCAGGTGCGCGGGCCGCCCGCCGCCGGTCACGAGCTTGGCCTCGCTCTTGCCCTTCTCGATCAGGCTGAGCACCTTGTCGCGCTGGCGTTCCATCGCGAGCGGACCCATCTGGGTGGTGTCCGCAAACGGGTCGCCGACGACCACCTTCGAGAAGGTGCTGGCAAGCGCGTCGACGAACTCGTCGTGACGCTTGCGCGGCACGACCAGGCGGGTCAGCGACGAGCAGACCTGCCCGGAGATCATGCACTCGGCGCCGGAGATGGCGGCGGCGGCCTGCGCGAGGTCGGCGTCATCGAGGATCACCGCGGCCGACTTCCCACCGAGCTCGAGGGTGTAGCGCGCGATCCGCTCCCCGCACAGGGAGGCGATACGGCGACCCGCCGCGGTCGATCCGGTGAAGGCGATCTTGTCGACCCGTGGATCGGTGACCAGCCGCTCGGAGACCTCGCGATCCGCCGTGAGCACGTTGAACACACCGGCGGGGAGGCCGGCTGCTTCGGCTGCCTCGGCCAGCAGGTACGCGGCCCCCGGCGCTTCCGGCGAGGCCTTGAGGATCACGGTGCAGCCGGCGAGCAGCGCCGGGGCCATCTTGTAGATGGCCAGCTGGATCGGGGCGTTCCACGGGATGATCGCCCCGACCACCCCGACGGGCTCGCGCACCACCAGGCCGAACGAGCCGCCGCCGGTCGGCTGCGCCCGCTCCTCCCACGCGAACGTGTCGGCGAGCCCGGCGTAGTAGTCGAAGACCGTGGCGAACGCCGGCGCGGCGTACTTCGCCATGATGGCGAGAATCCCGGACTCGCGAGGCCAGATCTCCCCGAGCGCCTCGCCGCGGGACGCGACCTCCTTGCCCAGCGCGCGCAGGTACTCGGCGCGTTCGCCGTGGCTGAGATATGGCCACGGTCCGTTGTCGAAGGCGTCGCGCGCGGCGGCGATCGCTCGCTCCATGTCCTCGGCCTGCGCCTCGGCGACTGAGAAGAAGACCTCCTCGCTGTGCGAGTCGATGACGTCGATCGTGGCGGTCGAGGACGGCTCGACCCACTCACCACCGATGTAGAAGCGGTCTGGATGGACAACGGGTGCGGTCACGGCAGCCTCCGGTGACGACGTGGTGATCGTTTCTATCGTGTACCGCTCCCACCCTCCACCCCGGCCGACCGCTACCGACGACGGCCGTGGGGCGAGGCGACCGGCGAGCGGGTCGCCTCGACCAGCATCGTGAAGCTGCCCTTGTTGGGCAGTGGGACCAGCGGCGGCACGGAGATCGCACCTTGCGCGCTGAACTCGCCGGTCTCCACCGGTTCGTTCCATCCGCTGATCCGGCGCCCTTGGGTCTTGGTGAGGTCTGCGACGGTCTGCCGCGCCGCCCGCACGAGCAGGGCACGGCTGCCTGCAGCGGCCCGTAGCCAGGTGGCGCTGACGTGTCTGCGCAGCGCCGCGAGCAGGAGCTGCTCGGTGGCGTACTCGAACTTGTAGGTCGGCGCCGCCTCGTTGTCGACCGAGTGGTACTTGCAGGTCGGGTGGGTCGGGTCGCAAGCGAGGCCGGAGTTCAGGTTGAAGGTGTGGCCGAGAGCCGGGAGTGAGAGGTCTGCACTGGCGCGGACGATGAACCGGTCGAAGAACGCAATGGCCGGTGTCGAGTATCCGCCCGAGCCGTTGACGTGGTTACGGCGGCCGTCCCAGCCCCGCAGCATCCTCCTGACCTGTCGCAACCGGGCGTTCTTGGTGCCGGCGAGCGCGCGGACCAGGTAGGGCTTGAGCAGCCGGGCCTGGTTGTCGACATAGGCGACCGCTTCGGGGACGCGATACAGCGAGGCGAAGCTGAGCGGCAGCCGGGCGACGAGCGCCTTCTGCAACGACACGCTCTCCCAGGAGTCCCCCCACTCGCCGCCCTCGTCGGAGCTGACCTGCAGGTTCTTCGACCCCCAGCCGGTCGCGGGCTCGTTGTTCCAGTTGACGACGTAGCCCGACTTCGGGTCGATGACGTGAGGCTGATCACGAAACCTCTCGAAGCCGGTCCAGTCGTAGCGGCCCGAGCCCGGTATGGGCAGCCGCGGGTCGACGTTCGCCGGGCGGATCGGGTAGCGCCCGACGTGCCAATAGCCGATTCGGCCGTGGTCGTCGACGTAGAGGAAGTTGAAGCCGAACGCGATGCCGCGCAGCGCGTGGCTCATCTGCCTGACGCTGGTCGCCCGGGACGCCCGATCCCACGCGACGAACGACGATGCGATGCGCCCGTCCTCGGCCGCATGCCGGACGTAGAGGCGGTGATCGGCGTCGGGGGCAGCGACGGCCGGGCCGAGAACGGTTCGATAGACGGTGATGCTGGCCGGCTGCTGCGGGCACAGCTCGGGGAGCTGGCTGCTGAGCACCGACGTCGCCGCGGAGGGCGGCGTCGAGCAGGCGATCGTCTCGGTCTTCTTGTGCAGTGGCCACCACTTCCCGCGGTACCGGTAGCGGGTGTCCGAGGCGTTGAGCCGCATCACGAAGGTGTCTGCGTTGGCATCGAGCGCCGAGGTGACCGTCCACGCCGAGGTGGCGTTGCGCCCGATCACGATGAGCGGCAGACCGGGAAGCATCACGCCGCGCTGGTCGCGAGCCGGATCGTGAACCTCGACCTCCCAGAAGAAGCCGGGAACGGCCCATCCGGTCTGCGGGCCGCCGTAGAGCAGTGGATGCCCGTCGGTCGTCAGCCGTCCGGAGACTGCGATCGCGTTTGAACCCAGGCGGGGAATCGCGAGCAGCCGCTGCAGCGCGCTGACGCGACGTGCCGTACGGTCGGCGGTCCTCGCCAGGCGAGGAAGGTCGTGGTCGTCTCGCGCGGCGGTGGCCTTCTCGTTGACGTAGCGGGCCGGCGAGCTCCCGACTCGACTGCTGGTGTGCCGGGGGAAGCGTCCATCGCTGGGCGTGATGGATGTCGGCGCGTGCGGGTCGTTGAGGGGCAGGAGGTCGTTGAACATCTTGCGGCCCATTCGCGTGCCGTACTTGGCCACGAGCCGCCGGTAGGTTGCGGCGTCCTGCAGCTCGCCGTGGCCGAACTCGCCGAAGAACCGTCCGGCGTACTCACCGAAGCCGAGTGTGTCGAGCACGGTCCACGGCTTGATCGGAAGGGCGGCCAGCAGCGTGAACTCGGCCGGGAGCTGCGCGATCTGCGGGCCCTGCACCTGCCGGATCCACTCGTTCACGCCGTCGCTGAACCGTAGGAGCCGGACTTGCGCGCTGTGCGGCTCGGCGTCGAACTCGCGCCTGAGGGCGGCGTCGCCCTCCGTGTAGCGGCGCACCGCCTTGTCCATCGCGATGCCGCTCGCGCCGATCAGATCGGCAAGCGTGCCGTGGCCGACGTGGCGCAGCACCTCCATCTGGGCGAGCCGGTCCTGCGCCATGGCGTATCCGATCGCATAGAACAGGTCGGCCTCGTTGGGCGCGGCTATGGTCGGTACGCCGTAGGAGTCACGCCAGATCCGCGCGTCCGGATCGCCCGGCGGAGCCGTCCCCGGCCCGCTGTGAAAGCTCATCGACTTGTCGCGAAACGACGCGTACATCGACTGCTGGTCGTCGGTGTGTGGTCCGTACGACGACGCCAGGCCGGCCGTGACCGCCGCGAACTGCGGCAAGGTCGTGTTGCCGGACTCTCCGGGCGGGACGGCGTCGACGGCGCGAAGCCCGTCGCGGGGGGCGACTGATCGCGGGCTGGCCGGCGCGGAGGGCGTGGCCAGCAGCACGCTGCCGAGAACGACCACCCCCACGACCCCGCGCGAGCGAATGATGGCGGCGAGTCGCATGTGGCCCCCGTACTCTCGAAACCCCCACTTGCTGCCCTATCGCTAACCGTCGCAAATGCTCAATGCGTCGGCTAGTGCCGAATGCCGACGGCCGCTGGGCCGCCGGGGGTATCCCGGCCTAGTGTCGGTCGGTGCCATGAGCGATGCGGTCGTTGTCGGCGCGGGGCCGAACGGACTCGTGGCGGCCAACCTGCTTGCCGAGCGTGGGTGGGACGTGGTCGTCCTCGAAGCGGCCGCGGAGCCGGGTGGGGCGGTCCGCGACGCCGAGTGGGAACCGGGGTGCCGGTACGACCTGTTCAGCGGTTTCTATCCGCTCGTCGCTGCCTCACCGGTGATGTCCCGGCTCGGTCTCGAACGGTGGGGACTGCGCTGGCGGCACGCTCCGCTCGTTCTCGGTCATCCGTTCCCGGACGGACGTGCCGCGGTGTTGTCCACGGATCTCGACGCGACCTGCCGGTCGCTCGACTCCTTCGGTGACGGGCAGGGCGAGCGGTGGCGCGCGATGTTCGAGCGCTGGCGGCAGGTCCGTGCGCCGCTTCTGCGCAGCCTCCTCGCGGCACCCTTCCCGCCGGTGGCCGGACCGCTTCAGCTGCTGAAGGAACTGGGCGCCGGGGAGCTGTTGGCGTTCGCCCGCTTCGCGATGCTGCCGGTGCGACGGCTCTGTGAAGAGGAGAAGCTGCTCGACGGCGCGACGATGCTGCTGGCCGGCAACGCACTGCACTCGGACCTGACGCCGGACCTTCCGCTCAGCGGGTTGTTCGGGTGGCTGCTGGCAATGCTTGGACAGGACGTCGGCTTCCCCGTGCCCGAGGGTGGGTCCGGGGCGCTGACCGCGGCATTGGTCGCCCGGCTCGAATCGTACGGAGGTCGCGTCGTCTGCGGCGCACGCGTCGCGCGGATCGACATCCAGTGTCGGCGGGCCCGAGCCGCGATCACCGACACGGGGGAGAGCTATCCGGCTCGGCGTGCCGTCATTGCCGACGTTGTCGCTCCGGTGCTCTACCGCCAGCTGGTCGGTGAAGACCACCTGCCGGCCAGGCTGGTCCGCGACCTCGATCGTTTCCAGGTGGACGACTCGACGTTCAAGGTGGACTGGCTGCTCGACGAGCCGGTGCCGTGGCAGCAGCCCGACGTCGTGAGGGCCGGGACGGTGCATGTCGCGGACAGCCTGAGCGAGCTCGCACATACCGGGCTACAGCTGGCGGACCGCCTCATCCCCGACAAGCCGTTTGTCGTCGTCGGGCAGTCGAGCGTGGCCGACCCGACCCGGACCCCGGACCGCCGGCAGCTGGTCTGGGGCTACACGCACGTTCCGCAGCACACCCGCGGTGATGCCGGCGGAGATCTCACCGGTGCCTGGACGGCCGCAGAAAGTGACCGGATGGCTGATCGGCTGGAGGCCCGAATCGAAGCCCTCGCTCCCGGCTTTCGCGGGCGGATCCTGGCCCGCCGGATCCTTTCTCCGGGCGAGCTGGCGGACCGGGACGCCAATCTGGTCGGCGGCGCCATCAACGGCGGGACCGCAGCGCTTCACCAGCAGCTCGTCTTCCGCCCGACGCCCGGTCTCGGGCGGCCGCAAACCCCGGTCAGGGGCTTGTTCCTCGCCTCCGCCTCGGCACATCCGGGCGGCGGTGTGCACGGAGCCTGTGGTGCGAACGCGGCGCGTGCGGCGGTCGTCGCGGATCGCGCCGGGCGGACCAGGGTGCTCGCCGGGGTCGGAATGGCCGCCGCCACGGTTGGGATGCGGGCGCGTCGGTGAACACGGGCCCCCCGTCGTCGGGACGGCTCAGGGCGTCGCGCTCGCCGTCGGCCGGGGACAGTGCTTGTGGCGATGGTGGTGGCGACAGTGCCGGGGGGTGGACGTCGTACCGGTGTCCGTCGGGCTCGCGGACAGGGTGGGGTTCGGGGTGTCGGTCGGCAAGCCGTTGGGGCCGCAGATCTGGTTGCCCGGGGCTTCGGAACACTCCGCGTTGGGCTTCGGCTCTGAGGTGACCCCGGTGGTCGTCGAGTTGTCACCCGACCCGTGGTGCGAGCCGCAGGCCGCCACGACGAGAAGAGCGAACAGTGCACACGTCCGTCTGAGGGCCACGATTCGCCGCTACCCGGTGCGTTCGCGAGAACACCCGCTTGCGTGGCGATGCCGGCGCTACCCGCGGCCGGCCCGGAACACGAAGGCGCGCAAGGTGTAGGCCGTTGCTGTCTCGCCGCGATGGAGCGGCCGGAGCGTGACGGCCAGCCTCGATCGTCCTGCGGTCAGCCGGACGGGGAGCGCGAAGTCGGACTCGAGCCAGCGCTTGAGGGGGTTGCCCTGAAAGGCGGCACCCATCCAGATACCGGCCCGACGGCCGTCGACCTCCACAACCACGGGCGCAGGGCTCTGTTGATCCTGCAGTCGGCGCAGCACCACGCCGTCGTTGCGCCGTGGCACGTGCAGCGTGGCGCTCACCGGGCCACCGAAGGCGATGCCAGTGGCGGTTACGCCTTCGGGGGAGGCGTCCGGCGGCAGCGACGGGTAGTAGGTCCCACCGATTGCAACCATCGATATCGGTAGCGTGCCGTCGCGGTCGCCTTCGAAGAACGCGGTGAGCGTCGCGTTCGAGAAGTGGCCGTCGACGTGGTGGGCGCGTCGACTCGCCGGGCTGGTGAACGTCACGTGATCGGCCGCACGCAGCGTCCGCGGGCCGCGGTAGGAGAAGGTCGTTACCGTCGCCGTCGCGGGCAGCCGCTCGTCGTTGCCGCCGTCTTGTTGCCCGTAGTAGATGCCGCGGGACCATACGGCGCCGTCGTCCCCGAACACGCGGTACTGACTTTGCGTCCCGCCCTCCAATGGGCCCAGCGTGCCGAGCGGCCCAGCACCGCTCAGCGGCAGGCTGAACGCGCCCTGGTTGTAGTAGAAGCCGCCGTTGAACTCGTCCTCCGTCCCCGTGCCGTAGATCGATGGCGACCGCTGCCCGTCGACGTAGACCCGCTCGTCGCCTTCCATGAACCACTGACCGGGGCTTCGACCGGACAACGGCATGGACGGGTCACGTAGGTCGAGCACCAACGAGGCAAGGCGACCGGAATCCTCGGGCGGCGAGGACGGGGAAGTCCCGGCCGAGCCTGGTGTGCGTGCCGATCTGCTCGCCGTAGAGCCGGCGCGTCGTTGCGGCTCGCGGCGTCGTCCACGCGTGGAGCGACACCGATGCTCTCGCGCTCGTCGACCTCACCGATAGGTGCATCGCATGGTTGAACGGAATGGGGAGCGCGAGATAGCCGGTGCTCGCCGCCGGTGCCATTCCAAAGGCGAGCGAGCGAATCGGCCGGGTCTCGATGCCGTCGCCGAACACGTCGGCGAGCGGTACTCGTACCTGTGGCTTGGCCGTACGGTCGGTCGCAACCAGCAAGGTGAGGCCGCGGAGCGTCTCGATGGTGAACGGGACGACCTTGAACCGCAGGTAGCGGACCGTTCCTGGTCCGTGGACGGGCGGCAGATGCAGCTGGTCGCCGGGGCGCAACCGCGCCATCGCGGACAACGTGGCGGGTCTGGCGGGAGGTCGGCCGGCGCTCGTGAGCACCTGTGCGGCCTTCCGCGCGGTCGCGTGCCCGTCGTGAAAAGGCTCGACGGGGGTACCCGGCCGCGCTTCGAGGAAGGTCAGCTGGAAGTAGTTGAGCGGCACCGTCAGATTGCCGGTTACCAGCACCCGTAGCCGACTGGTGAAGCAGAACGGGATGTAGGAGTAGTTGCCGCCGCTCGAGTGCACGTAGTCGTTGACCAGCGGTCTGGGAAACCGCGGGTCGTGACCGCCGAAGAACGAGGCCGCCGGCTCGTCGACGACCGGCCGTCGGTGGCCGTCAACGAACAGCTGGAGGTTGCCGAACGAGGCAGTGCTGCCGCTGTCACCGCTGCTCGCCGTCATCCAGATTCGCACCAGACATCCCGGCCCGCGCTGGTCCGCGAGCTCGAACGCCGTGCCGACCCGGCGCACGTACGTCGGTGGCAGGAGCGGTGCCAACGCGGGTTCGTAGGAGCCACCGTCGACGTTGCCGCCGCTGAGGTCGTGACTCGACACCTGCACGATCCGTGTGCCGGTGGGAAGTGGCGTGAGCTGCCCGGCGGGGCTGGTCAGCCGGCGCAGCAGCCCGGCCTCCGACAGCGCCTGATGCTGATGGCGGCTGTCCGCAGAAACCGGACGCGGCGCGGCCGACGAGACGGTCGGGCCTAGCGCCACGCCGGTCACGATTGCGCCGGCCAGTGCCTGCCGAACCGATCGCCGCATCGCTCCCCACCTGGCGCCTGGTCGTCCCACCCAGCAGCTCCCCGCATTCTGACAACGGCTGCACTGTGGTTCGTGCCGCCAACCGGTCGCCGTGCCTATATTCAGCCGATGGACGTCCAGGGGCGGGTAGCGCTTCTCGCGGGTCTCGAGCTGTTCGCGAGGACCGATAGAGCTGTGCTCGAGGATCTCGCCGGTGCCATCGAGGTGGTGGAGGCTCCGGCGTCGACCGTCGTCGTCGCGCGCGGCGACGCCGCCGATGCACTGTGGGTGCTTGCCACCGGAGAGGTGAACGTGTCCGCAGGCGATGCCGACCTCCGTACGCTGCAGGCCCCGGCGTACTTCGGTGAGGTCGGGGCGCTGACCGGCAACGAGCGGATCGCCACGGTGACGACGACCGAGCCGAGCACGTTGTGGCGGATCTCGAGCCCCAAGTTCCTCGACCTCCTGGGGCGCCCGACCGCGTCAGAGTGAGGTAGCTCCGAGTCGCCGCAGGTGAAGATCTGCGTCGCCGAACAGGATGTCGTTCGCCACGATTCGCTTGAGCAGGTGGCCGACCGCCAGCTCGTCGGTCATGCCCACCCCGCCGTGGGTCTGCACGGCAGCTTCCGCGAGCGAGCGACCGAGCCGGCCGGTCTGCGCCTTGAGCTGTGAGATGTCGCGCGGCGTCGCCCGCCCGGCCTCCCGAAGCGCCGTCACGTAGAACAGCGACGCGCTCGCCTTCGTCAAAGCGATCTTCATGTCGGCGAGCCGGTGCGCGACGGTCTGGAAGGTTCCGATCGGGACGCCGAACTGTTCGCGGGTCGCGGCGTACGCCGACGTCATGCGGAACAGCGCCTCCATCGCGCCGACCGACTCCGCGGCGAGATAGACGACTGCGTCGGTGAGGATCTCCTCGAGGGCAGGTTCCGCGTCGCGCAGAAGAAGCGCCGACCCGTCGACCTGCACGTCGGTCAGCCGCAGTCTTCCCGCCCCGCGCCCGTCGACGGTGACAAACCGGTCGATCTCGACGCCGTCCGCTGCTGCGTCGAGGAGGAACAGTGCGATCCCCTCGTCGTACCTCGCCGTGACGACCAGCTGCGAGGCCTCGCCGGCCGCAAGGACCAGATGCTTGACGCCGTTGAGGACGTAGCCGCCCTCCTTGCTGATGGCGCTGGTCTCGATCAGGCTGGCCGGGCCGCCGCTGACCGCTTCGTCGTGAGCGAAGGCGGCAATGCAGGCGCCGGACGCGATGCGCTCGAGGAGTGCGCAGGCCGCGTCGCCTCCCGCGGCTTCGAGGGCGCCACCGGCGAGCACGACGGTGGCGAGATACGGCTCGGTCAGCAACGCCGCACCGAATCGCATTGCGACCGCGACCAGGTCGACGATCGAGCCGCCCATACCGCCGACCGCCTCGGATCGGGGTAGCGCGAGCAGTCCCTGTTCGCCGAGGTGCGCCCAGACATGGGGAGCGATGGTGACGCCGGTTGCAAGCTGCGCCCGCCGCGCGGCGAAGTCGCGCTGTTCCGCGAGGAAGTCGCCCACGCTGTCGGCGAGGAGCCGCTGTTCGTCCGAGAAGGTCAGGTCCATCAGTCGTCCTCAGCGGGGGAGCGAGCGGGCGATCAGGTCCCGCTGGATCTCATTGGTGCCGGCGTAGATCGTGGTGGCGCGGCTGTTGAGGTAGTAGGGCATCGCCACCGCCGAGAACGGGTCGTCGAGCAGCGGGATCGTGGACCCGACCTCGAGTGCTGCGGTCTGCAGCGGGATGCCGTTGAGGCCCGCGACCCTGGTCATGAGGACCGACAGCGCCTGGGTGACCTCGGTGTTCATGACCTTCGCCATCGACGGGAACGCGAAGTCCTGCGCGATCGGATGGCCACTGATCGCGAGCTTCTCGAAGTGCTCGATCGACCCGATGTCGGCTTCGACCAGGCCCAGGTCGCGCTGGAAGACCGGGTCGTCGGCGACCACGCCGCCGAACGCGGAGGGGGTGTGCGCCGCCGCCTCCCGGACCGCCTCGACCCGTCGCCGCAGCGCCGGGCTGGCCACCGCGCCGCCGCGTTCGTGCACCAGCAGCGCCTTGGCGACGGTCCAGCCGTCGTTCTCCGCGCCGACCCGGCCCGACTGCGGCACGCGGACGTCGCGGAAGAACACCTCGCACTGCTCGGGTACGCCGTCCAGCCCGATGATCGGACGGATCTCGAGACCCGGCAGGTCGATGCGGTCGAGCAGGAGGAAGGTGATGCCGGCCTGCTTCTTTCCCTCGGTGCTGGTGCGCACGAGCATGAACATCCGGTTGGCGTGGTGCGCGTACGTCGTCCAGATCTTGCTGCCGTTGATGATGTAGTCGTCGCCGTCGGGGACCGCGGAGCAGGTCAGCGACGCGAGGTCAGAGCCGGCGCCGGGCTCTGAGTAACCCTGGGTCCAGTAGTCCTCCCCGGACAGGATGCCCGGCAGGTAACGCGCCTTCTGCTCCTCGGTGCCGAGGTGCATCAGCAGCGGCCCGACCATCTGCAGACCGTTGGGGAGCAACGGAGGGAGGTCGCGTTTCCAGTACTCCTCGGCGTACACATACCGCTGCTCGACCGACCATCCGGTGCCGCCGTACTCGACTGGCCACGACGGCGCCGCCCAGCCCTTCTTCGCCAAGATGCGGTGCCACTCCATGACCTGCTCGAACGGCGCGAAGACGCTCGTCGTCTTGCGGCCCGCCTCGCGGATCGCGTCGGTCGGCGCCGTGTCGAGGAACTCCGCCACTTCCTGGCGGAACGCCTCGAGGGCCGGGTCCTGGTCGAGGTTCATGGCCCGCATTCTGGCAACCAACCCGCAGTGCGTGCGCTGCTAGCCTCGGCCCCCGACGGCTGACACAGTCGGCCCCCGTAGCTCAGGGGATAGAGCACCGCCCTCCGGAGGCGGGAGCGCAGGTTCGAATCCTGCCGGGGGCACCGGAAGGAGAACCTCGGGGAATGTCCACCAACGCACCGGCAGCCGAGCTCGACCCACGGTACAGCGGGCCGGATGCCTCCCCCACCCCGTGGCTTGACGTCCAGAGCGTGCTCGAGCGCGCGGAGCTGTTCTGGATCTCGACTGTGCGCGGTGACGGTGCGCCGCATGTCACCCCGCTGCCCGCGGTCTGGCGCGACGGCGCGCTGCACTTCTGCACGGGTGCGGAGGAGCAGAAGGGTGTCAATCTCGCGCGCAATCCGCGGTGCGTGCTCACCACGGGAACGAATGCGTGGAAGGTCGGCCTCGACGTGGTTGTCGAGGGCAGTGCCGAGCGGGTCACCGACCACGGTCAGCTGACGTCCCTCGCCGGCGCTTGGTCCAGCAAGTACGCCGGGGACTGGCAGTTCGACGTCGTCGACGGTGCCTTCCAGCACGAGGGCGGCGTCGCACTCGTCTTCCGGGTCTCGCCGATGAAGGTGATCGCATTCGCGAAGGGCGCGTTTGCCCAGACCCGCTACCGCTTCTGACGGCGAAGAAAGTGCCACCATGTGTTCCGTGGTGATGACGCTGCGCCCCCCGCGCATCGAGCCTCGCGACACGGTCGTGCCCGCGCCGGACGCGCTGCCCGACGTCCTGCCCACCGAGCGGCTCACCGCCAACGGCATGCCGGCTCCGGAGATCCGCGGCGAGCTTCGGCGGATCGCGTCGTACCGCAACATCGGCAGTGTCGTACTGACCTGGGCGCAGGCCGTGGTCACCGTCGGGCTGGCGGTGTGGGTCGACAACCCGGCCGGGTACGTCGTGGCGTTCCTCCTCATGGGGCCGGCGCACGCCCGGTTCGCCAGCCTCGGTCACGAAGCGGCGCACCGGTTGCTGTTCGGCAACAAACGCGCGAACGACTTCGTGGGCCGGTGGCTGATCGCCTACCCGTCGTTCTTCCCGTTCGACATCTACCGGCGGGTGCACTTCGCCCACCACAAGGACGAGTTCGGGCCCAACGAGCCAGACCTCAACCTCTACAACGGCTACCCGGTCACGCGCGCGTCGTTCTGGCGGAAGATGCGCCGGGACGCGTTCGGCTCGAGTGGCTGGAAGAACCTGAAGGCGCTGCTCCGCGGGCTGCGAATCGCGGCCGGTCGGCCGACCGTCCTGCGCATCCTCGTCATGCAGGTCCCGCTCATCGCGGCATCGATCGCGTCCGGCCGCTCGTGGTTGTGGCCGGTGTTCTGGCTGGCCCCGTGGATGACCGTCTGGCGGGTGATCAACCGGCTCCGCGCGATTGCCGAGCACGGGGGAATGATCCGTTCGGACGACCGCAGGCTGACGACCCACCATGTCCGTCAGTCGTGGCCCGCTCGTTTCTGCATGGTCCCGTTCAACATCGGGTGGCATCTCGCGCACCACGTCGACATCGGCGTGCCGTGGCGCAACCTCCCGGCCCTGCAACGCGAGCTCGAGGCGGCGGGCTGGGTCACCGACCAGGTCACCTGGCCGAGCTACGCAGCACTCTGGCGGGCGCTGCGCGCCCGTCCGGCCGCTGGATAGGGTCGCGACCCATGGCGACCCGGGTGCTCGTCGTCGAGGACGACGACGTGATCCGCCAGCTGATCACGGTCAACCTCGAGCTCGAGGGATTCGACGTGGTGACCGCGATCGACGGGCAGGAGGCGCTCGACCGGATCGGTGAGGTCAAGCCCGACGTCGTCACGCTCGACGTGATGATGCCGCGGCTCGACGGCTGGGAGACCGCGACGCGGCTGCGCGAGAACCCCGACACCGCGCACATCAGAGTCGTGTTGCTCTCGGCCCGGGCCCAGGACGCCGACATCCAGCACGGTGAGCGAATCGGCGTCGATGCCTATCTCACCAAGCCGTTCGATCCGGACGAGCTGGTGACGATCATCCGCGACCTCGTGGACGGCAACCGCTGATCCGCCCGCCGACGCTCCCGCGGTCCGGCAAATCGTTGGTGGGCAACCGATAACCTCGATGGGTGACTCCGGCCGACCTCGCTGACGCCGTGGTGGCCGCCGTGCGGTCCGCCGTGGCAGCCGGTGAGCTTTCGGTCGACGCTCCCGGATCGGTCCTGGTCGAGCGTCCGAAGAACCGCGACCACGGCGACTACGCCACCAACGTCGCGCTGCAGCTAGCCAAGCCCGCGGGCCGGCCTCCGCGGGAGGTGGCTGAGCTGGTAGCGGCCCGGTTGCGGGAGACACCTGGCATCCAGGCGGTCGAGATCGCCGGGCCCGGCTTCCTGAACATCACCCTCGCGGCCTCCGCGCAGGGCGAGCTGGCCCGCACGATCGTCACCGCGGGCGCGGCCTACGGCCGGACCGACACGCTTGCGAAGGAGCGGATCAACCTCGAGTTCGTATCGGCGAACCCCACCGGCCCGGTGCACATCGGCGCGGTGCGCTGGGCGGCTGTCGGGGATGCGCTGGGGCGGATCCTGACC
>CAZEAM010000022.1:0-2114 GCA_964510285.1 uncultured Frankiaceae bacterium | reverse complement strand
GCTACAACGAGTACGCGTTGTTCTTCAACTCCGACGAGCAGATCCCCGAGGTCAAGCTGTTCCAGGAGTGGTTCAACCGCACCTACCCCAACCAGCCGGCCAACCTCTATGCCATGTACGCATGGGCGGACGGCCGCATGTTCCAGCAGGCAGTCGAGAACGCCGGTGGGACTTTGAACCGCAAGACGGTGTCCGCCGCGTTGAAGAAGATCCGAAACTTCACCGCCAACGGCATGATCGCGCCCGCGACGCCGAGCTCGAAGACCGAAGGGCCGCACTGCTACATCATGTGGGAGTTCCGTCACGGCGCATTCCATCGGATGGGGACGCCGCCGATCAGCGGACCCACCGGTGGCTTCCGGTGCGACGGCCGATTCCTGCGCTCCAGTTGACCCGGAGTAGTTCGCGATGACCGCGTTCGAGGGCTTCCTGATCACCGGACTGGTGACCGGGTGCATCTACGCCCTCATCGCGATGGGTCTCGTCGTGACCTACACGACGACCGGCATCTTCAACTTCTCGCATGGCGCGATCGCCATGGTCGCGGCGTACATGTTCTGGCAGCTCTGGCAGGGCTGGGGACTCAACGTCGTCCTGTCGTTCTTCCTCGTGCTGGTCGTCATCGCACCGCTGTTCGGCCTGTTGATCGAGGCGGTCCTGATGCGACCGTTACGCGGCGCGTCGGTCGACCTGACGATCGTCACCACGCTGGGTCTGCTGCTCGCACTGGTAGGCATCGCCAACAGCGCATGGAGCCCGACCGTCACCCGCGTGCTGCCACAGCTCTACAACGGTGACGGCTTCCGGGTCGGCAAGGTGCTCGTCACCTGGCACGAGCTGATCACCGTCGGGGCGCTCGTGGTCGTCGCGATCATGCTGCGGGCGCTGTTCACCCGCGCCCGCGTCGGGATCGCGATGCGCGCGGTCGTGGACAACCCCGACCTGGTGGCGATGGCGGGTGGCCGGCCGATTCGCGTGCAGCAGCTGTCCTGGGTGCTGTCGTGCTCGCTGGCCGCACTCGGGGGCATGCTGCTTGCCCCGATCCAGCAGCTCAACATCCTGAACCTCACCCTGCTCGTCGTCGACGGGTACGCCGCGGCGATCATCGGGCGGCTGCGTAACCTTCCGGTGTCCGTGGCGGGTGCGATCGTCATCGCGGTCGGGCAGCAGATGGCGCAGGGCTACCTGCCGAACTCCGGTTTCCTCACCCGGATCCAGGCGATCCTCCCGATGATCGTGCTGTTCATCGTGCTGATCGTGCTCCCGCAGGACCGGCTCAAGACCGCGTCGTTCGCTGACGCCATCGCACCCCGGGTGGCGAGTCTGCGAGCGTCGCTGACCACCGGGGCGGTGGTGATCGCGGTCGCGGCGGTCGTGTCGGCCTTCCTGTCGGGTCCCAACCTCAAGATCGGCGCCAACGGCTTCGTCACCGGCATCGAGCTGCTGTCGCTGGTGCTGGTCACCGGGTACGGCGGAATGGTCTCGCTGTGCGTCCTGTCCTTCCTCGGGCTCGGCGCCTTCGCGATGGCACACGCCGGTGGCAGCGGCGGCTCCCTGCTCGGGATCCTTGCCGCGATCGGGCTCGCGGGCGGCGTCGGTGCGTTGGTCGCACTGCCGACACTCCGGCTGCGCGGCCTGTACATGGCTCTTGCCACCTTCTCGTTCGCGGCCGTCATGGAGCTCGCGGTCTTCACCCAGATCCTCGGCACCGGGGGCAACCTCTCGGTGGCCCGGGTACACATCCCCGGCGTACCGACGCAGTCCGACCGGGCGTACTTCACCCTGTGCGCGGTTGCGTTCGTCCTGGTGGCGATCGGCGTTCTCGCGCTGCGTCGCGGCTCGTTCGGCCGGCGACTGGTCGCGACCAACGACTCCCCCGCCGCGTGCGCGACGCTCGGCGTCAACGTCAACGGGACGAAGCTGATCACCTTCACGATCGCGGCCGGGCTGGCCGGCCTCGCGGGCGCTCTCTTCGGCGGCGTACCGGGGTCGGTGTCGGCCAACGACTTCACCGCCCTCGGGTGCCTGGTCGCGCTCCTGCTGGCCCGCGTGGGCGGCATCAACACCGCGACCGGCGCGCTGCTCGGGGCCTCGACGCTCACCGTGTTCCAGGT
>CAZEAM010000021.1:0-4453 GCA_964510285.1 uncultured Frankiaceae bacterium | reverse complement strand
ACCGGGTTGCGGAAGGTGAACAGCTGCTTGTCCGGCATCTCGCTGCCGACCGTCTGGCCGTAGAGGCGACGGCCTTCGCCGAGGAAGAAGTCGCACGTGTCGACGATCTCGCGCACCTCGCCGAGCGCCTCGGCGTACGGCTTGCCGATCTCGCGAGTCACGAGCCGTGCCAGGCGCTGCGCGTTGGCCTCGACGGTGCGCCCGATGTGCGCGATGGCGCGGCCACGGACCGGGGCCGGAACATCCGCCCAGCCGGGCTGCGCGGCGCGCGCCGCGGCACAGGCATCGGCGAAGGTGCCGGCGTCCCCGAACGCCACCGTGGCGATGATGTCGTCGAGCTTTGCCGGGTTGCGGTCCTCCACCGTGCCACCCGGAGCGCCCTCTACCGCGGCTGCGCCGACCACCGACGTGATGGTTCGGTCCACGTCCACCACCCCGCCTGCCTTCACGCCGACGCCCGTTGCGGAGTCGGGACCTCGATCCGCCTGAGCACCCGGTGCAGCGCCGCGATCCCGATCTCCAGCTCATCTTCGGTCACCGACAGCGCCGGACGGAAGCGCACCGAACGCTGCCCGCACGGCAGCACCAGCACCCGCTCGTCCCGTAGCCCCGCGACCACCTCGTCGCGCCGCTCGGCATCAGGCAGGTCGATCGCGCACATGAGGCCACGGCCACGGACGTTGGAGACCAGCCCGGGGTGACGCTCGCCGAGACGTCGCAGGCCGGCGAGCAGGTGCGCTCCGCGGCGCGCCGCGGCATCGAACAGCCCGTCCGCCTCGATGATCTCGAGCAGTCGCCGCGACCGGACCATGTCCACCAGACCGCCACCCCAGGTGGAGTTGATCCGGCTCGACACGGTGAAGACGTTGTCCGCCACCAGGTCGACCCGCCGGCCGGCCATGATCCCGCCGACCTGCAGCTTCTTGGCGAACGCCACGATGTCGGGCTCCAGGCCGAGCTGCTGATAGCACCACGGGGTGCCGGTCAGCCCGACCCCGGTCTGCACCTCGTCGAGGACGAACAACGCGTCGTGCCGACGGCACAGCGACTGCATCTCCTGCAGGAACTGGGCGCGCAGATGGTTGTCGCCACCTTCGCCCTGGATCGGTTCGGCGATGAAGCATGCGATGTCGTGCGGGTGCGCCTCGAAGGCTGCCTCGGCCTGTGCGAGCGCGCGCGCTTCGGCTGCCTCGATGGCAGCGAGATGCGCGTGTTCGGGAAAGACGACCGCCGGCACGTCGATCCGCGGCCAGTCGAACTTCGGGAAACGATCGGTCTTGACCGGGTCGGTGTTGGTCAGCGAGAGCGTGTAACCGCTGCGGCCGTGGAACGCGTGCGTCAGGTGCATGACCAAGCTGCCGAGCCGCGGCGACCGGCCGGCCTGCTCGTTGCGCCGGCTCTTCCAGTCGAAGGCGGTCTTCAGCGCGTTCTCGACCGCGAGCGCACCGCCCTCGACGAAGAACAGATGCGGAAGGGCGGGGTCACCGAGCACCCGGGTGAACGTCTCGACGAACTCGGCGAGGTGAGTGGTGTAGGTGTCCGGGTTCGCCGGCTTGTTCACCGCCGCCGCGGCCAGCAGGCTCAGGAAGTCCGGGTCGTCGCCCAGTCCCGGCGGATTGGCCCCGAGCGGCGCAGAGGCGAAGAAGGTGTACAGGTCCAGGTAGGACTCACCGTTGCGGGCGTCCACCAGCCAGCTGCCGTGGCTGGCGCCCAGGTCGACGACCAGGCGGAACCCGTCGACCAGCAGGTGGCGTCCGAGCCGCTCGTGGACATCTTTCGGCGCGACCCGCTCCGCGGCGAAGGTCCTCATCTCGCGCTCCTCGCGATCGGGATCTTCTCCACCGTACAGCGGGATTGGCGGAACTTCTATGCGCGATCGGCCTGGAGACCGAACTATTTTCGGCAGAGGCGGGTCCGGGGTGAGCCGCCTCGCGCGCCGCCGCGAGAATGTCGACCGACCCTGTGTAGTTTTAGGCGGCCTGCTCGACGACCGGAGGCGCCTGGGTGGACATCGACCCCTACATCGTGCTCGGCAGCGCGGTCATCGGGCTGTTCGTGGGGATGACCGGAGCCGGCGGCGGTGCGCTCATGACGCCGATGCTGATCCTGCTGTTCCACGTCCAGCCGGACAAGGCCATCGCGAGCGACCTGGTCGCGGCGGTGTTGATGCGGCCGCTCGGCGCCGTGATCCACTTCCGGCAGGGCACCGTGAACAAGAGGCTGGTCGGCCTGCTCGCCCTGGGGTCGGTGCCGATGGCCTTCCTCGGCTCCTACCTCCTGTACCTGATCAAAGGGCACGCCGACAGCGCCCAGACCGACATCGAGCGGATGCTCGGCGCCGCGCTGCTCGTGGGCGCCGCCGCGATGGTGCTGCGCTACGTGCTCGACGTCCGGTCGGGCAACAAGCGGGAGGGGGTCGTCCAGGACATCCCGATCCATGTGGTGCGCACCGTGGCGATCGGCATGATCGGCGGCGTCGTGGTCGGCATGACCTCGGTCGGCTCCGGGTCGCTGATGATCGTGCTGATGCTGTTCCTCTACCCGATGCTGGGCGCGAACCAGCTGGTCGGCACCGACCTCGCCCAGGCCCTGCCGCTCACGACCTCCGCCGCCCTCGGTGCGCTGGTCTTCGGCAACGTGTCGTTCGGCGTCACCACCTCGCTGATCATCGGCAGCATCCCGGCCGTCCTGGTCGGTTCAGTGCTGTCGTCGCGGGCGCCGGACCGGGTGATCCGACCGGTGATCACCTTCGTCATCTTCGCCTCGGGTTTGAAGTACGTCGGAGTCGACACGAAGACGCTCGGTTGGTGCCTGGTCGGCGTACTGTTCGCAGGGTTCGCCACCTGGCTGCTCGCGTCGAAGCCGTGGGACTCGTCGAAGGACCCCGCGGAGGAACACGATGACCGGGCAGCCGCGCAGACGTAGGAGCGATCGATGACTGCCGAGCTGCGCGAGGACCTGTTCCTCCCCGATCCGACACCCCGGCCGGTCCGCTGCACGGTGATCTCGGTCGACGACCACGTCGTCGAGCCGCCGCACATGTTCGAAGGCCGCGTCCCGGCTGCGCTCGCCGAGCGAGCCCCCCGCATCGTCGAGACGTCACGTGGCTACCAGGTGTGGGAGTTCGAGGGACGCAAGTACAGCCAGATCGGGATGAACGCCGTCGCCGGCCGGCGCCCGGAAACCGTGACCATGGAGCCGTTCCGGTTCGACCAGATGCGACCCGGCTGCTACGACGTCGATGCGCGGGTCCGTGACATGGACCTGGGCGGCGTGTGGGCGTCGATGAACTTCCCGTCGCAGATCAGCGGGTTCTGCGGTCGGGTCTTCTTCGACGCCGCCGACCGCGAGCTCGGCCTCGCCTGCCTGCGCGCCTGGAACGACTGGATGTACGAGGAGTGGTACTCCGCATACCCGCAACGGATCATTCCGCTCGGCATCACCTTCCTGTCCGACCCGGCGCTTGCCGCGGCGGAGATCCGCCGCAACGCCGAGCGTGGCTTCACGTCGGTCACCTTCCCGGAACGCCCACATGAGATCGGGTTGCCGTCGCTGTGGGACCGCGACCACTGGGAACCGATCATTTCCGCCTGCGTCGAGACCGACACCGTGGTCTCGCTGCACGTCGGCAGCTCAGGCATGCCGGCGCTGCCGCCCGGCTCCCCCGCCGTCCAGCTGTCGGCGACGCTGTTTGGCCAGCAGTCACTCGGTGCGTGTGCGGAGTGGCTGTGGTCGGAGCATCCGCTGCGCAACCCCGACCTGAAGATCGCGATGAGCGAGGGCGGCATCGGCTGGGTCGCGATGCTGATGGACCGCCTCGACAACATCGTCGACCGGTCCGGCTACGGCCTGGGCTGGGACACCCGCCCCTCCGACGTGCTGAGACGCAACTTCTGGTTCTGCACCATCGACGACCCGTCGACCATCGACACCCGGCACCGGATCGGCGTCGAGAACATCATGGTCGAGGTCGACTATCCGCACGGTGACAGCACGTGGCCGGACACCCAGATGGTGATCGAGCAGGCATGGGGCCACCTGCCCGTCGACGAGCTGCGGATGATCTGCTGCGAGAACGCGGCGAAGCTCTACCGCCACCCGCTGCCCGAGGTGGTTCTGCCGCTCGGGTGACGAGGAGACGCGTCGGGCCCGCCGATACGGGTCGAAAGGACCTTGGAAAGGCACCCCTAGCGACGGGCCCGACGCAGGTTCCAACGAGTGAGCCGCGGAATCGCTACGCAGTAGATGTGCCTCGACGACTACCTAGAAAACAGATCCGGATCCGTTCCAGCTGTGCGACGGTCGCGATCGGGTACCGGTTTGGGCTGTTCCGTACGGCACTCAGGGCCGCCGATGGATCGTGGCGTCCGCCCTCTCCCGTCAGCGAAAGTTTCGAGCGGAGGGACGCACGCCGAGCGGCAACGGGTCGATCCGCTCGGCCATGACGTTGACC
>CAZEAM010000020.1:0-6514 GCA_964510285.1 uncultured Frankiaceae bacterium | reverse complement strand
CACGAGTGCCTCGTCGACGCGTCGCGCGACACGGGCGGGAAAGTGGTCGAGGGCGCGGGCGAGTGCCTTGACGTGGGACAGCGTGAGGTCACCACGCTCCAACGCCTCCCAGGCGAGAGCAAGCGATTCGCCTACCCGGTGGGTCAGCGCGAGCTGCCCCATCGCACTGGTCAACGAGGTGTGGGTGCAGGCCGCGATCTCTTCGGCGAGCAACGGTCGCTCCGCGCCGACGCGATCAGCCTCGCCCAGCATCACCATCTTCTGGGCCGCCATCCAGGCTTCGCAGCGCTCCCACAAGACGACGCAACGGACCGCGAGCTCTTCGGTCATCGGCATTGCGCGCAGCTCGCGAAGCGCGGTGATCAACGCGGGGCCGGGCGGCATCGCCTCCGCGGCGGTGATGCGGCGGGCGACAGGCAGGTAGGCGGTCATCCGCTCCTGGAGCCGGTCCCACGCCGTACGCATGTATTCGAACATACGTTCGAATCAGGTTGATGTCAAGAGGCTCGCCGCCCGGTGGAAAAGCTCCGCGCTACCCGACGGTCGTGGACACGGTTGCCGTCGGCATTCCGGCGAGGCCGACCGCTACCTCGTATGTCGAGCCGCTTGGTGCGCCGAACCTCGTGCCGGGGCTCAGCTGCTCACGGTTGAGCCGGAAGACGATCGGCTGGCCAGGCTGCACGGTGACCAGCGCTTGTTTGCATCCGGGGGACCGGTTGTCGATGACCGCAGAAGCCGACCGAACGTGGCCGCCGATAGTGACCTTCGTCTGCACCGAGAAGATCGGGCAGGGCACGAGGGCGACCGCCTGGTCCGACGTGTTGGAGATCGTCACCTCCACGGGTGCGGGCGCGTCGTGCGTGGTCGGGCCGAGGAATCGGGCACTGGTGGTGAGGTTCAGGAACGACGGTGGGGCGGGTTGGACCGGCGCGCGCGATCCGCCTGCGGTGCCGACCGTCAGCATCGAGGCCGCGCCGGCCGGGTCGGCCGGGCAGGCCGGCGTCGGACCGTCGTACGGCACGCGAAGCAGTCCACGGCCACCGCGAAGCTTCATCACGACGTATCGCGGCGCGTCGCCGCAGTAGGTGCCGAACCATCCGAATCCCATCGCCGCACGACCCGCCTCGAGTGTCCGCCAGGCGAGGCTGTTGGCAGCGGGGTTGGTGGTGTTCTCTCGCCCTCGTGGCACATCCAACGCTTCACCGTTCGCGGCAACGAAAGCCTGCGGGCCCTTCACGATGGACAGTGAGCACCGAAGCCTTCCCCAGGGCTTCTTGTGGTAGATCTTCATCCCCTTCAGCTCGACGACTCCCATCACGCCGTCGGGCGAGTGTTCGGTGAAGGCGACCGCCTCGATCTGGCCGGGCCTGCACGTCGGTCGTCGCGGGACGACGCCCCCGCTGGACGGAAGGAAGAGCGCCGGCGGCGGCGCGAAGAACGACTCGTTTCCTGGATGCAGACCGGCAACTGGTTGGTGACCCGACGCGGCGTGCGCGGCCCCCAAGGGGACGACGACGACCGTCGTGACCATGACCATCGTCGCCAGGACAGCCTTCATCAGAAGCTCCTTCGTCACCGCCGGGCTCGGCGAGCTCTCATCCACGCCGGTCCGGCAATCGCCAGCCGTCGCGCAACGCTGACGCTCGCCCGCCGGTCGAGGACGCGGTACCCGTTGCGCTCGACCGCGTCGAGGATCCCGCGGTAGAGCCGGAACGCGGTCCGCACGCAGTCGCGCGACGTCGGGTGCAGCAGGTCGATGCCCGGCTCCGCCGAGCGGTACAGCTCGTGCGCGCGGCTGATCTCGAAGGCCAGCAGCGCCTTGATGTTGGCGTCGACGTGGCCGCCGTGCAGATCGTCGGCGGTCACCCCGAAAGCGGTCAGGTCGTCCTTGGGCAGGTAGATCCGGCCGCGCGCCAGGTCTTCACCGACGTCGCGGATGAAGTTGGTCAGCTGGAAGGCGATGCCCAGGGTCCGGGCATACGGTTCGGCCTCGCTCGCCGCGCCCGGCACGGTGCCGAGCACCGGCAGCAGCTGGGACCCGATCGCCGCCGCGGATCCCTGCATGTAGACCACGAGGTCGTGCCAGGTCCCGTACTCCGACGTGGTGAGGTCCATGCGCATCGAAGCGAGGAAGTCGTCGACCAGGTGCAGCGGGATGTTGTTGCGCACGATCGTGTCGTGCACCGCCGGCATGACCGGGTCGTCACCGGCGCCGCGCAGCAGCCGCTCTGTCCACTCGGTGAGCTGGCGGTCACGCTCCGCGACGTCGAGCGCGGGGTCGATCGCGTCGACGATCTCGTCGGCGCGGCGCGCGAACCCGTACAGCGCGTGGACGGCAGGCCGCTTCGCCGGCGGGAGCAGCAACGTCGCGAGGTAGAAGGTCCGGCCGTGTGCGGCGTTGACCGCGCGGCACGCGCGATACGACGTGCGCAGCCTCGGGTCGACGATGCCAGCGGCGTCGAGTGCCTGCCAATGGATCATCGAACCGCGCCCACGATCCGCTCAGCGGCCAGCCGGCCGGACAGCAGGACCATCGGTACGCCGACCCCGGGCTGGGTGCCGGTACCGACAAAGACGACGTTGTCGAAGGCCAGGTTCGCGGGGCGGAACGGCCCGGTCTGGCCGAAGCTGTGCGCGATCGAGAACGGGGTCCCCTTCGCCATGCCGCGCGCGCCCCAGTCCGCCGGCGTGGTCCACGACTCGACCTTGACGGCGTCGGCGAAGCCGCGGTATCCCAGCGTCTCGAGTCGGTTCACGATCTGGTCACGGTATCCGGGCCCGGCGCTGCCCCAGTCGGTCTCGCCGTCGAGATTCGGCGTGGGCACCAGGACGTACCACGACGACTTGCCCGGTGGGGCGAGTCGGGGGTCCGACACGGTCGGCACCGAAACCAGCAGCGAGGGATCGCGCGCCGGAACCCGCTCGTCGATGAGCTCGCGGAACGTCTCCCGCCATGCCCGGCCGAAGTGGATGGTGTGGTGGGCCTGGTCGCGGGTTGGTAGCGAAGTGCCGGCGAGCAGCAGGGCGCAGGAGGGGGAGTACTCGAGTCGGCCCAACCGCCGTGGTGGGCGGCCCGGCAGCAGGTCCCACGCACCGGCGAGGTCGGGGTTGAGGACGACGGCATCGGCGGCGACCCGCTCGCCGTCGGTGGTCCGGACGGCGACCGCCCGCGCGCCGTCCATCTCGATGCCCGTGACCGTCGTGTCGTAGCGGATCTCGACGCCGTGTTTGCCGGCGGCTTCGGCGAGAGCGACCGGTACGGCGTGCATCCCGCCGACCGGGAACCAGACTCCGGCGATGCAGTCCATGTAGGCGATGACCGCGTAGATCGCGAGCGCGTCGTACGGCGACCGGCCGGCGTACATCGACTGGAACGTGAAGATGCGGCGGAGCCGGTCGTCGGCGAAGAACCTGTTCACCTTGGGCGCGAGCCGCCGGAAGCCACCGAGCGCGACCAGCCGCGCGAGGGAGGGGCGCACGAGGTCCAGCGGACCGTCGAGGTTGCGGTCGATGAAGTCGCGCCGTTCCAGGTCGTAGAGCCGCCGGGCGAAGTCCGCGAAGCGGCGGTACCCCGCGGCCTCCTTGGCGCCGATCACCTCGGCGATCTGCTGCGCCATCGCGTCCACGTCGGCGATCACGTCCAGCGACGAGCCGTCGGCGAACCGGGTGCGGTAGGCCGGCTGCACCCGGCGCAGGTCCAGCCAGTCCGCCATGTCCTCGCCGACACTGCCCAGGGCGTCGGCGATCAGCTCGGGCATCGTCAGCACGGTCGGTCCGGTGTCGAACTGGAAACCGCCGATCGCCAGCCGGCCGGCCCGGCCGCCGGGCACCGGCTCGCGCTCGAGCACCGTCACGCGCCGCCCGGCCCCGCAGAGCCGGAGCGCGGCCGAAAGCCCGCCCAGCCCGGCGCCCACGACCACGACATGGTCGGTCGGGCCCTTCACCGAACGCACTGCTCGGCAGCTGCCTACTCGTGCCGGTAGCTCGCCGCACCCGCGAGCGACACGAGCACGTCGCGCGCGGTCGGGTCGAGCGGTACGCCGTCCAGCGCGGCGAGCGCTTCGTCGAGGCGGGCCGCGATCATCGCCTCCACTTCGGCGGCTGCGCCGCAGCCGTCGACGATGCGGCGCGCATCGGCGATCTCCCCGGCCGTGAGGTCGGCACGTCCGATCGTGCCGCCGAGCCGGTCGCGGTCGGCCGCCGACGCCCGTTGCATGGCGAGCGCGATGAGTGCGGTCTGCTTGCCCTCACGAAGGTCGTCGCCGGCCGGCTTGCCGGTGACCTCGGGATCGCCGAACACTCCGAGCAGGTCGTCGCGGAGCTGGAACGCCTCGCCGAGCGGGATGCCGAAGCCGGTGAAGGCGTGCGTCACCTCCTCACCACCGCGGCCGATTGCCGCGCCGAGGTGCAACGGTCGTTCGACGGTGTACTTGGCCGACTTGTACCGCGCGACCCGCAGCGCCCGCTCCACCGTCGTGCCGCCGCGCGCCTGCTCGACGACGTCGAGGTACTGGCCGGCCATGACCTCGGTGCGCATCGCGGCGCACACCGGCTGGGCGCGCCGCAGCGCCCCGTCGTGCAGGCCGCTGGTCAGGAACATCGCATCGGACCAGGCGAGCAGCACGTCACCGAGCAGGATCGCGGCGGCCGCGCCGAAGTCGGCCGCCGGGCCGGACCAGCCCGACTCGCGGTGCAGCCGGGTGAACCGCTCGTGCACGGCCGCTCGCCCGCGCCGGGTGTCGCTGTGGTCGATCAGGTCGTCGTGCACCAGCGCACACGCCTGCAGCAGCTCGAGGCTGGCCGCCGCGTAGACCAGCGCTTCGGAGTCCTCCGCGCCGGCCGCCCGCGCACCCCAGTAGCAGAACGCCGGCCGCAGTCGCTTGCCGCCGTCGAGCACGAAGTCCGCGGCCGCGTCGGCAACCGGGACCAGGTCGTCACCGATGGCGCGGAGCTGGTCGGTCGCGACGCCCATGAAGTCGCGCAGGGCCGCTTCGACCCGCTCCCGTACGTCATCGCTCACCCGCCGATCGTCTCCCAAGCGGCCTGGCGGGCGTGCACGCAGGTCAAGTCACTTGCCCGGTCGCCGATACTGGTGAGATGCCTGGGGTCTCCACGGCGCGGGCGACGCCCGCGACCCGGATGACGATCCGTGAGCTGCTCGCGAGCGGCAAGCGGTCGTACTCCTTCGAGTTCTTCCCGCCGAAGACGCCGGACGGCGAGCGCGCGCTGTGGCAGGCGCTTCGCGAGGTGGAGTCGCTGCACCCGACGTTCGTGTCGGTGACGTACGGCGCCGGGGGCTCCACGCGCGACCACACGGTGTCGATCACCGAGCGGATCGCGGCGGAGACCACATTGACCGCCGTCGGCCACCTCACCGCCGTCAACCACTCGGTCGCCGAGCTGCGCCACGTGATCGGCCAGTACGCCGACGCCGGGATCCGCAACGTGCTGGCGTTGCGCGGCGACCCACCCGGCGACCCGCGGGCCGACTGGGTCGCGCACCCCGAAGGGGTGGCGTACGCCTCCGACCTGGTCCGCCTGGTCCGCGAGGCCGGCGACTTCTGCGTCGGTGTCGCGGCGTTCCCGGAGAAGCATCCGCGGTCGGTGGACTTCGACACCGACGTGAAGTTCTTCATCGACAAGTGCCGTGCCGGTGCCGACTTCGCGATCACGCAGATGTTCTTCCGGGCCGAGGACTACCTGCGGCTGCGCGACCGGGTGGTCGCGGCCGGCTGCGACGTGCCGATCCTGCCCGGGATCATGCCGGTGACCAACGTGTCGCAGGTCGAGCGGTTCGCCGTACTGACCGGCGCGGCGTTCCCGGCGGACCTGGCCGAGCGCCTGCACGCGGTCGAGGACGACGCCGCCGCGGTGCGCGCGATCGGCGTCGAGGTCGCCACGCAGCTGTGCGAGACCTTGCTGAGCGAGGGCGTGCCGGGTCTGCACTTCATCACCCTCAACCGCTCGACCTCCTCGCGCGAGATCTACCAGCGGCTCGGCCTCAGCGCCGCCGCTTCAACCCCCGCCTGACGACCTCCGCGGCGGACCGGCCGCTCGCGCCCCACACGCCGCCGCCCGGATGCGTCGACGCGCCGCAGACGTAGACGCCCGGATGCGGCGTCCGGTACGCCGACCAGCCCGGCAGCGGCCGCAGCCCGAACAGCGCGTCGAGCTCGGTCTCGACGTGCATGACGTTGCCCGCGTGCAGCCCGAGCTCGCGTTCGATGTCGAGTGGCGTCTGCACGAGCCGCTGCTGCACACCCGAGGAGAAGCCAGGGGCCCAACGGTCGACCGCGGCTAGGAGCGCGTCGCCGACCTGCTCGCGCCGGCTGTCCCAGTCGCCGTCGCGCAGGCGCCGCGGATGCCACTGTGCCCACACCGACACGACGTGCCGGCCGGGCGGCGCGAGGGTCGGGTCCACCGCGGTCGGCGTCATCACGACGAGCGGTGGGTCGGCCGAAGGCTCGCCACGCAAGAAGTCGCCGTACGCCGCGCGGAGCTGCTCGGGGGAGTC
>CAZEAM010000019.1:0-5222 GCA_964510285.1 uncultured Frankiaceae bacterium | reverse complement strand
GTCACCGGCAGGCCGAGCGCGACCGGGTCGGTGACCGCGCGGTACCCGCGGATCACCCCACGCTGCTCGAGCCGGCGCACCCGCTGGTGGACCGCCGAGACGGACAACCCGGTCTCCTTGGACAGATCGGTGAAGCTGCGCCGACCGTCCTCGGAAAGCAGCCGCACGATCGCGCGGTCGATGTCCTCCACGAGGAGGCACCTTAGTAGGCGCGCGACGGGGCCGGGCGGGCGAAGCGGGCCGACGCGGCCGGCGGGGCCCGCCTCGCTGCCCACCATCCCCGCAGCAGCCGGGATGAACGAGGCGGTGACCCCGCCGGTTCAGGACCTCATCGGACCTGGTCGGCTCCGGCTAGTCGCCGAACCCAACTTACGGTTCGGATCCGCCGCCGGAGATCTTGAGACGCCGGCCGAACGTCACCCGACTGCCACGGGCACGACGCCCGCTTCTGGCCGGAATGCCCGATTCGGTGCGAGCGGGTCAGGACAGCAGGGAGCGGCCGATGACGAGGCGCTGGATCTGGTTGGTGCCCTCGAAGATCTGCATCACCTTCGCCTCGCGCATGTAGCGCTCGACCGGGTACTCGGTCGTGTAGCCGTAGCCGCCGAAGACCTGTACGGCGTCGGTCGTCACCTTCATCGCGGTGTCGGTCGCGAACAGCTTGGACATCGCGGCCTGCGCTCCGTAGCTCAGACCGGCGTCGCGGCGGCGGGCGGCGGACAGGTAGTTGGCCCGGGCCGCCTCGATACCGGTGGCCATGTCGGCGAGCAGGAAGCTGACGCCTTGGTTGTCGGCGATCGGCCGGCCGAACTGCTGACGTTCCTTGGCCCACTGGACCGCGGCGTCGAGCGCCGCCTGGGCCACCCCGGTCGCGATTGCGGCGATCCCGAGCCGACCGCCGTCCAGCGCCGACAGCGCGATCCGCATCCCGTCGCCCTCGTTGCCGATCAGCCGATCAGCCGGGACCCGGACGTCGTCGAGGACGAGCTGAGCCGTGGCCGACGAACGCAGCCCCATCTTTCGCTCCGGCGGCTGGGGGTGCAGGCCCGGCGCGTCGGCGGGCACCAGGATCGTGGACACGCCGCCGCGCGCCTCGTCGGAGGTGCGGCAGAACACGTTGTAGTAGTCGGCGTACCCGCCGTGGGTCACCCACGCCTTGGTCCCGGAAAGCACGTACGAGTCGCCGTCGCGGCGGGCCCGGGCCTGCAGGGATGCCGCGTCCGACCCGGACGTCGCCTCGGACAGCGAGTACGCACCGAGCCGCTCGCCACCGAGCATGTCGGGCAGGTAGGTCTTGCGCTGCTCGTCCGAGCCGAACGCATCGACCGGGTAGCAGCTCAACGTGTGGACGCTGACTGCCAGTGCCACCGCCGCCCACGCCGTCGCCAGCTCCTCGAGCACCTGCAGGTACACCTCGTACGGCATCCCGCCGCCGCCGTGCTCCTCCGGGTAGGCCAGACTCAGCAGACCGGAGCGGCCCAGTAGCCGGATCGTCTCGCGTGGGAACTCGGCGCGTTCCTCGTATGCCGCCGCGTGCGGCGCCAGCTCGTCACGGGCGAGCTCGCGCACCAGGTCGATGAGCTGGTGTGCCTCGGCGCTTGGCAGCACCCGCTCGACGGCCACGTCAGCCGGCCAGCACGACGAGGTCGCGGTCGATCGTGTCGAGGCGCTCGACGCCGTCGTCGGTTACGACGACGATGTCCTCGATGCGGGCGCCGTGCCGACCGCTCGCGTAGATTCCCGGCTCGATCGAGAAGCACATTCCCGGCTCGAGCACCACGTCATTGCCGGCGACGATCCACGGCTCCTCGTGTTCCTCCAGCCCGATGCCGTGCCCGGTGCGGTGGATGAACAGCTCGCCGTAGCCCCCGGCGTCGATGACGTCGCGCGCCGCCGCATCGACGCTGTGTGCGGTGACGCCGGGACGCACCTGCGCGACGGAGGCGATCTGAGCGGCGAGCAACACGTCGTAGTACACGGCGAAGTCGCTCGGTGCGCTGGCCCCGGCAATGTATGTGCGGGTGCAGTCGGAGCAGTACCCGTCGGGCATGGTGCCGCCGATGTCGACCACGACCGGATCACCCGCCTCGATGACTCGGTCGCTGACGTGATGGTGCGGGCTCGCCCCGTTGGGCCCGGACCCGACGATCACGAAGTTCACCTTGGTGTGGCCGGCGGCGAGGATCGCGTCCGCGATGTCCCGGGCGACGGCAGCCTCGGTGCGGCCCGGGCGAAGCCACTCGCCCATCTGCGCGTGCACCCGGTCGATCGCCGCGCCGGCCTCCCGCAATGAGGCGATCTCGTCGGCGCGCTTGCGCAGACGCAGAGGGCGCAGAACCTCACCCGCGAGGCGCTGCTCCACGCCGGCGAGCACGTCTTGGAAGCGCAGCACCTGTTGCGCCCACATCCGGTCGGCCACGCCGACGACCTGCGGGTTGCGGCCGAGCGCATCGTTCAACCGGGCGGCCACCAGCCGAAAGGCGTCGTCGGTCTCGCCGTGCGTGGCAAGGGCGACATGCTCGGTGGCGCCGCTCACCTCTGCGGCGTGCTGCTCCAGTCTCGGCACGACCAGGAACGGCTCGCCGGCCGCCGGTACGACGAGGCAGGTCAAGCGCTCCAACGGCAGGGCGTCGTAGCCCACCAGGTACCGCAGGTCGGCGCCGGGGGTCACGAGCAGCGCGTCGATACCCGCGTTCGCCGAGGCTGCCGCGGCCCGGGACAGCCGATCGTGAAACGGCGCAGTCACGATGTCAGATTACGTCGCTACGCCTGCTCAGCCCGCGGCTTTCGGGCGGTGCACGACCGCGAGCAGACGGATCGCTTCCCCGAACATCGTTGACTTGATGACCCCGAGGTTTGGGCCGGCCTTGCCGGTGAGCGGCCGCACCAGGTCGAGGGCGGCGCTGCGTACCTCCGACTCCGCGACCGCGGCGGTCACGATGCCCGCCGCCAGCGCGTCGTTCCCGCCGTAGCGACGCCCCGTCGTCATCGACTCCATCGCGGTCGCCGGTGACAGCTTCGCGCGCAACAGGGCGTCCATGCCCGGCGGGAACGGCAGGTCGAGGTCGACCTCGGGAAGGCAGAAGAAACCGCGGTCGGCCCGCATCACCCGCCAGTCGTGCGCCATCGCGAGCATCCCGCCTGCCGCGAAGCAGTGGCCTTGGATCGCGGCGACGGTCGGCATCCCGAGCGACAACACGCGGCTGAGCAGGCGCTGCACGGTGTCGACGTACCACTCGCCCTGGTCCGTGTGGGACATCAACCAGTCGAGGTCGAGGCCGTTGGACCAGAACTTCCCGTCCGCGACGGTCACCAGGGCCGCCGGACCGCTCCTCGACTCGACGTCGTCGAGGCAGCGGTGCATCGCTTCGAGCCACTCCGGCGAGAAGCGGTTCTCGTCATTGCCGATGTTCAGGACGGCGACCTCGCCGTCGCGAGTCAGTGTTGGCACTTGGTTAGTGTGCCGACATGCCCGCTGGCTCCTCCGACCGGCTCATGCTGCTCGACTCTGCCTCGATGTACTTCCGCGCCTACTACGGCGTCCCCGACACCATGGCGGCGCCGGACGGTACGCCGGTGAACGCGGTCCGCGGCTTCCTCGACTACATCGCCCGGTTGGTCAGCGACCGCCGACCGACGAAGCTCGTCGCCGCCATGGATGCCGACTGGCGGCCGCAGTGGCGGGTTGCCGCGATCCCGTCGTACAAGGCACACCGGGTGGCCGACGAGGCGACCAACGAGGAGGAGGTTCCGGACACCTTGTCGCCGCAGGTCCCGATCATCGAGGACGTGCTGGACGCGCTCGGGATCTGCCGGGTCGGCGTACCGGGCTACGAGGCCGACGACGTGATCGGAACGCTCGCCACCTCCGCGGCATGCCCGGTCGAGATCGTCACCGGCGACCGTGACCTGTTCCAGCTGGTCGAGGACGGGCGTGGCGTCACCGTTCTCTACATCGTCAAGGGGGTCGGCAACGCCGAGGTGATCGACGAGGCCGAGATCGTCCGCCGCTACGACATCCCCGGCCGTTCGTACGCCGACTTCGCGACGATGCGGGGTGACCCGTCCGACGGCCTGCCCGGCGTACCCGGGGTGGGCGACAAGACCGCTGCTGCGCTGCTGCGCGAGTTCGGCACCCTCGACGGGATCCTCACCGCCGCGCAGGCCTCCGACGCCGGCTTCCCGCGTGGCTCGCACGCGAAGATCATGGCGGCAGCCGACTACATCGGCCCGGCGCGCACGGTGGTCGCGGTGGCCCGCGACGTGCCGGTCGGCCCGCTCGACCCGGCGCTGCCGAGCGCACCGCGCGATCCCGCTGCGCTCGACGCGCTGGCTCAGCGCTGGGGCCTGGGAAGCTCGGTCGAGCGCGTCCTGGAGGCGCTCGATGCTGGCTAGCAGCGCCCGTGGCGGCTACTGGTCATCGAGACCCGTGTAGGCCACGACGCCGCGCCGGAGCTTGCCGATCGCCGTTCGGGCGCTGGCCGCGGTACGTGACCGCTCGGGCGCAGCCTTGGCCACCTGGTCGAGCAGGTCGAGCAGCTGCTTGACCCATCGCACGAAGTCACCCGGTGCGAGCTGGGTGTCGCGCAGCACCGCCTCGAGCTGGTGACCCTTCGCCCACCGCCAGGCCAGCCACGCGAAGCCCGGTTCGGGCGGTCGCAAGAAGGTCAGCCCGGCGTCGGCCTCGACGCCGCGCAGGGTGTCCCACCGGCGCTCCAGGTCCTGCAGTGCCGCGCGACACTGCCCGGGCGGCAGCTTTGGGCTCGCGTCGTCGTCGCGCCGCGCCTCGTAGACCAAAGCTGACGCCACCGCCGCCAGATCGGCCGCCTCGAGGTGCTCCCACGCCCCGTCACGCAGCGCCTCGGCGACCAGCAGGTCGGACTCCGAGTACAGGCGGGCCAGCGTCCGGCCGGGCGGGGTCACCTCGTCGTCCGCGAGGTAGCCGAGCGAGGTGAGCACGTCGCAGACCGAGTCGAATGTCCGCGCGATAGTGCCGGTCCGGTTCCGGACGCGGCGTTCGAGAGCGTCGGTGTCGCGCTCGAGCTTCGCGAAGCGTTCCGCCCACCGTGCGTGGTCCTCGCGTTCCGCGCACCCATGGCACGGGTGCCCCCGGATCGCCGCGCGCAGCCGGGCCAGCTCGGCGTCATCCGCCGCGGGCGCGCGCGATCGCGCCGGTCTGCCGCCGGCTTCGAGCCCGAGCGCGCGCAGGCTCGACACCAGAT
>CAZEAM010000018.1:0-11305 GCA_964510285.1 uncultured Frankiaceae bacterium | reverse complement strand
CCGCGAGCGTCTTCTTGTCGACCGGCGCCAGCAGGTGACGGTCGTTGAGCTGCTGCAGCCAGTTGGAGTTCTCGGTGTAGAAGACGTCGGCCGGCGACCGGTCGCCCTCCTGCTCGAGCTGGGCGGTCAGCGCGTCCTCGTCGCCGTCCTTGATCCGCACCTTGATCCCGGTCTGCGCGGTGAACGCCGCGGTCAGCGCCTTGGCCGTCTGCAGGTGCTGAGAGTTGTAGAGGGTGATCGTGGTCCCGGCGAGCCCGCCGCCGGTGGCCTCACCGCCCCCTCCCGACGAGGTCCCGCCGCAGGCGGCGAGCACGATGCCGGAGCTCAGGACGAGTGCGGACAGACGCAGACGGGACACCTTCGGGACTCCTTACGCTGGGCGCGGAACAATGCCGGTTGGTCAGGTGAGGATAACCTAACCTGACATCGGCGTCACTTTCAAGTCCGGACCGGTTCCGGTCCGGCTGGGTGCAGTTGCCGGGCGGGAATCGCGCCACGCCGGGCGAAGTAGGTCGTTGAACCCTTGCCAGACCGACTCCGAAAGGCCGACCCGTGCCACTGAACCGCCGCGTCGTCGCCGCGACGCTCGCCGCGCTCACCGTTGGTGCGACCGCAGTGGCACAGGGTGCCGATGCGGCGCCCGCCAGCGCGTGGGTGAGTACGGCGACCAAGGCCCTCCACCTCGGCGCCAAGCTGCTCGGCACACCGGCCGCCAGTCGCCCCCTGCACATCTCCCTCGCGCTGGCGCCCCGCGACCAGGCGGCGGTCGACCGCGCGGTGCAGGCGATGTACACGCCGGGCGGCCTCGGCTTCCACCGGTTCATCACGCCGGCGCAGTGGAACGCGCGCTACGCCCCGACTCGGGCGGCGGTCGGCCAGGTGACCAGCTACCTGCGCCAGGCCGGCATGCACGACATCCGGGTCGCGGACAACCGCATGCTCGTCACCGCAGCGACCACCGTCGGCGAGGCCGAGCGCGCCTTTCACACCACGCTGTCGACCTTCCTGGTCAACGGCGTCGCTCGGTTCGTCAACGTGGCGCCCGCCCTGGTGCCGCAGTCTCTGGCCGGGACCGTGCAGGCAGTGCTCGGGCTCAACGACCTGCCGATGGAACACGTGCGAGCGCACCTCGTGAAGCACGCCGGTCCACCGGCCCTGGAGGCCGGCCTGTTCCCGGCGCAGTTCAACACGACGTACCTCTCCAAAGGCACCCGGAAGGGCACCCGGACAAGCATCGCGATCATGACCCAGGGCGCGACCAAGGGCGTGATCTCGTCGCTGCGCTACGCCGAGCGCAAGGAGCACCAACCGCGGGTCCCGGTCACCGTGCGGCCGGTCGGCCCGCAGTCGACGGATCCCTCCGGACTCGACGAGTTCGCAATGGACACCCAGGTGTCGACGATGGTCCCGGGCGGGGTGAAACACCTCTACCTCTACAACGTCGGCTCGCTGGTCGACTCGAACCTGGTCGCCGCGATCAACTCCTTCGTCACCGACAACTCCGCCCAGGCGCTGTCCGCGAGCATCGGCGGCTGCGACCTGACGCCCTACCTCGACGGCGCGATGGTCGCGGCCGACATCTCGCTGCAGCAGGCAGCACTGCAGGGCCAGACCTTCTTCGCCTCGTCCGGGGACAACGGCGCCGGCTGCGGGTACGTCGCAGCGGTCGGGGTGCCGGCGGGCTTCCCCGAGGCGAACTGGCCGTGCAGCGGAGAGTTCGTCGTCTGCGTCGGCGGAACCAGTCTGATCAGCGACGCCAAGGGCAACCGGATCTCCGAGCTCGGCTGGGTCGGTAGCGGCGGCGGCTTCAGCCTCGTCGCCAATCCCGGCTTCTGGACGCAGGCGACCGACCCGCTCTACGAGGCCAACCTGGTCAGCGGCGGCCGCGCCACCCCCGACATCGCGCTCGACGGTGACCCGAACGTCGCGACGCCGGTCAAGGTGTACGTCGGCAAGGAGTTGAGCTACATCGGCGGGACGAGCCTGTCCTCACCGATGATGCTGGGCTTCTGGGCCCGGCTGGAGTCGGGACATCGCAACCTGCTCGGCTTCGCGGCACCCGGTCTCTACGGCCTGTACACGAAGGTCAACCACGGGATCTCCGTCACCGCGCCGCTCGAACCGATCACCGTCGTCGTCCCGGACGTCGTCGCCAAGCCGGTGCCCCAGTTCACCGACATCGTGATCGGCGACAACGGGCCGTACCCGTGCCTTCCCGGCTACGACCTGGTCACCGGGTTGGGCGCGCCGAACGTCGCGGCGATCAACAAGGCGCTGAAGACGCCGCTGACCCGTACGAAGCGTTAGCGGTGAAGCTGCCCTCGGCCGTGATGCTGGACGCCGGCACGAGGCAGAGGGCGACCAGCGTCGCAAACGGCAGGAGCATGTTCAGCATGTGGGCAGGTGTGCCCACGCAGCCGCCGACCTAACGCGGGCTGATCAGCAGCCTCTAGATGTACATGCCGCCGTTGACGCCGATCAGCTGACCGGTGATGTAGCTGCCGGCCTCGGAACACAGGAAGGCCGCAGTCTGCGCGATGTCGTCCGGCGTACCGGCCCGGCCGAGCGGCACCATCGGCGCGACCACGTCCACCCCGATGAAGTCCCCGGCCGCCTCGGCCTTGCGCGCCATCGGCGTGTCGACCAGGCTCGGCGAGATCGTGTTGACCGTGATCCCCTGCCGGGCCAGCTCGACCGCCAGTGCCTTGGTGAGGCTGATCACCCCGCCCTTCGAAGCGGCGTAGTGCGCCATGTTCGGCGCCCCCGACTGCGCGCTGGACGAGGAGATCGTGACGATCCGGCCCCAGCCCGCCGAGAGCATGTCGGGCAGCGCGGCCTGCACGCAGGAGAAGGTGCCGGTCAGGTTGACCGCGATGATCCGGTCCCAACGCTCCGGCGCGATCTCCAGTACCGGGGTGAACGACTCGATCCCGGCACTGGTCACGAGGATCTCGACCGGCCCCAGCTCCGCCCTGACCCGGTCGAACGCGGCGCTTACCGCAGCCCGGTCGGCGACGTCGCCCTCCACGCCGACGGCCCCATGGCCAAGTTCCGCGGCGGCTGCCTCGGCGTTGGCAAGGTCGAGCAACGCGACCTGGTTGCCGGCCGCCAGCAGGTGCCTGCCGACGCCGAGCCCGATGCCGGAGGCCCCTCCGGTGACGACCGCGACCCTCGCTGTCACGCAGGTGTCCACTCGAGGTGCAGATCGGACAGCCCGCGCAGGATCCAGGTCGGCTCGTAGCGGAAGGTCCGGTTACCGGCCGGGCCGTGGTGTTCCTCGGACAGCCGGATGTCACGCATCCGGTCGAGGATCCGCTCGATGCTGATCCGGCCCTCGACGCGGGCCAGCGGGCCACCCGGGCACGAGTGGTTGCCCCGCCCGAAGGCGACGTGGGTACGCACGCCGTCCCGGTCGAGGTCGAAGTCGTGGGGACATTCGTACTGCCGCGGGTCGCGGTTCGCCGCGCCGTTGAGCAGCATCACCGGCGTACCCGCCTTCACCTCGACGCCGGCGATGGTCGTGGTCCGCCGGGCCAACCGGAAGTCGGTCTTCACCGGGCTCTCGAGCCGCAGCGTCTCCTCGATGAACTCGGGGATTCGGTCCTTGTGGGTGCGCAGGTAGTCCTGCGTCTGCGGGTTCTCCGCGAGGTGCTTCAGCGATGCGGCGAGCAGCCTGGCGGTCGTCTCCTGGCCGGCCGCGAAGAGGAACGTCGCGGTCCGCACGACGTTGATGACCGGCGGCAGCGAGCCGTCCGGGTAGGTCGCGTGCGCGAGGTCGTTCAGCACGTCGTTGCGCGGCTCGTTGCGCCGCTCCTCGACGTACCTGCTGAACTTCGCGTCCGCCCAACCCAGCATGTTGGGGTCGTCCTCGTTGCGCGCACCCTCGGCGCCCAGCTTGCCGGGAGTCCCGGCCAGACCGAAGCCGCGGCGGAACTCGTCGAAGTCCTCCTCCGGCACCCCGAGCAGGTCGGCGACGACCAGCATCGCGAACGGCTGGGTGTAGGCACGGATGAACTCGCAGTTGCCGTCGGCGATGAACTCGTCGAGCTGCCGGTCGGCGAGCCGCCAGATGAACTCCTCGTTCTCCTTCAGCCGCTTCGGGGTGATCAGCCGCATCAACAGCGCCCGCTCGCGGGTGTGGTCCGGCGGATCCATGGTGACCATGTGCTCGAACATCGGGAGCTGGTCACGGTGGGCGTCGATGATGTGGCCGACGTCGTCGCCCTCGAGCGGCACCGGGAACATCGCGTACGGCCCGATCACGGAGTTGCACGACGAGAACGTCTCGGCGTCGCGGTAGACCTCGCAGATCTCCTCGTAGCCGCTGACCGCCACCACCCCGAGGTGCGGCATCGGCAGCACTGGCGCCGCCTCGCGCAGCTCGTCGAAGTACGCGTACGGATCGTCGTTCAACGACGTGTCGTTGAAGTAGTCGATCGTCTCCCAGCTCACGGCATCCCCTTCGTGCGCACATTCGGAAAGCTGCGCTGTGCGAGTGCACAGCATGACACACCGCTGCCGGCGCCGCGGCTCAGCCGGCGAACTCCCCCTCGCGGCGGTGGAACCGCCAGCCGTCCGGCGTGCGGTGCAGGGTGTCGCGGTAGCGCCCGACCAGCCGTACCTTCCAGCCTGCCTCGCCGAGGGTGAGGAACAGGAAGTCGCTGACCGCGGTCGCCTCGTCGGCGTTCCAATCGGTGAGGTGCGTGTTCGTCACGACGTGGCGTTGCGGCCGGGTCGGCTCGACCGCCGCGTACGCCGACCGCAGGGCGTCGTGCCCGGCGTGGGCGCCGAGGCCCGGGATGTCGCATGCGCCGTCGGGGCAGTAGGTCGCGACCACATCCTCGGTACGGCCGTCGTCGACCGCCGCGTTGTAGCGAGCGATCGCCGCCCGCACCCCGGCCTCGACATCGGCGTACCGCGTCTCGGGGGCCACGGCGCTCACTGTACCGATCGGTACACTCTGCGGCCATGGCCGGTCCCGACCTCGATCGCGACGTGGTGGTGGTCGGAGCCGGGATCACCGGGATCTACCAGCTCTACCGCGCCCGCGAGGCCGGCTTCACGGCCCTGGCCCTCGAGGCCGGCGACGGGGTCGGCGGCACCTGGTTCTGGAACCGCTACCCGGGGGCCCGGTTCGACTCCGAGAGCTACACCTACGGCTACCTGTTCTCCCGCGACCTGTTCGACGAGTGGGAGTGGTCGGAGCACTTCGCCGGCCAGCCGGAGATCGAGCGATACCTCAACCACGTGGTCGACCGGTTCGACCTGCGCCGCGACATCCGCTTCGGCGCGCGTGTCGTCGCTGCGACCTACGACGACACGTCCGCGACCTGGGCGGTCAGCACCGCGGACGGCACGCAGGTCCGCGCGCGGTTCCTGGTGGCGGCCACCGGCGTGCTGTCCGTCCCGTTCGTCCCCGACCTGCCCGGCCGCGACCGGTTCCGCGGGCTGCAGCTGCACACCGGCCGTTGGCCGGCCGAGCCGATCGACCTGTCGGGCAAGCGGGTCGCGGTCGTGGGCACCGGCTCGAGCGGCGTCCAGCTGGTCCCGGCGATCCGCGACGAGGTCGCCTCGCTCACGGTCTACCAGCGGCGGGCGAACTGGTGCACGCCGCTCAACAACTCCCCGATCACCGCCGCGGAGCAGGCGCAGCTTCGTGCGAGCTTCGAGTCGATCTGCGAAACGCTGAACACCTCGATCAGCGGCTTCCTGCACCCGGCGGGTGATCGCGCGTTCGCCGACCACAGCGAGGCGGAGCGGCGGGCGTTCTACGAGCAGATGTGGGAGCTGCCGGGATTCGGGAAGCTGATCAGCAACTACGCCGACGTCACCTTCAACCCGGAAGCGAACGCATCCTGGTGTGCCTTCGTGGCGGACAAGATTCGAGAGCTCGTTCACGACCCCGAGGTCGCCGAGCAGCTCATCCCCGACGACCACCGGTACGCCGAGCACCGGCCGCCATTCGTCACCGGCTACTTCGAGGCGTTCAACGACCCGAAGGTCTCGTTGGTCAACCTCCGGCGCACCCCGCTCGTGCGGCTGACCGAAACCGGGATCGAAACCACCGAGGGGGTCCGGGAGCTCGACGTCATCGCGTGGGCGACCGGCTTCGACTTCGGCACCGGCGCGCTGCTGCGGATGGGCATCGTCGGACGCGGCGGGCTCGCGCTCGACGAGGCATGGGCCGACGGGCCGTCGACGTACCTCGGCATCCAGGCGGCCGGCTTTCCGAACCTCTTCTTCCCCGGCGGACCGCACGCCGCGGCCGGCAACAACCCTCGATACAACGGCGACCAGGTCGACTTCGTGACCGACCTGCTGATCGCGGCACGCGACCGCGGCGCCACCACCGTCGAGGTGACCACAGAGGCCGAGGAGCTGTGGACGTCGAAGATCGACAAGGCCGCGCGCCAACCACCGTCGTTCGGTGAGTCCAGCTACTACTTCGGCAGCAACATCCCCGGCAAGCCGCGCAGGTACCTGCTCAACGCCGCGGGCCGGCCCAAGCTGCTCGAGCTGATCGCGAAGGCGAAAGCCAACGACTACCAACCGTTCGTGCTCTCCGCCTAGCGGTCGGGCGCGACGGTTGCGGTCATCGTTCGCCTTCGGCCCGCGACAACCATGCCCGGCGCACCGCCTCGCGCTGCTCGACGGTCCGGGCCAGCGCGGTCTCCACCTCTTCGACCAGGCGCGCGAGGGGAAACGGCTTGCTGAGATAGCCGTCGCAGCCGGCGCGCCACGCCCGCTCGGTGTCGGTGGGCCCGGCCTTCACGGTGCACAGGATCACGGGCACGTCGCAAAGCCGCGGATCGGACCGGATGGCGGCGAGAGTCTGCCAGCCGTCCATGACCGGCATCTGCACGTCGAGGACGACCGCGTCCGGCCGCGGCTCGCGGGCCAGCGCGGCTAGGGCATCCGGCCCTCCGTCCGCCTCCACCACCGAGAAGCCCGAACGATCGAGCACCGCTCGCTGCAGCAGCCGGATGTCGGCCGCGTCGTCGACCACCAGCACCGTCGTCACAGCGCCACCGCCGGCGTGCCCGCGGCCCTGGGCCGCTCGTTCCAGTCGTTGAGCGTTCCGAGGTACAAGGCCCGGACGACCCAGACGAAGTAGATCGCGGCGGGGACCGCCAGCCAGTCGATGGCGAGACCGACGGCCTCCACGTCGTAGCGACCAGTGGCGGCGTACACCGCATAGAAGACGTGCATCAGACCGCAGGTCGGGAAGACGACCGCGAGCGAGAGGCCGGACACCGACCAGCCGCCGGCTTCCGGCCGGTTCGCGATCTGCGTACGCAGCAGGTAGTAGCCGATCAGAGTGTACAGACCGAGCAGCAGCACGTTGGGCGTCATCCGCGGGGTGAACCGGGACCCGCTGACCAGCAATGCCACTCCCGCTGACCCGGCGAAGGCGAGGTAGCCGGCCGCGAGATACGGCACCGCAACCAGCCACCGCGGCGTGTCGCTGATGAACCGATCCCCCCGACCACCCGTCAACGCCTCGATCCGCAGCAGGAACCAGATGGCGCCGGCCGGGAACCCGACCACGACCGCAACGAGGTCCATCGCCCCGCCCGGGCGGGCGCCGGCGAGCACATGCACCCCGTGCGCAAGATGGTGCGGCCCGCAGGTGAAGGCCATCGCCACCCAGGCCGTACCGAAGTGCGAGAACCCGCGGGTGCTCCACCCCCGCTTGAGGTCGATGAGCGTCATCAGGCCGTAGCAGGTGTAGATCACGCCGAGCATGAAGTTGCTGAACCCGACCGCCAGCGTCATCGCGCCCTCCGTTCCGGTACGCCGATCTGGCGCATGAACTCGCGAATCGACGTCGCCTCCCCGTCGCCCGGCGAGGGCGGCGCAGCCGGCTCAGCTACGCGCGGCCTCGGCAACCGGATGGTGAACCGGCTGCCCGCTCCGCGTTCGCTGGCCACGGTGGCGGTCCCGCCCATCGCCTCGACGAGCGACTGCACGATGAACAGACCGATGCCGGTCCCGCCGAACCTCCGCACGTCCGTCGACTCGGCCTGCCAGAACTTGTCGAAGCAGTGCGCGGCCTGCTCGGAGTCCATTCCGATCCCGTGGTCGGCGATCTCGACGCGAACCCAGTCGCCGTCGGTGACGGCATCGACTTCGATCGGCTCACCACCGGGCGAGTACTTCAGCGCGTTGTCGATCAGGTGATCCACGACCGTGATCAGGGCATCCTCGTTGGAGACGACCGGGGGCACCGACTCGAGACGAGTGACGACGTTCCGGCCGGTCGCCGCGGCGAAGGACGTCGCTCGATCGGTGACCAGCTGCGTGACGTCGAGCTCCCGGCAGGTCAGCTGCATCCGGCCGGCCTCGATCCGGCTGGACAGCAGCAGCCGGTCGACGATGCGGGTGAGCTCCGACGCTCGCGCACGAATCGCGTCCAGCGCGGCACCGCGCATGCCCTCGTCCAGGTCGTCGTAGCGGACCAGCGTGTCCGCGAAACCATTGATGACGGTCAGTGGCGTCTTCAGCTCGTGCGAGGCGGTGGCGAGGAACAGCGTCTTCGCCTCCTCGGCCTCCTTCAGCCGGGTGATGTCGCGCAGCGAGTGCACGATCTCGACGGCGCCGCCGTCGCTGTCCACCCGGCTCGCGCTCGCGAGCAGGGGCTGGCGCTGTCCGGACTGCCCGGTCCGCCAGACCTCCACCCCGAGCCGCGCATCCTCTGCCAGGCCCGGACGAAGCAACCCGCAGCCCGCCGAGCAGTCGAGGCGTCGTTCGCCGCAGTGCAGCGCCAGCAGGTCCTCGCAGGACCTGCCCAGCAACGACTCGTCGGCCAGGCCCACGATTCGCGACACCGCCGGGTTGCCCTGCCGGACGACGCCCCGCGCGTCCGTGACGAGGATGCCGTCGGCGACGTGCGCGAGGATCGTGTCCGCCTTCGTGCTGAGCATCGCGTACCGGCTCGCAGCTCGGCTCTGCAGCCGGGTGGTGCGTTCGATCAACAGCAGCAACAGGACGACGGCGACGGCGTACGGCGCGAGGACGGCCGCTCCCAGCCGCCGCGGTTCGGCGATCGCCCACTGGTCGAGGGTCGGTAGCGCGACGGCGGCCAGCCCGAGCCCGACCGCGACCGGCCGCTGCACCGTGTAGACGGCGAAGACCACGACGACCAGGAAGCCCGGCAGGATCGCGGCGTTGACCTGGGGCACCCCGGCGTGGGACAGCATCGCCTGCGACATCCCGAGCACGAGCAGGTCGCCGATCGGTCCGCCCACCCGGGCGAGCTGCGCACCCGGGCGCTCCGAGGCGAACAGGACGACGGCGGCCCACGGCAACCAGACCAGGTCGATCAGGAAGAACAACGTGGCCCGCTCGCCGGACACGTGCGGAAGGAAGGAGCCGGCCGCGGCGGCGGTGACCGCGACGAACAGCCGGACCGCAGCCGCGACCCGCACCGCGGTCGAGTCGACCGGGTTCGGCCGCGTGGCCCCCCACACCTGCGCGCCGGACAGGACGCTCATCTCACCCGACCCGGTAGCTGCGCGTGCCGGCCCGACCGGGTTGTCGCGGTATCCCGGCCAGCGCGTGGTGGCCGGCGCGCAGGTACGGCTCGAGCTCCAGGTGGGTCATCGGTCGGCCGAACAGGAAGCCCTGGCCCGCCGCACAGCCCAACGTCCGGAGCACCTTCAGCTGGCGCGGGGTCTCGATCCCCTCGGCCACGCAGTCGAGACCGAGACCGCGGCCGAGACCGATGCAGGCGGAGACGATGGCGTGATCCGCCGGTTCGGTCGCGACCCCGGCCACGAACGAGCAGTCGATCTTCAAGTGGTCGATCGGGAGCGTGCGCAGCCGTCGCAGCGACGAGAACCCGGTCCCGAAGTCGTCGATCGCGAGCCGCAGGCCGCGCTCGTGCAGAGGCGTCAGTACGGCGGCTGCGTGGTCGAGGTCGCGGATCAACACGCTCTCGGTGATCTCGATGCCGAGACTCCATGCGCCACGGGTGACGCGCTGGACCTCGGTGATCGCGTCGACGAGCTCCGGCGACTCGAGCTGGCGCGACGACGCGTTCACCCACACCACGAACCCGGGGGGAAGGATGTCCTCGTCGGCCCAGTTCTGCGCGTGCGCGCACGCGGCCCGGACCACCCACGTGCCGAGCCCGACGATCTGCCCGCTCTCCTCCGCCACCGCAAGGAAGTCGGCGGGAGCCAGCAGGCCGCGCTCGGGATGGCGCCATCTCAGCAATGCCTCGGCGCCGATGATCTCGCCGGTGCGCAGCTCGACAAGAGGTTGGTAGCGGAGCTCCAGCTCACCGTCGACCAGTGCGCGCCCGAGGTGGCGTTCGGTCTCGAAGCGAGCGACCAGTCGTGACCGCATGCGCTGGTCGAACAGCTCCCACCGGGAGCGCCCTTCCTCCTTCGCGCGATACATCGCGGTGTCGGCGTTGGCGAGCAGCTCCTCGGGGGCCTGGTCGACCCCCTCGGAGACCGCCACACCGACACTCGCGCTCATCGGCTGATGCCCGCCGGCACAGTCGAAGGGCAGCTCGAACAGGTCGAGCACGTGCTGCGCCAACCTGGCTGCCTCGCCGGCGTCGGCCAGGTCCTCGAAGAGCAGGACGAACTCGTCGCCACCGAAGCGAGCCACGGTGTCCGCGCGCCGGACCATCGTCTTGAAGCGGCGCGCCACCCCGACCAGCAGCTCGTCGCCGACCCGATGCCCGAGCGTGTCGTTGACGAGCTTGAACCGGTCAAGATCGACGAACAGCACGGCGATCTTGCCGTCGTGCCGGCCCAACCGCGCGCATGCCAGCGCCAGCCGGTCCTGAAGGAGCTTGCGGTTGGCAAGCCCGGTAAGGTTGTCATGCATCGCCTCATGCGCCCGTTCGGCCTCGAGCCGGGCACGCTCGACCGCGTAGACCACGGTCCGCTCGAGCAGATCGCGGGTGATGCTGCCCTTGACGAGGTAGTCCTGCGCGCCGCGGCGCACCGCCTCGACGCCGCTCGCAGTGTCGGCCTGGCCGGTCGTCACCACGATCGGCAGATCCGGGTCGACCGTGTGCAGAGCGACCAGGCCGTCCAGGCCCTCCGCGTCGGGAAGGCTCAGGTCTAGCAACACACACATCGGGCGCGCGGTCGACAGGTGGCGGTAGGCCTCGCTCAGCGTGGGGACCCGGACGACGTCCCACCCCGCGCCGCTCACCGGCGCCAGCAGTGACTGCAGGAGGTGGAAATGGTCATCGTCGTCTTCCACCATCAACAGCGGGCGGGCGTCCGCTCGCGGAAGCTCAGCCAGCCAGTCCGAACGATGACGTGACGCCGGACCGTCGTGA
>CAZEAM010000017.1:0-2719 GCA_964510285.1 uncultured Frankiaceae bacterium | reverse complement strand
TGAGCCGTACGCCGATCCGATGGTGCCGACCAGCTTGGAGCTGCCGGTCATGCCGGCCAGCCCGTCCCAGGGCCGGTCGTAACGCTGCCACAACCCTGGGTTGACCACCCACACGCCGCCCTTGGCGACGTCCTGGTTGCCGAGCTCGTCGACCACCTTCTCGGCGGCGTGACGCGGAAGCACCGCGGCGGGACGGAGCACGACTCCGATCTCTTGCATCGCGAACTCCTGGGCGTCGTCGGATGCAGTGGGCCTGCTCCATCTACTTCGACCACCCGAACGGGCCAATGTGCAGCCAAACGGGTGAGGCCGGGTCGATCAGCGACCGAGCCGGGCGAGTACGACGTCGGGCCGGTTCGTGATGATCGCGTCGACGCCCAGCCCGGCCAGCAGGTCGACGTCCTCGACCGAGTCGACCGTCCAGACGTGCACCTCGTGGCCGCGGGCGTGCGCGGCGGCCACGAACTCCGGGGCTGCCTTGACCGCGGCCAGCGACGGTCCAGCGACGGTCGCGGCGGCCCACAACGTCCCGTTGCGCCGGCTGGCCGGGATCCGCTGCATCAGCTGCACGGTCGGCACCTCGGGGGCCAACCGCCGGATCGCCGACACCGCGGGCGGCGAGAAGCTCATCACCCGCGCGGTGACCGAAGCAGTCCCGCCCGCGCCGGTCAGCCCGGCCCGGTGCAAGGTCGTGACCACCTCGCGTTCGACCCGGCCGCCGTAGCGGGTCGGGTGCTTGGTCTCGATCGCCAGCTCGAGCGGTCGTCCGGCCGCGCGGAGCAGCTCGACGAGGGTGTCGAGGGTGAGGATCCCGGCTGGTTCGCCGCGCCAGGACCCGAAGTCGAGCCGGCGCAGGTCCGCGAGGCTCATGGTCGACACCACTCCGGTGCCGTTCGACGTGCGCTCGACGGTCCGGTCGTGGATGCACACCAGGACACCGTCGCGGGTCAGCCGGACGTCGCACTCCACCCCGTCGGCGCCCATCTCGATCGCGCGCTGGTAGGCGCGTGCCGTGTGCTCCGGCTCGGCCGCGGACGCCCCTCGATGGGCGATCACCCGCGGTCCGGTGGAGGCCGTGGTCACCGCGTTACTTCGCAGCCGGCGCGACCTCGATGCGGCCCAGCAGGTCGTGCAGCCGCTCCATCCCCAGCCCGACGGCGAACCACACCGGTGCGTACGACGGTCGCACCAGGCCGCGCCAATGGCGCGGCACCGGTTTCGCGCCGCGAGCCCGGGAGTAGTCCCACGGAACCTCGCCGGTGACCGCGCGGATCGCCTCGCCGGAGGCCGCCTCGACGGCGTAGATCCCGCCGGTCCACAGCAACCCGCGTCCCCACCACGGCGTGCCGGCACGCTTCGTCGCGGCGTACGCCGGCTCGAAGAGCACCGCTGCCAGCCCGTAGACCGGCAGCATCCATAGATAGGTGTGGCTGGTCAGCCGCCAGTCGCCGTCCCGGCCGCGGCTGCGCAACCCGGTGCTGACCACCTCGCTGCACCATCCGGCCAGGCCATAGACGAGCGCCCGCTCGGCGCGGTTGAGCTTCCTCGTCACTCCGCCATCATTTCGCGACGCCGTCGCCACACCAACGGCACGGTCAGGACGGCCGCGACGACGAACGAGAACACCGATGCGCTCATCCAGGTCTGCACGGTCAGATGCAACCAGCGGTCGACGTGGTGCCACATCCGTTCCCACCACCCGATATAGCCGGGGTTGAGCAGCTGGTACACCACGAAGCCGGCCAGCCACGGCGCGAGCATGACCGGCCGGGCCGGCGACTCGGCAGACACATCCCACCCGTGCAACCGGTGGGTGCCGAAGTAGTCGACGAGGAACACCGCCACCAGCGGGACGAGCACGGAGGCGAGCAGGTACAGGAAGTTCACGTACGACGCGATGTCGAGCCACAGCGCGCCGGCCGTCGCGAGCCCGCAGACCACAACGGTGAAGATCCGGCGGTCGATGTGCGGCCAGACGTTCTGCAGCGACATGACGGAGGAGTAGCCGTCGGCAAACGACTCGTCCAGCTCGCGAAGCACCAGCACGCCGAAGCCCAGCCAGCCGACCGGGACCGCGATGAACGCGGCGAACATGTCGTGCTGCAAGTCCGCGGCACTCGGGGACACCACGGTCGCGAGGGCGAGCAGACCGAGCAGGTAGCCGGCGATCTGAGTAACGCTGTAGCCGATGACAGCGCCACCGAACGCGCTCTTGGACGACCGCGAATGGCGGGTGTAGTCGGCGGCGAGCGGCGCCCACGACACCGCGACCGCGATCGCCACGTCGGCCCCGGCCCAGAACCCGGACCATGAGCCGTGCGTGAGCGAGTGATGCGGATGCCGGGCCAGCTGGACGAACAGATACGTCGTGGTCACGACGACCGCGCCCAAGGCGTAGCGGCGCAGGATCCGGACCGCGCCGAGCGGCCGCACCGTCATCGCCGCCGTCAGGACGCCGGCGATCAGCACGTACGGCCAACGGTGGTCGTGCCACGGCAACAGCTGCGCCGCGGCGGAGGAGATCACGACGATCTCGAAGATCGTCCAGCCCAGCAGCTGCACGATGTTCACCAGCGTCGGCAGGTAGGACAGCCGGCGGCCGAACAGCCCGCGCATCAGCACCATCGACGGCGCGCCGGTCTGCGCGCCCGGGATGGCGGCCGCGCCGAGCATCAGGGCACCGATCACGGTGCCCACGACGACCGCGAGGCCCGCCGCG
>CAZEAM010000016.1:0-1523 GCA_964510285.1 uncultured Frankiaceae bacterium | reverse complement strand
CGGCGGCAAGCTGGGCGATCGTGTCGAGCCAGACCGGGTGGTGCTCGGTGTCGAGCTGGACCTGGGCCTCTGGAGACTCGGCGCTGAACGTGATCGAACGTTGCTCGACCGCCACGGACAGGCCGTGCGGTTGTGCGAGCGCTTCGAGGGTCGCGGTGTCGTGCCAGGGGAAGCGCTCGGCCGGCTCGATGCCGGTTGCTGCGGCCACCACCGGTCCGAGCGCGGCGTACGCCTTTCCGATCCCGGCGCCGGGTACCCACGCCGTCAACAGCATGCGACCGCCGGGCGCGAGCACTCGGGCCATCTCCGCGACGGCCGCGGTGGGGTCGGGGGCCAGGAAGACCGCGAACACCGAGACGATCAGGTCGACCGAGCCGTCCGGGAGCGGGATCGAGGCCGCGTCGCCACGGCGTACGTCGATGGTCACCCCGGCTGAGCGCGCGCGCTCCGACGTCACCTCGAGCAGCCGGACAGCCGGGTCGACGGCCGTGACCGTGGCGCCGGCCCGCGCGAGCTCGAGGGCGGCGTTGCCGCTACCGCAACCGAGATCGAGGGCGCGCTCTCCCGGTCGCACCCGGGCGCGATCGACGACGACCGCGGCGGCGGGCGCCAGGTCGGCGGCGATCAGCTCGTACCGACCGGTTCCCCAGTCCACTGGCATCGGTTGACCCTATGGCCCGCTCAGGTGGCCGTACACGTCTCCCCGCCGTCCGGCCGCACCGGCCACTTCGTAGGCTCGCCACATGTCTGAGTTCGTGACGCTCACCGTCGACGCCGGAGTCGGGACGATCCGCCTTGATCGCCCGAAGATGAACGCCCTCAACGCCCAGGTTCAGGAGGAGATTCGCGCGGCGGCCAAGGAGGCGGCCGAACGCGCGGACGTACGCGCCGTGGTGGTGTGGGGCGGCCCGAGGGTGTTCGCCGCCGGAGCGGACATCAAGGAGATGGCAGGGGAGACGTACGCCGGAATGGTCGACCGAAGCGGTGCGCTGACCTCGGCCTTCACGTCCGTGGCGCGAATCCCCAAGCCGGTGGTGGCGGCCGTGAACGGCTACGCGCTCGGTGGCGGGTGCGAGCTCGCACTGTGCGCGGACCGGCGGATCGCCGCCGATGACGCGACGCTCGGTCAGCCCGAGATCCTGCTCGGGATCATCCCGGGTGCCGGTGGCACGCAGCGCTTGCCGCGCCTGGTCGGGCCCGCGAAGGCGAAAGACATCATCTTCACCGGGCGCTTCGTCCAGGCTGCGGAAGCGCTGCAGATCGGATTGGTCGATGAGGTGGTGCCGGCCGACCAGGTCTACGACACGGCGGTCAGGTGGGCTGCGCAGTTCGCGAACGGCCCGGCGTACGCGTTGCGCGCCGCGAAGGAGGCGATCGACTTCGGTGCTGAGCTCGACCTGGCGACCGGCCTCGAGATCGAGCGCCAGCAGTTCGCCGCGCTGTTCGCCACCGAGGACCGCACGATCGGGATGACCTCGTTCGTCGAGAACGGCCCCGGGAAGGCCGAGTTCAAGGGCCGCTAG
>CAZEAM010000015.1:0-6541 GCA_964510285.1 uncultured Frankiaceae bacterium | reverse complement strand
CAACAAGACGAACTCGCTGATCAAGCTCGGTCAGGCCCTGGTCGAGCGCTTCGACGGCGAGGTGCCGCGCACCCTCGACGAGCTGGTCACCCTGCCGGGTTTCGGCCGCAAGACCGCGAACGTGGTGCTGGGCAACGCGTTCGGCATCCCGGGCATCACCGTCGACACGCACTTCGGCCGGCTGGCCCGGCGCTGGCACTGGACGGCGAACACCGACCCGGTCAAGGTCGAGCACGAGGTCGGTGCGCTGTTCGACAAGCGCGACTGGACCGGCCTGTCGCACCGGATGATCTGGCACGGCCGACGGGCCTGTCACGCCCGGCGACCCGCCTGCGGAGCGTGCCCGCTGGCCAAGCTCTGCCCGTCGTACGGCGCGGGTCCGACCGACCCGGTCGTCGCCGAGAAGCTGCTGCGACCCGCGTCTCAGATGGCGGCCACTGCGTGAGGCCGAGCCCGCTGCGGATCCTCGTCGCGGTCACGACCGCGGCCGTCGTGGCGGGTTGCTCGTCCTCCGGGTCTTCGGGGCAGGGCGGGCCAGGCGGTGACGCCACCCGTGACCGGCTGGTGAAGCAGGCGCATCTCGATCCGTGCCCGCACTCGTCGACGACCCCGGTCGACGGCGGCCTGCCCGACGTCACCCTGTCCTGCCTCGGCAACGGTCCCGACGTTCACCTGGCCGGCCTGACCGGTGCGCCGACCGTGGTCAACATCTGGGGTTCGTGGTGCATCCCGTGCCAGAAGGAGGCCGGCGTCCTGTCGACGGTGTACGACGCGCTGCATCCCAAGGTCCGCTTCCTCGGGGTCGACACCGAGGACTCCGACGACAGCGCACTCGACTTCGGCACCCATGTCAGTCCACCGGTGCGCTACCCGTCGGTCGTTGACCCTGATCGCAAGGTGCTGCTCGGCCTGGCGAAGGCGGCCGGTCCTCCGCAGACCGCGTTCGTCAACCCGGCCGGGGTGGTCGTCCACGTGTCACTCGGACCGTACGACGACGCGGCTGCGCTGCGGGCCGACATCGCGAAGTACCTTCACGTCAAATGACTGACGGAGTCGCCGTACCGGCGCCTGGGGGCTCGGCCGCTCCCGAGTGGCTGCGGCGTCTCGTGACGGCGGTGCGCGAGGCTGACCCCGCGTCGTTCTCCCCGATGCCTGCGGACGGAGTCGAAGGACTCCGTGAGGCGGCCGTCCTCGTCCTGTTCGGCGAAGGCGTGTCCGGTCCTGACGTGTTGTTGTTGCAGCGCAGCGACGACCTGCGCCACCACGCCGGACAGCCCGCGTTCCCCGGCGGGGGCCTCGATCCGGACGACGACGGTCCGGTCGCCGCAGCGCTTCGCGAGGCGGTCGAGGAGACCGGGGTCGACCCGGCCGGGATCGACGTCCTCACCACCTTGCCGCAGCTGTGGCTGCCGCCCAGCGGCAACCTGGTGACCCCGGTCATCGCGTGGTGGCGGGAGCCGTGCGAGGTCAGCCCGGTCGACCCGATCGAGGTGGCCGCGGTCTCGCGGGTGGCGCTGTCCGACCTCGCCGACCCGGCGAACCGGCTGATGGTCAGGCACCGGCTCGGCTACGCGTCGCCGGCCTTCCGGGTCGCCGGCATGCTCGTGTGGGGGTTCACGGCGGGGATCCTCGACCGCCTGCTCCGGCTCGGTGGCTGGGAACGCGACTGGGACCGTGACGTCGTGGCGCCCATGCCGGTGCCGGACCGGCGCGACTAGGGCCGGTCGGATGGACACCCTCGACCTGATCCTGGTCGCGATCTGCATCGTGTTCGGGCTCAGCGGCTACCGGCAGGGATTCGTGATCGGCGTGCTGTCCTTCGCCGGCTTCCTCGGCGGCGGTGCGTTGGGCGCGAAGTACGCAAGCTCGCTGCACAGCGACCTTCGGGTGGGGATCGGTCCGGCCTTGTTCGGCCTGCTCGCCGTCCTGCTGTGCGCGATGATCGGCCAGCTCGTAGCGACGCTGATCGGGGTCGCGATCCGCCGTGAGTTCCGATGGCGGCCGCTGCGCACCGCGGACTCCGTCGCCGGAGGCGCGGTCAGCGTCGTGTCGGTCCTGCTGGTCGCCTGGCTGGTCGGACTGGGCCTGGCGCAGGGCGCGGTGGGCAGCGTGTCGAGCCAGGTGAACCATTCGCGGATCCTGCGCACCGTCGACGAGGTGATGCCCAACGCCGCCAACACCTGGTTCGCCTCCTTCCGGCGGCTGCTCGACCGGGACGGGCTGCCCGAGGTGTTCGGCGGGATCGGCTTGCACCGCAGCAAGGACGTCCCGCCGCCCAACCCGCGCCTGGCCCGCACCAAGGCGGTGCGCCTGGCCGAGCCGGACGTCGTCAAGGTGACCGGCATCGCGGGGTCGTGCTCGCGCCAGCTCGAGGGCAGCGGCTTCGTCTACGCCACCGACCGGGTGATGACCAACGCGCACGTCGTTGCCGGCGTCACGTCGCCGACCGTCGAGACCGCCGACGGGCGTTCGCTGCCCGCCCGGGTCGTCCTCTACGACCCGCAGCGCGACGTCGCGGTGCTCTACGTCGCGGGCCTCGGGCTCACCCCGCTGCGCTTCGGCGGGCCCTTGTCGAGTGGCGACAGCGCGGTGGTCGCCGGCTATCCCGAGAACGGGCCGTTCACGCCGCGCGCGGCGCGAATCCGCAACGTGCAGGACGCGCGCGGACCGGACATCTACCAGGAGCGCGAGGTCACCCGCGAGATCTACGCGCTCTACGCGAAGGTGCTCCCGGGCAACTCGGGCGGTCCGCTGCTCACCACGTCGGGTGACGTCGCGGGGGTGGTGTTCGCGGCCGCGGTGGACGACTCCAAGACCGGCTACGCGCTGACCGCGAAAGAGGTGTCACACGACGCGCTGGTCGGGACCCGCGCAACCGATGCGGTGTCGACCAGAGGCTGCGACTAGCGGGGACGGGTTCCCGGCCGATATGGGCTACCTCGTGGGAGGTCCGAGCCAGGCGAGCAGCTCCGAGGTGACGAGGTCGGGATCCTCCTGGTGTGGGAAGTGCCCGAGCCCGGGGAGCTCCCGCCACCGGTAGTCGCCCTCGACGTAGCGGCCCGATCCTTGTGCGGTGCTCGACAGCACGCACGGGTCGAGCTCGCCGTGCAGCTGCAGCGTCGGCGCGCTGATCGGTGTCTGCATCAGGGTCCGGTAACGGCGGCCGTCGGCACGTGGCAGGGACCGCACGCTCCACCGGTAGTACTCGAGCGCGCGGTTCGGCACGTACATGATCTGCATCGCCTCGCGGCAGGCGTCCTCGGTCTCCTTGTCCGGAAAGCCCGGACCGCCCCAGCGATGCAGGATCGCGCCGACGTTCGCGGCGTCGTCGGCGACCAGCCAGCGCTCCGGGGACCACGGCGCCTGGAACCGCGCGATGTAGCTGCTCGCGCGACGCTGCGGGCCGTCCCGCAGCATCGCCTCCTGCATCCGAAGCGGATGGGCGATCGAGAGCACGGCGAGCCTGCTGACGAGGTCCGGATGCAGGGCGGCGGCGGACCAGGCGAGATGCCCGCCCCAGTCGTGCCCGACGAAAATGGCCTCCCGCTCACCGAGCGCGCGGACCAGTCCGGCCAGGTCGGCGGCGAGGGTTGGTACGTCGTACCCGCGGGGCGGCTTGTCGCTCGCGCCGTAGCCACGCAGGTCGGGGGCGACGGCCCGGTAGCCGGCCTCGGACAGCGCGGCCAGCTGATGACGCCAGCTCCACCAGAACTCCGGGAAGCCGTGCAGCAGCAGCACGAGCGGGCCGGATCCCGCCTCCGCGACGTGCAGCCGGATCCCGTTGGCGCTGACGTGTCGATGCGTCCACGGCCCGTCGATGAGGACCGCGGAGTCCTCCACCACCCGCGGCTGCGCCACGGGCTCAGCCTGTCACCTACGTGACGGGTGGCGCGCTTCGGCTCGGGTGGCGGATCGAGGCCAGCGTCCGTTGGACGGTGATCTTGGTGCGGTCCGGTCCGCTGATCGAGGAGAAGGCGCGGACCCCGAGGAAGCCGAGCGCGCCGCCGACGGCGACGAATGCGCCGGCCACGATCAGGAAGCCGATCCATACCGGCAGGCCGCCTTCCTCGGCGATCACGAAGGCGATCGAGAAGCACAGCATCAGCAGGCCGAGCACGGCGAGCAGGGCGGCGCCGCTGAGCAGGCCGGCGCCGACCGCACCGCGCTTGACCTGCTGGGTCAGCTCCGCCTTCGCCAGCTCGATCTCCTGGTGCACCAGTGTCGAGAGGTCGCGGGTTGCGGTCGCTACCAGCTCGCCGAGGGACTGCTCGTCGAGCGGTGCTCCGTTGCCGCCGTAGCTGCGGGTTGATGCCACGTGGTCATCCTGCCGCAGATTGCGCGATCTATCCCGCCCGTCGTTGATGGGCCAGGGCCCGCCAGCCCGCGGCCGCGACGACGGCGGCCCCGGCGATGCCGACCGCGAGCGGCCGGTTGGGCACCGGGATCCGGCCGAGCCGTTGCCGCAGCGGGACCGGGTGGCGGAAGGTCAGGATCTCCCAGTCACGAGCCACCGCTTCGCGGCGCAGGCTGCGATCGGGATTGACGGCGTACGGGTGGCCGACCGCCTCGAGCATCGGCAGGTCGGTGAAGGAGTCGGTGTAGGCGTAGCAGTCGGCGAGGTCCCAGCCTTCCCGTTGCGCAAGCTCGCGCATGGCCTGTGCCTTGTACGGGCCGAACGCGTAGAACTCCACCTCGCCGGTGTAGCGGCCGTCCGCCACGACCATGCGCGTGGCGACCACCCGGTCCGCGCCGAGCAGCGCTCCGATCGGACCGACCAGCTCGTCGCCGCTGCTGGAGACGATCACGACCTCGCGCCCGTCGGCGTGGTGGGACTCGATCAGCGCCGCGGCCTCGTCATAGATCAGCGGGTCGATCAGGCCGAGCAGGTCCTCGGCGATCACCGAGCGCACCTTCTCTTCTTCCCAGCCGGTGACCTGGCGTGCCAGGTCGTCGCGCATCCGGTCCATCTTCTCGGCGTCGACCGAGCCCATGTGGTAGATCAAGCGGGCGTAGGCGCCCTTCACCACGGCGCATCGGCCGAGCATCCCCGCGGCGTAGAACGACCGGCCCATGGCGAGGGTGCTCGACGTCGCGATGATCGTCTTGTCGAGGTCGAAGAAGGCGGCCGAACCGGACACGAAATCAGGATAGGCAGCACCACTGGCTCTCCGGCCACGTTTGCCCCACCGGCCACAGCACAACCATCCCGAGATTCCGCCCATCGGCCAGGTTTGGCCGATTCCGGCGAGGGCATCTCTCCAGGCATCACCGGCTCGATGACAGGTGAAGCTGGTTCGGCTCAACCCCCCCGGAGCCGAGCCTCGAGACGGCCCCCGCTACCCCCCCGGCGGGGGCCGTCCTATGTCCGGGCGTCGGTGTCCACAGCTACGAGGCCGGCTCCGGTTTTCCCCAGCTAGCGCGCCGGCGCGTAGGCGCGCCTGCCGGCATGCCGACGCTTGCCACCATGTCGGCCGGCGTTCTGGTGGTGACGGCCGACGAGGTGCTGTCCGCCGCCGTCCCCCGGCTGTGCGCACTCGCCGGGGCGCCGTGCGAGGTCGAGCACGACAGCGACCGGGTCCGTGCGGCCTGGCGCGACGCGAGCGCGGTGGTCGTCGGCTTCGACGTGGCGGTGGCGATGGCCGCAGCCGGTCTGCCGCGCCGCGAGCGGGTGTTCGTCCTCACTACCGGCGACGCCGACAGTGCGTGCTGGGAGGCGGCGCTCGTGCTCGGAGCCAGCGGAGTGCTTCGCATTCCCGAGCAGCAAGCCGGCCTGGTCAGCGAGCTGCGCGCCCGGCCGGCGGCGACTGGCGGGTCGGCGCGGGTGGTCGCGGTGATCGGTGGCTGTGGTGGCGCGGGGGCCTCGACCTTCGCCAGCGCGCTGGCCATCACCGCCGCGCGGTCCGGGCGGGCCCTGCTGGTCGACGGCGACCCGCTCGGCGGGGGCCTCGACGTACTCATCGGCGCCGAGTCGGCGCCCGGGCTGCGCTGGAACGAGCTCGCCGCGACGAGGGGGCGGCTCGATGCGGGCGCGCTCGCCGACGCGGTCTGCGACGTGCACGGGATCGGGTTGCTGTCATGGGGTCGGCCGGGTCCGCAGTGCGGCTTGGACGTCGAGGCAGTCGACGCAGTGCTCGACGCGGCGACCCGGGCGTTCGCCACCGTGGTCATCGACGTCGCGCGCGGGCCCGGCCGGGTGACCACGTGCCTGCTCGACGCATGCGACGCGTCGGTCGTCGTCGTGCCGGCGGACGTGCGCGCCGTCGCCGCCACGGCCGCGATGGCGGCCGTCCACGGTCGCCGGCTGCGCGCCCCGCACCTCGTCGTCCGCGACGCGGGCGGCAGCCAGCTCTCTGCCAAGGACGTCGCCTCCAGCCTCGGCATGTCGTTGGCCGCCGTACTGCGCAGTGACCCCGCGGTGCGCGCCGCCACCCAGCGCGGCGAACCGCCGATCCGTCGCGGTCGGGCAGCGCTGAACGAGGCCTGCGAGACCGTCTTGTCGGTGGTCGGCGCGGGAGATCCGTCGTGACGTTCGACGCCGTGG
>CAZEAM010000014.1:0-2592 GCA_964510285.1 uncultured Frankiaceae bacterium | reverse complement strand
CATCGGCCTGGCCACTGCCGACGACATCCGCCTGTGGTCGCACGGTGAGGTCAAGAAGCCCGAGACGATCAACTACCGCACGCTCAAGCCGGAAAAGGACGGCTTGTTCTGCGAGAAGATCTTCGGTCCCACGCGGGACTGGGAGTGCTACTGCGGCAAGTACAAGCGGGTGCGCTTCAAGGGCATCATCTGCGAGCGCTGCGGCGTCGAGGTCACTCGCGCCAAGGTGCGCCGCGAGCGGATGGGTCACATCGAGCTCGCCGCTCCGGTGACCCACATCTGGTACTTCAAGGGCGTCCCGAGCCGGCTCGGCTACCTGCTCGACCTGGCCCCCAAGGACCTCGAGAAGATCATCTACTTCGCGGGCTACCTGGTCACCGAGGTCGACGCGGACGCGCGGCACCGTGACCTCGCAAGCATCGAGGCGCAGTTCTCCGTCGAGAAGTCGCGGATCACCGACAAGATGAACGCCGACATCGACGCCCGGGCGAAGCGTCAGGAGGCCGACATCGCGCAGCTCGAGGCAGAGGGCGCGAAGGCGGACGCGCGGCGCAAGGTGCGCGACTCGGCCGACCGCGAGATGAAGCAGATCCGCACGCGTGCCGAGCGCGCGGTGGACGAGCTCGACGCCGTGCTCGACGCGTTCAAGAGCCTCGCCGTGAAGCAGCTGATCACCGACGAGCGGATCTTCCGCGAGCTGCGGGAGCGTTTTGCGAAGGGCACCAAGGCCGAGGACGGCACCTGGCGGGTCGTGCCGGGCACGATGGGCGAGTACTTCGAGGCCGGCATGGGCGCCGAGTCGTTGAAGAAGCTGCTCGAGTCCTTCGACCTCGAGGCCGAGGCGGAGAACCTGCGCGAGACGATCCGCACCGGCAAGGGCCAGAAGAAGGCACGTGCGCTCAAGCGGCTGAAGGTCGTCAGCGCCTTCCTCAACACGCGCAACTCGCCGATGGGGATGGTCCTCGACTGCGTGCCGGTGATCCCGCCGGACCTGCGCCCGATGGTGCAGCTCGACGGTGGCCGGTTCGCCACCAGTGACCTCAACGACCTCTACCGCCGGGTGATCAACCGCAACAACCGGTTGAAGCGGCTGCTCGACCTCGGCGCGCCCGAGATCATCGTCAACAACGAGAAGCGGATGCTGCAGGAGGCCGTCGACGCGCTGTTCGACAACGGCCGTCGCGGGCGTCCGGTCACCGGCCCCGGCAACCGGCCGTTGAAGTCGCTGTCGGACATGCTCAAGGGAAAGCAGGGCCGGTTCCGTCAGAACCTGCTCGGCAAGCGGGTCGACTACTCCGGCCGTTCGGTCATCGTCGTTGGTCCGCAGCTGCGGCTGCACCAGTGCGGCCTGCCGAAGCAGATGGCCTTGGAGCTGTTCAAGCCGTTCGTCATGAAGCGGCTGGTGGACCTCAACCACGCGCAGAACATCAAGTCCGCGAAGCGCATGGTCGAGCGGGCGACCGGAGGCACCGCGCGCTACGCGATGGTGTGGGACGTCCTCGAAGAGGTGATCACCGAGCACCCGGTGCTGCTCAACCGGGCACCGACGCTGCACCGGCTCGGCATCCAGGCCTTCGAGCCGCAGCTGGTCGAGGGCAAGGCGATCCAGATCCACCCGCTTGTTTGCACGGCCTTCAACGCCGACTTCGACGGCGACCAGATGGCGGTGCACCTGCCGCTGTCCGCAGAGGCGCAGGCCGAGGCCCGGATCCTGATGCTGTCGTCGAACAACATCCTGTCGCCGGCACACGGCCGTCCGATCACCTCGCCGACCCAGGACATGGTCCTCGGGCTCTACTACCTCACGCTGATGCGAGAGGACGCCAAGGGCCAGGACCGGACGTTCGGCTCGGTGGCCGAGGCGATCATGGCCTACGACACCGGCGAGCTCGACCTGCAGGCGCGGGTCAAGATCCGCATCGACGATCTGCCGGCCGCCCGCGACGGTTCCGGGGCCCCCGGCGTACTGCGCGGCGCCGAGACCGACGATCGCCCGTTCACCGCACCCGAGGGCTGGGAGCCCGGCCAGCCGGTGCTGGTCGAGACCACCCTGGGCCGCTGCCTGTTCAACGAGGCGATGCCGGTGGACTATCCGTTCGTCGACCACGAGGTGCGCAAGGCGCAGCTCGGCGAGATCGTCAACGACCTGGCGGAGCGCTACCCGAAGGTGCAGGTCGCCGCGACGCTCGACGCGCTCAAGGAGGCCGGCTTCCACTGGGCCACCCGCGCCGGGGTCACGATCGCGATCTCCGACGTCGTCACCCCGCCGGAGAAGGCTGAGATCCTCGCGCGCTACGAGGAGCAGGCTGAGAAGGTCCAGAAGCAGTACGAGCGCGGCGTGATCACCGACGACGAGCGTCGCCAGGAGCTGATCGAGATCTGGACCCGCGCCACGACCGAGGTCGCGACGCGGATGCGGGAGAACTTCCCGAAGGACAACCCGATCCAGATGATGGTCGGCTCGGGCGCCCGAGGGAACATGCTGCAGGTCCAGCAGATCGCCGGTATGCGTGGCCTCGTCGCCAACCCGAAGGGCGAGATCATCCCGCGCCCGATCAAGACCAACTTCCGCGAGGGCCTGACCGTGCTGGA
>CAZEAM010000013.1:0-10579 GCA_964510285.1 uncultured Frankiaceae bacterium | reverse complement strand
GGCTGGAAACCCGCTCCGGGGCGCATGCCGCAACCATCGCCACCGGCGCGCAGGTCCCGTAGATCCCGAAGAGCATGGCCCGGTCCATGTCCGCCGCGTCCATCACGGCGAGGACATCCTCGGCCTGCTGTTCGAGAGTCGGCACGTACGGCACCGGGTCGGAAAGTCCGAAGCCACGCCGCTGGAAGAACACGGCACGACCGAGGCGAGACATCCGCTCGAAGTTGTGGTGGATGTGCGGATCGGTCCAGCAGAAGTCCAGGTGCTGGGTGATCTCGAAGTAGAAGACGAGATTGGTCGGCCCGGCGCCGACGACCTGGTAGGCAAGCGCGGCGCCGTCACGGTCGACGTACTGCGTGGCCGCGGGTTCCACCTCGTCAGTATGGGTGGCGATGCGGGCAGCTTGGCTTCGCCGGCTCGTCGACATCTTGCCCCGACGCATGCAGGCAGGACCTTCGTATGATCCAGGCGATGAGCGAGTCCACGGGGAGGGGGGACGCGACTCGGACCCTTACCGCGTCCGTGCTGTTCGTCGACGTCGTGGAGTCCACGGCGTTGCGCGCGCAACTCGGCGAGGAGCGGGCCGACGCGTTCGTCCGCGATCTCGAGGCGCGGATCGCCGAGATCGTGGACCGGCACCAAGGCCGGGTGGTCAAGGGGCTGGGCGACGGCGCGATGGCGGTCTTCGACGCCGCTGTCGACGCGGTCGGCGCCGCGGTCGCGCTACAGCAAGAGGTCGAGCTCGCCGGACGCGATGACGCGGCCGTCGGCGTACTGCTGCGCATCGGGATCTCCGCCGGCGACGTGTCGGTCGACGGCAGCGACGTGCTCGGTGCGCCGGTCGTCGAGGCGTCACGGCTGTGCGCCGCCGCGCAGCCGGCGCAGGTGCTCGTGGCCGACCTGGTGCGGTCGCTGTCGCGCGGTCGCGGCAGCTTCGTCTTCGAGTCGGTCGGCGACCTGCCGCTGAAGGGGCTGCCCGAGCCGGTCCCGGCCTGCCGGGTGATGTGGGAGCCGGTCGTCGTCGCCGCCGACGCGTCGGGCGAGGGAATGCCGTTCCCCGGCCTGCTCGCCACCGGCGGTGGTGTCAGCTACGTCGGACGGCCCGCGCTGACCGGCGCGCTCGGCGCGATGTTGGACAACGTGCTGTCCGGATCGACCAGCCTCGCGGCTGCGCTGCTGTCCGGCGAGCCGGGGATCGGGAAGACGCGTACGGCGTCGGAGCTCGCCCGCCGGGCACGCGCCGAAGGCGCGTTGGTCCTGTACGGAACGTGCGACGAGGAGCTGGGCGTGCCGTTCCAGCCGTTCGTCGAGGCGCTCGACTTCTATACGACGCACCGCTCGTCGCCGCGGCTGGGCCGGCTCGCGGGTGAGCTGGTCCGGCTCTGCCCGGAGGTCGCCACCCGGGTTCCCGGCCTGCCCGAGCCGGTCGTGTCGGACCCGCGCACCGAGGAGTACCGGCTCTTCGAAGCCGTGACGTCCTGGCTGATCGAGGCGTCGGGCGAGTCCGGGTTGGTCCTGGTCGTCGACGACATCCACTGGGCGACCCGCGCCACGCTGCTGCTGCTGGTGCATCTGCTGAAAGCCGCCGCGAGCGACGCCTCGGCGCGGCTGCTCGTCATCGGCACCTACCGCGACACCGAGCTCGGTCGCAACCATCCGCTCACCGCGGTGCTCGCCGACCTGCGGCGGGTGCCCGGCGTCGAGCGGCTCGACCTGCAGGGCCTCGACCTCGACGAGACGATCCAGCTGGTGCAGAACGTCGCCGGGCACGAGCTCGACGCCGACAGCCGGCAGCTGGCCGAGGCGGCGTACAGCGAGACCGAAGGCAACCCGCTGTTCATGGGCGAGGTGCTGCGCCACTTCGTCGAGACCGCAACGGTCCAGCTGGTCGACGGGCGATGGCACGTCAGCGACCCCGGACAGATCGAGGTGCCCGAGGGAGTACGCGACGTGCTCGGACGGCGGCTCGGGCGGCTGTCCGAGACGGCGAACCGGGTGCTGTCGGTGGCGGCGGTCATCGGTCGCGACTTCGACCTCGAGCTGCTCGCGCAGGTCAGCGACGCGGACGACAACGCGCTGCTCGACGCGCTGGACGAGGCGTCGCGGGCGCGGATCGTCGAGGAGACGGGGCCCGACCGGTTCCGGTTCTTCCACGCGATGATCAAGGAGACGCTCTACGGCGAGCTGACCTCCGCGCGCCGCCGGCGGCTGCACCAGACCGTCCTCGAGGTCCTGGAGAAGCTGCGCCCGTACGACGCCGCCGCGCTCGCCTACCACGCCGTCGAAGCCGGGCCGCGGGGCGGCGACCTCAGCGTTGCGGTCGGTCATCTGCTGAGCGCCGCGACGCAGTCGGCCGCCTCGAGCGACCTGGCGGGCGCGGAGGCGTACTACCGCCAGGCGATCGAACTGATCGACGCGGGCGACCCGGACCCGATCCGCCGGCTCGAGGCGGCGTGCGGTCTGGGCGCCGCGCAGCGCGACCAGAGCAACCCGGCCTTCCGCGAGACGCTGCTCGAGGTGACCCACGCGGCGCTGGCGCTGGAGCGACCCGACCTCGCGGCGCGGGCGGCGATCGCGAACTTCCGGGGCGTCACGAGCGTGGTCAACGCGGTCGACCGGGAACGGGTCGACGCGCTCGAGGCGACGATCGCGGCACACCGGCAACAGCGCACGGCCGACGAGGCACTGCTGCTCGCGACGCTGGCCGCCGAGATCAACTACGACCCCGCGGTCTCCCTCGAGCGACGTCTCGAGATCGCCGACCGCGCCCTGGAGGTGGCCCGCGATCTCGGCGACCCGCGGGTGCTCGCGGAGGTCATCGTCCGGACGGGGCGGGCGAACCTCATCCCGGACCGGGCCGAGCAGGGACTCGCGCTCACCGAACAGGCGGTCGCGCTCGCCGACGGCGTGGGCGATCCGACACTGTCGGCGATCGCTCGGATCTTCCATCACGTTGCGTGCTCGATCATGGGCGACATCGTGCGTGCCCGCCGACTGACCGCGGAGGCGCTGGCGATCGCCGAGAGCAACTGCCCGCCGTTGATCTACGCGCTGTGCCGGAGCAACTGGGTGCAGTACATGCTCTACGAGGGGCGGGTGCGCGAAGGCGCCGCGTACAACGACGAAGCGTTGGCCTACGCGCAGCAGATCGGCGTCGCCGACGCCGAGCAGTGGTGGGGTGCGGTCGCGATGGCGATCGCCTTCCTCGAAGGCCAGTTCGGCGACATGGCCGACGCGGCAGGTGCGTTCGCCGACCAGTATCCGGAGGCTCCGGCGTGGCGGGGCACGCACGCGTGGTGTCTCGCGGAGGCCGGTCGCATGGACGAGGCCCGGCAGACCATCGAGCGCTACGGCGTCGACCGGCTGCAGGACTACCGCATCGACGAGTTCTCGATCGCCGGCTGGTCGTACTCCACGATGCTCGCCCTGTTGCTGGACGATCCGGACATCGGCGCCGCGGCCGAGGCGATGCTGCGTCCGTACGAGCACCTGTGGATCAACCTGCAGGTCTACTGCTTCGGGCCGGTGACCTGGGCGCTCGCGGTAGCCGTCGCTGCCCAGCGACGGTATGACGAGGCCGAGGAGCTGTTCGATCGGACCGATGCGTTGTTCGCCGGTCAAGGCATGGAGATGGTGCGCAACTACGTGCGGTACGACCGCGCGCTCTCGCTGTCACGCAGCGGCGACCCGGACCACCGTCGGCGGGCCCGAGAGCTGGCACGGCAGTGCGCCGAGCAGGCGGTCGCCGACGGCATGCCGGGCGCCCAGCGGCACTTCGACGCCCTCGCCGACTCGATCAGCTGCCAATAGGAGGGTTGGCGATCTGGCTCAGGTCCGCGCGACGTGGATCTTGTTGGTGATTGCGTCTCGCCAGATTTTCCATCGGCGGTGGTGGACGAGCCAGTGGTGGAAGCGGCAGAGGTGGACGCCGTTGGCCTTGCTGGTCACCCCGCCGTGGAACCAGTAGGTGAGGTGGTGGATCCGGCAGGCCCACAGCGGCATCTTGCAGTCCGGCCATCCGCACCCGCGGTCCTCGATCTGCAGCGCCTTGCGGATCGCCTTTGGCCAGATCCGGCTGGCGCGTCCGATGTCGAGGACGTGGGAGTCGCTGCCCATCACGATCGGGAGGATGTCGGCGTCGCAGGCGAGCCGGCGTACCGTCTCCGGCGTCACGCGGATGCCATTGAGGGTGGGGGCGCCGGCCGGGTCGTAGGCGGCGTGGGGGTCGAGGTCGCGGACCAGGGTGTCGTAGCCGGTGAGGACGTCGAGGTGGGGCCGGTCGCCGTTGAAGTCCGGCAGCAGGTCGTCGAAGCCGGCCGCGGCGCTGGCGAGGGTGGCGAGGGCGTCGGCGCGGCGTTGCGGGACGGTGCGGTCGTCTTCGGGGCCGAGTTTCTGGGCGAGTGGTTCGATCGCGGCGATGACCGCTGCTCCCGCCTCGGGGTCGAGCATGCCGTCGACGCGGACCATCCCGTCGAAGGTGGTGGACAGGTGCAGGTACCGGCTGCCGTAGAGGCGCTCGCGCCGCGCGTCGGCTTCTTCGTTGGTGCCCGCGGCTTCTTCCACCTTCTGGCACAGCGCCCGCAGCGAGTCCGGGTCGATCGCTTTCGCCGCTTCGACGAGGATCTTTTCGTCGGCGTCCCGGTCGGCGGGGGGCAGCTTCGCCAGGGTGCGCAGGATCGGCGCGGCGTGCTCGAGTGAGATGTCGCCCGACTCGAGCGCCTCGCTGAGAGCGGGTCGGATCGGCAGCTGGCGAGCGACCTTCACCAGTCGGCCGGCGGCCGCGCCCGGCAGGTGCTTGTCCTCGATCAGCCAGTTGCGGGTGGTGCGGCCGTAGGGCTCGATGGTCGCGTCTCGTACGTCGACCACCCCGAGGAAGCACACGATCGCGGCATCAAGCAGACGGCGGGCGTCGAGCAGCTGCTCGAGCGCGTCCAGCAGCGGCTCGTCGGGGAGCTCGTGCGGGTCGGCGCCGACCGCGGCCTTGGCAGCGTTGAGCACTTCGCTGCCCGCCTCGACCGCTCTTGGCATCCCACATCCTTCGAACGTATGTTCGAAATGTAGCGCCTATGGCCGACAGGATCAAGATCTCGCGACGAAGAAATCGTTGGAAAACAAAGAAAACTTATCCACAGGCCTTAGTCGTCCACAGACGCCGGCCGCCGCTTGACCGGCCGTTCGGCGGGACCTGGCAGGAAGATCGGGATAGAACACGAGCGAGTGGACCGGTGAGACGAGGAGGCGCACCTGTGTCGCTGCTCGGCCTCGTCTTGCGCAACCTGCGGGTGCGGTTGGTCCGGTCACTCATCACCGCCGCCGCCGTCGCCGTCGGCGTACTGGCCGTGGTCACGCTGGGCCTGATCAATGACAGCGTCCGGTCGAGCGCGCTCGCTCTGCTGCAGACCGGTCGCGCGGACTTCACGGTCGCGCAGTCCGGCGTGTCGGACGTGCTGAACAGCAACATCCAGCAGGTCGACGTGGCCAAGGTCGCCGGCGTGCCGGGCGTGGCCCGCGCGGTCGGCGCCCTCGTATCGACGGTGCGGCTGAACTCGACGTACCCGCTGTTCATCGAGATCGGACTGAACCGGGCGGACTTGGAGCCGTTCGGCGTGCGCATCGTGCAGGGACGGGCGTACGCCGCGGACAGCACCGACGAGGTGCTGCTCGGCGAACAGGCAGCTAGCAACCTGCACAAGGGCGTCGGCGACTCGATCGTCATCGACACGCACCGGTTCACGATCGTCGGGATCTACTCGGTCGGTCAGGCACTGGGTGACGGCGGCGCGATGATGCCGCTGCAGACGCTGCAGACCTATCAGCGGCAAGGCGGACTGGTGACGCTGATCTTCGTCCAGGTCACCGCCGGCGCCGACCTGGCCGACGTCCGCAGGACGATCACCGATCAGCTGCCGTCGCTGACGACGATTCGTACGGCGGCGGACTTCGGTCGCGCCGACCGCAGCCTGCAGCTGATCAACGCGGCTGACGAGGGCAGCCGGATCCTCGCGATCGTGGTCGGCGGGCTGATCGTCATGAGCATGATGACGATGGCGTTCATCGAGCGGATCCGGGAGTTCGGCGTACTGAGCGCCGTGGGCTGGCCGCGCCGGCGGGTGCTGCTCATGGTGCTGAGCGAGGCCGGCCTGCTCGGCCTGGTCGGTGCCATCGTCGGTGTCGCGCTGTCCGTGGCCGCCGTACAGCTGTTGCAGAACTCGTCGAGCCTGTCCGGGTTCGTGCACCTCGAGTACTCCGCGGGCACGTTCTGGCGCGCGATCTACACGGCTGCCGGGATGACGATCCTCGGCGCGATCTATCCGGCATTGCGAGCCGCGGCACTCACCCCGCTGGAGGCGCTGCGCCATGAGTGAGCGCGTGGTCATCGAGGCGGTCGACCTCTGCAAGCATTTCGACGGCGGGCTGGTGAAGGCGGTCGACAACCTGAACCTGTCGGTGGTGCAAGGCGAGATGCTCGGCATCACCGGGCCGTCCGGGTGCGGCAAGTCGACGTTCCTGCACATGGTGGCGAGCCTCACGCCGTCGACCTCCGGTCGGCTCATGGTCGACGGCGTGGATCTCAGCGAGCATCACCAGGTCGTGCCGTACCGGCGCGACCACATCGGCCTGGTCTTCCAGCTGCACAACCTGCTCCCGCACCTGACGGCGTGCGAGAACGTCGAGGTGGCGATGTTCGGCGCCGGGCTGTCTCGGCGCGCGCGTCGCGACCGCGCCCGCCAGTTGCTGGCCGACGTCGACCTCGCGGGGAAGGAGAACCGGGCACCGACCCGGCTGTCCGGCGGGGAGCGGCAACGCGTCGCGCTGGCCCGGGCACTGGCGAACGATCCGCCGATCCTGCTCGCCGACGAGCCGACCGGCAGCCTCGACGTACATGCCGTCGACCGCACCTTGGAGCTGCTGGCCCGGCTTCGCAGTGACCGCCCGGAGCTGACCGTCTTGCTCGTGACGCACGATTCGCGGGTGGGGGATGCCTGCGATCGCGTGGTCCACATGGCCGACGGGCGGATCGCCGAGGCCGCGTGAGCGCACGCCCCTAGTCGAAGCGGATCGTGGCGCTCGCGGTCTGGCTCGGGTTCAGGGTGGCCTGGCTGACCGACACGATGCACGGGTGGCGATCCGTGCAGAACAGCCGTTCGGAGCCGATCGGGCCCTTGCGCACGGTGAACTGTCCCGCTCCGGTGCCGTCCGCTCCGATCGAGATGCCGGTGAGGCTGCCAAGGTCGCACGAGCTTTGCCCGGTCCGTTTGCCGAGGTCGACGCACTCGATGATGATCAGCGACTGGTTGGGCCCGAAGCCACGCGCACGGACATCCACCGCCTGGCCGTCATGCAGGTGACGGGATGGATTCACCGTCACGTGCGGGTCGATGGTGACGGATCGAGCCGGTGACGGGCTGGCGGCGGCGCTCGCCGGCGCGCGGGTGGCGGGAGGCCGCACGACGAGCTGATCCGACCCGCCGCCGCAAGCGGCCAGCAGACCGAGGGCCACGCACGCGGTGCCGAGCAGCCCGACGGCTCGGCGGCATGCGGTCATGCCGCGATCTCACCGCAAACGCCGCCTGGTAGGTAGGGGGCGACCTACCCGCGGCTAGGCCCGGGTCGGGTATGGGTCCTTCACCTCCTCACCGGCGGAGCGCGTCTGGGCGTAGGAGCCGTAGTGCCGCAGCCGACCCTCTAACGTCGTGACGTGCGAGGTACGGCGCGCAGCTGGCTGGTGTGGAGTGCCGCGGTCGCCGCTTACGCCGTGGCGGTGTTCCAACGCGGGTCGCTGGGTGTCGCCGCGATCCAGGCTCATCACCACCTTCACGCGTCGGCCGCGGAGATCTCGCTGTTCGTGGTCCTGCAGCTCGCGGTCTATGCCGGCATGCAGGTCCCGGTCGGCGCCCTCGTGATGGCCGCGGGGCAGGCGTGCCTCGCGCTCGCCGACGGCGTCGGGTTGGCGATCGTCGCCCGCGTCCTCGTCGGCGGCGGGGACGCGATGTGCTTCATCAGCGTGCTGCGCCTGATCGGGGCGTGGTTCCCGTCGCACCAGGTGCCGCTGCTCACGCAGCTCACCGCGCTCGTCGGCCAGCTCGGCCAGGTCGCCGCCGCCTACCCGCTGGTCGCGCTGCTCGGTGCCGCCGACTGGCGCAACACCTTTCTGTTGTGCGCCGGCATCGCCTGCGCGGGCGCGGTGCTCGTCGTCACGACGGTGCACGACCATCCGCCCGACGAGGAACCCACCCTCGTCACGCTGAGCCGAACGCAGCTTGCCACGCACGTCGCGGAGTCCTGGCGCGAGCGCGGCACGAAGCTCGGCCTGTGGGCGCACTTCACGACCGGGTTTTCCGGCAACACGTTCGCGTTGTTGTGGGGCTACCCGTTCCTCGTCACCGGCGAGGGGCTGTCCAAGGGCGCCGCCGGCGCGCTGCTCACGCTGCTGGTGGCCGTGAACGTCTCGGTCGGGCCCGTGGTCGGACGGCTCACCGGCGGCTACCCGTTCCGCCGCTCGAACCTGGTGATCGCCATCGTCGCCGCGACCATCGCGGTCTGGACGGCGGTGCTCGCGTGGCCCGGCCGGACCCCTCTCTGGTTGCTGCTCGTGCTGATCGTCGTACTCGGCTCCAACGGCCCGGGCTCGATGGTCGGCATCGACTTCGCCCGTACCTTCAACCCGCGCGCCCGCGCCGGCAGCGCGAGCGGGATCGTCAACATGGGCGCATTCGTCGCCTCACTCGCGGTCATCGCCGGCATCGGTGCGGTGCTGTCCGGGTTCGGCGTCGGCCCGTCGTCGGCGTCGATCGGCCAGTTCAAGGTGGCGTTCTGCGTGCAGTACGCCGTGTGGGCGCTCGGCCTGGTGTGGTTCTTCCGGCACCGCGGCACGCTGCGTGCCGACCTCGCCGCCGAGGGGCAGGTGCTCGACCCGCTGCACCGCGCGGCCATGCGCCGGTGGCGGGGGCGCAGCACCGCTCGACGTTGACGGCGCACCATTGCCCCGCGTGCCTACGCTAAGCGAGCTCCTACACGGCGGCCGAATGCCGTAGCGGGCGGGGCGAGCGGCTAGTGGGACGGTTGTGGGGAAGGCTGACGGTATGACCGCAGAACTCATCATCGGGTTCGTCCTCATCGGCCTGATGGCCATCTTGATGCTGTACGGCGTGTTCACCGAGGGTCGCCGCTAGCCGCGTGGTGTAGAACGGCATGCGATGCCGAAGACCATCAAGGGACTTGCCGGGAAGAAGCCTCCCGAGCCGTCGTCCGACCACGCCGGCATCGAGGCGTTGATCCCGCATCTGATGCCCCGCGTGCAGCCGCTCGTCACGCGGCTCGACGTGTTGATCTGCGCGACGATCCCCGGCCTGCACTTCGCCGCGAAGCGGGGCCGGCCGCACTACGGACTGCCCGACCTCGGCTGGATCATCGAGGTCGCGCCGTACCACCAGTCCGTCAACGTCGTCTTCTACGGCGGTGCCGACTTTGACCCGCCACCTCCGCTCGGTACGACGGACCGCACCCGCTACGTCAAGCTGACCGCGATGGACGAGGTGGACGGCCCGGAGCTCGCGACGTGGCTCGAGCAGGCCGCCCGCACCCCCGGCTGGAACGTCGTTAGCTAGCCGTACTGACGCGCACGGCGGGCGTGCTCACGGCAGCGCCTTGGCGGATTCCGGGACTTTCTGGTTGATCTGGTGAACCTCGTGGCGCAGCCGCTGCGCGATTCGCAGCAGTGCCTCGGTGCGGGCCCGGAGCGTGGTCATGTCGCCGCGGGTGTACCGCCGAGCCCGCCGTAGATGACCTCTCAATGGGGGTCGAGGCGCCCAAAACGTCGGGCTCGACGCGGCCATAGGGTGTCGTTATGTCTCTCACCAAGCCGGAGCTCACGGGTAACAGCGGGACCGCGCCGACTGACCTGGTCATCGAGGACCTTGTCGTCGGGACGGGCGAGGAAGCGAAGCCCGGTGACAGCGTCGAGGTGCACTACGTCGGCGTCGAGTTCGCCTCGGGTTCGGAGTTCGACGCGTCGTGGAACCGCGGCGAGTCGATCGAGTTCCCGCTGAACGGTCTGATCAAGGGCTGGCAGGACGGCATTCCCGGCATGAAGGTCGGCGGCCGCCGCCAGCTGACCTGCCCGCCGTCGTACGCCTACGGTCCGGCGGGCGGCGGGCATCGCCTATCGGGTCAGACCCTCGTCTTCGTGATCGACCTCCTCGCAGTCAGGTAGCCGCCCCGCCGCTATGTCGAGCCCGCCCTTTTCGGCGTCTCAGCGGGGGTTGAGGCGCCCAAAACGGCGGGCTCGGCGGGGCTGCGAGAATGGCGGCATGGCCCAGCGGTTCCTTCGGTTGTCGGCGCTCGGCGCGGCGCTGACGGCTAATGCGCTGCGCCCGGCCGTGGGCGCGAACCCGCTGGCGATCCCGAGCTTCTTCGGCGCCTGGCTCACCAGCGAGCTCGCGCCGCAGAACCTCGCGGTCACGGTCGCCGGGAGCGCGGCGTACGTCGCGGGCAAGCGCCGGCTCACGATGACCGACCGGCTCGCGCTGGGGATCAACGCCGCATCGGCGGCAGGCCTCGCGGTGATGATCCGCCAGGG
>CAZEAM010000012.1:0-23210 GCA_964510285.1 uncultured Frankiaceae bacterium | reverse complement strand
AGCACCTCGGGGAAGGACACGCCCGCCGCCTTGACGTCGATGACGACCGCATCGTCACCGGCGGGCTCGGGCAGGTCCGCGATGCGGGTGGCGGAGTCCGGCCCGGTCAGCTGAAAGATCTCGACGGCGCGCATGACGCCGAACGTTATCGACCCGCACCTGGGACCTGCCCGAGACCTTGGTCCTGGGCCGCTGTCCGAATCCCCCTGGTTTGGGCCGACATGGTGTCGCTCGTTTGCCACTCAAAACCGGGGTCGCGGATTTCCGATCCCAATTAGGCAAGCGTTTTCAACGATTTTCGGCCCACGAAGTTACGACCAACAAAATCGGCGGACATCATGACCCAGGACCTCCCAGCCCCCTGGAGGGACCGCGCGCTGGCACTGACGCCGGCCGTCGTACTGCTGGTGCTCGCGGCCCTGCTCAGCACCCTCGCCGCCCCGAGCGCCGCGGCGGCGTCCGCTCCCCAGGTCAAGGCGCACGCGGCGACGGCCAAGCATGCCGGCACGGCGAAGCTTCGTGACCCGCGCCGCAACGTGGACGCCTCCCCCTACTACCTGGACGCCTGCGCGGTCCACGGACCGAACGCCAAGTCCTGCCTGCAGCGGGCGCTCAGCGCGATCAACAACGCTCGCGCCGCCGAAGGCGTGCGCCCGATGGTGCTTCCCAAGAACTACAAGAAGCTCTCGATCGCGCGCCAGACCTTCGTCGTCACCAACCTGGAGCGGGTCGACCGCGGCCTGCGTCCGATCAAGGGCCTGACCAAGAAGCTCAACGCAAGCGCGCATCACGCCGCAAAGGTCCGCGCCGACCCGACGTTGATCGGCGCGGTCATGGCACTGCTCGGGGTGCGGCAGTACGGCTCGATCTGGGCCGGCGACTACGGTCCGCTGGCGAGTGACTTCGACTGGATGTACAACGACGGCTACTCCCCCGAGGGCAGCGTCAACCTGGACTGCCGCACGCCGAGCAGCCGCGGCTGCTGGGGTCACCGTCACGTCATCCTCGACGCCTACTCCGGGCTGCGCACGCTGGCCGGCGGGGTCGGCGCGGTGGGCTCGCTCGGCGGATCGATCGCCCAGATCTTCGTCGGCAGCGTCAAGCGCTCCTTCGACTACGTCTACACCTGGAAGCAGGCGCGGGCGCACGGCGCCGGAGGGCACAAGGTCACCGCGGCGTAACCCGACCCGCACCGGTGACGTTGTAGAGACGTGTGACGCGGGGGCGGACCGCTGCCGCCCCTGCGTCACGCCTTCGGTGAACGATCTTGTCCCGATCCGGACGTCGTACTCACCGGTAGCAACGGTTCGGGTCATAGGCTCGACGAATGCGACAGCGCACCGTTGCCGGCATCGACCTGCTCGAGACGGACCGCAACGGCCGGCGCTACGCCTATCCGCTGGACTACCCGGACCTGGCGCGCATCGAGGCCTCGATCCAGCTGTCGGCGCAGCACGACGACGGGGACGTCGAGGGTCTGAAGGTCGACCCGGAGCTGTACGCCGCGCAGGACGCGTACTTCTCCACGGGCACGGCCCGCGACGCGGACTTCGTGCAGGCAATGGCCTGCATCATCGACCCGCGGTTCGAGGCGATGGTCGAGCGGGTGCTCGGCGACCAGGCGACCGCGTCGTCGCTGCACCGGCTCGGCGAGCATCTGCAGTCCGGCGGCAACGTGATCAACGCGGTGCCGCACGGACCCTTGCTCGACATCGGCCTGCTGCACGCGATGGCCTACATCGGGCTGTCCCGCCTCGGTTACGCGCCGAAGATGGGCATCGTGATCAGCCACGGCATCAGCGGCCGCGGCAGGCGGTTCGGCGACGAGCTGGTCTGCCTCGCCGATGCGCTCGACTGGGCGTGCGACAAGGTCTGGTACGTCACGCCGCGCACCGCGAACGTGCGGGACTCGGCGTACGTCGAGCTGGTGCCGGGCGAGCGGATCACGCAGCACAACGCGGTCGTCCGGCTGGACATCGCGAACACTCTCGACCTGGGCGGCTACGTCATCACGGCGGCGCCGAGCGCGACGAGCAACCGGGTGGGCCGCGACGGCGTACACCTGATCGAGGCGCCGACCCTCGGCACGCTGCGCCTGATGTCGCATCCGAAGACGGTGGTCGCGATCGCGGCCGGGCGCATCCTCGGGGCGCAGACGCCGAGCTACTCGATCGTGCCGGAGCTCTCGGTGCTGGCCGGCAACGGCGAGCAGCTGCTCGCGCAGGGAGCGACGCTGATCAACACGATGTGCGCGGAGCTGAACCGCCTCGACGCCCCCACCCGCTACGCCGTGCGGATGTGACATCCGCCCAGCTATAGGTGAGCGGATGGCACATAGGTATTTCGCATCGCATGCCAATGGCACATAGCTATCGCTATAGCTGAGCGCATGTGCCATGCGCATGCTGGCCGCTCAGGCGAGGTCGTGGACCGCTTTCACGATCCGCTCCACTCCGCGCTCGCCGAACATCACCGTGTAGTGGTTGGTGTCGTCCACCGTCTCGACCTCGAGCTGCGGCAACTTCGCCCGCCACGGGTCGACCAGCACGTCGGGCAGCAGCGGCTCGGGCTGGTTGAGCAGGCCACGCGTCGCGCGGATCAACCGCATCGGGCAGTTCAACAGCGTCAACGCGTCCGCGACGACCGCCGGGTTGGTCAGCAGGTCGGCGTGGTCGCCCTTCACCGCCTCAGCTGAGACCTTCGACCGCAGCTGCGGCTCTTCCCCAGCGAGGTCGTAGCGCAGGTAGTCCTCGATGTCGGCGTTCCAGCCCTCGCCGACCGCGGGATGCACGCGCCAATAGTCGAAGTACGCCTCGACCGACGGGAAGGTCATGCTCAGCCGCTCCACCGCGGGGCCCAACGCGGCGTTGAGCAAGACGTCGGTGGGCACCCCCTCGGGCAGCGGCAGCGGGATCCCGCCGTCGACGAGGACGAGGGACTTGACGAGCTCCGGGTACTTCGCGGCGAACGTCACCCCGACGTAGGCGCCCATCGACTCGCCGACCAGGATCACCTGGTCGAGCCCGAGCGCACGGACCACAGCCGCGCAGTCGTCAGCGTGCGCTTCCATCCCGTACGGCGGCGGCAGCTGCCCGCTGCCGCCACGCCCCCGCAGATCCGGCGCGGCGACCAGCGCCTGCGAGACCAGCGCGCGGGCGACCGGCTGCAACGACATCGCGGACGCCGTCACGCCGTGCAGGCCGAGCACCGGCGGCAGCGACGGCTCACCCTCCGGCCGGTGCACGAGGACGCGCAGCATCCCGCCGGCCACCTCGACGTCGGCCGTCTCGGGTTTCGTCACGTGCCCTCCTTCACTCCCAAGCCGAAGCGTCGCCGCAGCCATGCCGATGGCACATAGCTATCGCTATCGCAATACTCATGTGCCACAGGGATGCCTACTGCAACACGCACGTCTCATCCGCCCAATCAGGTTTCGCGCGCCGCCCATAGCTGGCGCGGTCCCTGCACGCCTTTGAGCACGTGCGTCCCGCGGTCTTCGAAGGCGAACTGCGAGCCCGCGACCAGGTCGACCACCGTGGTCGACACCAGCACCTCGCGTGCCTGGGCGAGCGCCGACACCCGCGCCGCGATGTGCACGTTGAGCCCGGCGACGTCGTCGCCTTGCAGCTCGATCTCCCCGGCGTGCACCCCGGCCCGCATCGGGACGCCGAGCTGCGTCTCCGCGCGCCTGACCAGCGCGTGCGCGCAGCGGATCGCCGCACCGGGCGCGGGGAACGTGCACAACGTGCCGTCGCCGAGATCCTTCACGAACCGGCCACCGTGGCGCTCCACCTCGGTGCGCACCATCGCGAGGTGATCGGCGAGCAGCGACCGCCACGGCCCGTCACCGCGGCGGGCGACCTCCTCGGTTGAGCCGACCAGGTCGGTGAACAGCACCGCGGCGAACACCCGCTCGGTGTGGGACGCGTGGCGCTCGCCGGTCAGGTGCGCGCGAATCTCGGTGAGCAGCGGGTCGATGTCGCCGAGGAAGGGGATCAGGTCCTCGCCCGGCACCTCGACATAGCGCGAGTCCGGGATCCGCGCCGCCAAGTCGCGGGAAAACGCGGTACCGAGGGAGAGGTCGCGGCGGGCGAGCACGAGCGTCGGCACCGAGATGCTCGGCAGGACGGTCCGCATGTCCGAGGTCCACAGCTCGGAGTTGAAGGCCACGGCGACCCGCGGGCGGGCGTTGCGCCGGCCGACCCGGCCCATCCACGCCAGGAACTCCGCGTCCTGAGCAGACGTCGGCGACAGCAGCATGGCGTCACCGTCGAGGACCTTCTCATCGCGGTAGTTGGACGCGATGGCGGCGACCAGCGCCTCGCCGATCGCCGGGTCGAGTCCTTCCGGGAAGTCCTCGGCGCGCGACATCCGCGCGCCGCCGTTGACGAAGACGATCGACGCCAGCCGGTCCGGGTGCCGCTCGATGAACCGAAGCATCGGGAACGACGACGCGCCCGCACCGACCACCGAGACCCGGTCGATCCCGGCGGCGTCGAGCACCTTGGCCGCGGCGTCTGCCCAGTCGGCCACCGTCGGCGGCTCGGCGCTCGCGTCCGACGTACCGATCCCGGGCGGGTCGTAGCGGATCAGCCGCCCGATCGCGGCGAGCCCGGTCACCCAGCGCAGCAGCCGCGGTTGGTCCGGGACGTCTTCGATGCTGGCGAGGAAGCCGACCCCGAAGTCGAGCATCACCGGCTCGCCGTCACCCCACGACTGCCACGCGAGCTGACCGTCAGGGGTCGTCACATAGCTGACCGGCGGGATCTGCACCGGCAAACGCTATCGAGGGTGAGCGGATGGCACATAGGTATCGCTGGGCGGCATGCCTATGTGCCACACGCCTAGCTATAGCTGTGCGGATGTGCCATACGCACGGCCACGGCAGTACCTATGTGCCATGCGCTCTAGAGATCGCCGTCGCGGCGGATCGGGTGGCCGAGCACCGGCAGCGTGACCGACGACGCGCGCTTCGGGTCGTGAAAGACCTCCTGCTCCGCCGCGACCAGCGTCGTCCCCTTGCCGATCGGCTCGCCGCTGCCGAGGTTGCGGATGTAGAGCGGGTGCGCACCGCTCGACACCTGCAGCCGGATCCGGTACCCGCGACGGAACGTGTTGGCGGTCGGCCACATCTCGATCCGCAGCTTCATCGTGCCGTCCTTCAGCCGGCGCACCTTCGGAGCGCGGTCATGCACCCCGACGCGCAGGATCCCGTCGGCAAGGTTCCACGAGCGGCCCTTCGGGTCGACCTCGCACAGCCGGACGAAGAAGTCGGTGTGGTCGAGCGAGGACCGTACGACGAGGTCGGCGCGCAGCGGCCCGATGACGGTGACGTCGTCGCGCATCGGCTCGCTGGTGAAGGTCAACACGTCGGCGCGCTGCTCGTGCTTCGTGTTGTCCTTACGGCCCGCCGTACCGTTCTGCAGCGACGCGCCGCCGACACTCGGGGTCGGGTCCGCCGGGTCGTAGCGGTAACGGCTCGGCTCGCAGGCAGCGGGCTCGTCGGTGCTCAGCCCGCCGCCGGGCTGGAGGTACCAGGTCTGCTCGGTCGCGGCCGGCGGCCACTCGTCGTACCCGACCCACTGCTGCGCGCCCATGACGTAGAGGCGGACCCGCTCGGGCGCATTGGCCGTGCCATGCCCGGCGACGTGGCGATCCATCCAGTCGAGCGTGTCGCGCACGTGGTGCCCGAACGCCGGCAGCGAGGTGTGGTCCCACGGGCCGATCGCGATGCGGGCGTCGCGGCCCGCCTTGCGCAGCGCGACGAAGTCGGCGATCTGGTACGGCGCGAACAGGTCGTACCAGCCGGCGGTCAGGCTCGCAGGTGGCGCCTTGGTCACGGCTCGCCGGAAGTCGACGACGCTCCACCACGGATCCTCGACACCGCGGTGCTCGAGCCAGTCCTGGTAGGCATGCATCCGCCCGCCGGTCACGGCGATGTCGAGGTCGGCGGCGGGCAGGTTGTTGACCACTTTGGCGACCGCCGCGCGGCCGCTGACCATCGCGCGGACCCGGTCCGGCAAACCCTTCTCCTGATGCGCCAGGCCGTAGATCCAGGTGAGCATGTTGAGCAGCGCCAGCGAGCCGCCGGGATAGAAGATGTCGGCGAAGTACGTCGAGGTGACCATCGGGCAGATCGCCTTGACGGTCTCGGGGGCGTCGCCGGCCACTGACCACTGGGTGAGGCCGACGTAGCTCGGGCCGTACAGGCCCATCGCTGCGCCGAACCACGGCTGCCGCTCTGCCCAGGCGAGCACCGCCTTGCCGTCGGCCTGCTCGTTGCGGAACGGGTTCCACGCCCCGCCCGACCCGAATGTGCCGCGGCAGCTAACGAGCAGCACCTGGTAGCCGCGCTCGGCGATCAGCCGGGCGATGACGCCTTCGGCGCCCCGCCCGTACGGCGTGCGGGCGACCAGCAGCGGCAGGCCGCTCGGGGTGTCGGCGGGATACCAGCGATCGGCGAGCAACGTGACCCCGTCGGGCATCGGGATCGCGACAGCGCGGTCCGCCTTGACGCGGCGGGTCAGCGGTTCGGGAAGCTTCATCATCCGGCCGAGCGCCCGCGTGGTGAGGGTCACCGGTGCATTGTCTCCCGTGAACGGTCGCCCTTGAGTTCGCGCATAGGGGAATCGGTTTGGGGTATCGATCTTCGTCTGCGGGTACCTCCCATAGGTGACCGCGCCGCCGCTCGAGCCACCAGCGCCGGTACCCCCGACGCCTGAGCCGATCCCCCTGCCACCGAATCCCGAGCCGGATCCGGTGCCTCCCAGTCCGGCGCCGGATCCGCTTCCTGTACCGCCAGACCCCAGGCCGGATCCGGCGCCGCCAGGCTGACCGCCGCGGCGGCGGCTGCCAGACATCTGGCACCAAATGCGCGACGATCATGTGGTGCCCCCGCGACGCCCGGGAACCCTTCGCGCGGTCTGCGCTCTCGCCGTCGCGCTGACTCTGGCCGGCGGTGGCCTGGCAGCCGCTACCCCGAACCACGGGACCGTCCGGCCGGACGCCGCACACCTGCTGGCGCTGGGCGTCGTACCGAGCGACTGCTACGCGCCGGCCGGGAACCCGAGCCCGAGCGCCGACGCCGCGGGATGGCAGGCGCGCGACCTGCAGAACGAGATCTGCTCGACCCAGCGGCTGACCGACGAGCTCGCGAACCCGGCCTTCCTCCGGCTCTCGGCGATGGAGTTCGCCGGGTACAACCCGAACCAGATCTTCGGCGAGCTCAACGACCCGCGTCCGCGCAGCTGGGGGTCGCTGTTCGTCGCCGGTGGCGACCCGTTCCGGGTACCGACCCGGTGGGAGGCGATGGGACGCGGGCAGTGGCAGGTCTTCAACTTCATCTCGACCACCGGCGCGAAGCTGCAGGCCGAGCTGTACAGCCCCAACCCGCATCCTGGCCGGCGCTATCCGATCGTGACCTTCACGCCAGGCTTGCAGGAGTCGAAGGAGCAGGCGTGGTGGTACGGGCAGTCGCTCGCGGAGGCGGGGTACGTCGTACTCGTCATCGATCCGCAGGGGCAGGGCGACTCGGAAGTCACCTCGCACAGCAAGGCGAAGTGCAACCCGCTGTGTGACTTCCCGACCGACGACAAGCCGGAGACTCAGGCCGCGATCAACTTCGCGCTGTCGACGCCGCGGCATCCATACCGCCCGGACCTGACCGCGAACGGCAAGCACACGTTGCCGTACAACCCGTTGTGGCGGGAGGTGAACCGCAACGAGCTGGGCATCGCCGGGCACTCTCTCGGCGCGACCGCCGTGACCCCGATCGCACAGGGTGATCCGCGGGTGAAGGCGGCGATCTCCTACGACAACCTCGACCTGACCATCCCGGCGAAGCTGGTCCCGAAGATCCACACGCCGACGCTGTGGTACGCGACCGACTACGTGTTCCCGACCTTCGCGACGCCCCGGTTGCCCGGCGCGCACATCAACCCGCAGCAGCACCTCGCGGCGTACGACCAGCTGGTGAAGGCCGGCGTCGACTCGATGGCGATCACCCCGCGAGCCAGCACGCACTACGAGTGGGACCAGCAGTCCGCGGTGGGTTCACTGCCGGCGTCGCGCCTGGGGCAGGTCACGTCGATCTACTACACGGTCGCTTGGTACGACTGGTTCCTGAAGCACGAGCGGTCGGGGCTTCGGCGGCTGACCGCGAAGTTCTACGACGGCTCGGCCGACCGGCACTCGATCGGCGCCGGGACCTACGACTGGGTGAAGGCGCTGCTGCGCCCCACGGACCCGGCCGCAGGCAACGTGCCTTACCGGATCGACGGCATGTGCGTAGCGAACACGCTGAGCTTCTACTACTCGTCGGCGTACCGCCTCGACCACGGGCGGCGCCAGTCAGGAAACATGCGCAACCGCGGTTGCTAGAGCGGATGGCACATAGGTATCGCTGCGGGCATGCGCATGTGCCACACGCATAGCTATAGCTGTGCGCATGTGCCATAGGCATGCCGGAAACCGTGCGCATGTGACATCCGCTCTCCACAGCGGGGCGGGACCGTACGCCACATCCCCAACGCGTCTGCCGGGGCTGGAGCGCCCGGTCGTTGCGACCGCTTCTAGCCGGCATGCGGATCTCACTTCGAACGGTGGGCCTGGCGGCGGCGTGCCTGCTGCTTGCCTGCGCCGCCGAGTTCTGGCCGGCCCAGCCGGTCCACGCGATCGAGGCGCCGCAAGGCGTCACCGTCCTGTTCGGCGAATCAGCCGCCACCATCGTCTGGACCGAGGTGCCGGGATCGCAGGGCTACGGCGTCACCATCCGCCCGATCGGGATCCACGGCCCGTTCGGCCAGGAGCAGGTCCTCGGTGACCGGTGGACGGTGCCGTACACGGCCTTCCCGGACTACGGCACCCACAAGACCGGCTACACCTTCGAGGTGTGCGCGATCTCCGTTCGCCATCATCAGGCTTGCAAGGCGATCAACCGCACGTTCTACGTGAAGTCCCGAGGCGCCGGCGTGAGCACGAGCAACCTGCGCAAGGCCGCGCAGAAGGTCTCCGCGTGCCTCGGCAAGGGTGAAAAGGCAGCGCTGGTCGAGGCCGCTGCCAACGGAACCGTCGTGGCCGTTGCCAGCTGGATCCCGGGCGTCGACGCGGTCACCGCCGCCGAGGTCGCAGCCGCCTCCGCCGGTGAAGGCGCAGCAACCTTTGCGGCCTGCCTGGTCGACTGGTAGCGGCCAGACGGGCCGCTGGGACCCACGGCTAGCTAGCTGGCCGGGCGCATCCGATCCATCTGCTTTTGGATGTCCGCCTCGGAGAACGACTCCGGCCGGTACGCCGTCCACGCGTTGAGCAGGACGAAGATCCCCCAGAACCCCTCGACGAACAGCGGCCAGTAGAAGTCGTCCGTCCCGCCGATCGCCCAGATCAATGTCAGGAACGCGTTGATCAGCACGTACGTGATCAGGTGCGTGCGGAAACCCCGCTGCTTGCGCAACCGCCACACGGCCTTCTTGCGAAGCGCGTCCTCATCGAGTCCGGCAACGTCGTCGTGCATATCCCCTCCAGGCCTCGCCCCGAACCGTACCGGGCCGGGCCCCCTTCGCAAGCCGCCAAGGTGGGAGTCTGATGGGTGGACGCGGGGTCTACTTCCCGGACCCGAACGGGCACAACCTGGAGATCCTCACCAAGGCGCCCTAGGCAACGGCGCTAGAACCGGAAGCGGGTCAGGCCCCCGGGCTCGACACCGAGCGTCACGGTCGCCGACCGCGGCTCGATCCGAAAGACGTTCCACGGCGGCGGGCCTTGGGCCGGCGCGTTGAACGGCGCAGTGATTCCGGTGCCGCTCTCATCGGGCTCCACCGGCCAACCGCCGGCCACCCAGGCGTCGACGACCCGCGCGATGGCGGCGGGGTCCGTCACGTGCACGGCGTCGCCATCGACGACGACGTCGGCGTCACGGACCGACCGGGCGACCGAACAGCGCGGGTCGCGTGCGACGTTGCGATGCTTCTTCGTGCCGCTCCCGGTTTGGAACCAGTAGGCCCCATCCACCCAGACCGCGCCGACCGCGGTCACGTGCGGGCTGCCGTCCTCGTTGATCGTGGTCAGCCACGTCGTACGGGAGTTGTGCGCGTCGTGCTCCGGCGCCGAGCCGGATTCGAGCTTTTCGAGTACGACGTCCCACGACACGGGCGGCAGTCCGTCGGCAACACCCAGGTTCACGCTCTGCATGGCGCGCTCTCCTCTTATCCGTGACACCGCCGCAGCGGCCCGTCCATAGGAAATGACGGGCGTGCGACGACGAACTCATCGCCCCCGCGATCAGCGGTTGGTCGGGAAGCCCAGGTCCAAACGGCTCGGGGACGGGTCGGGCCAGCGGGTGCTGATCACCTTCTGCCGCGTGTAGAAGCGGATCCCCTCCGGGCCGTAGATCGCGGTGTCACCGAAGATCGAGGCCTTCCAGCCGCCGAACGAGTGCCACGCGACCGGCACCGGGATCGGCACGTTGATGCCGACCATCCCGACCTCGACGTCGCGCTCGAACCGCCGCGCCGCGCCGCCGTCGCGGGTGAACAGCGCCACCCCGTTGCCGTACGGGTTGGCGTTGACCAACGCGATCGCGTCGTCGAGGGCCGGCACCCGTACGACGGACAGCACCGGCCCGAAGATCTCGTCGTCGTAGGCCTTCATGCCCGGCTCGACACCGTCGAGCAGCGAGCAGCCGAGGAAGAACCCGTCGCCCGCAACCGGCGCCGCCGATCCGTCGACGACGACCCGCGCGCCCTCGCCGGCCGCACCTTCTACATAGGCGCGCACCTTGTCGCGATGTGCCGACGTGATCAGCGGCCCCATCATCGAGTCCGGCTGATCCCCCGGCCCGATCCCGACCCCGTCGATCTTGGCGCGGATCGCGTCGACCAGCGGATCACCCGCGTCGCCGACGGCGACGACGACCGAGATCGCCATGCAGCGCTCACCGGCCGACCCGTACGCCGCGGACACGGCGGCGTCACCGGCCGCGTCGAGATCCGCGTCGGGCAGCACGACCATGTGGTTCTTCGCGCCGCCGAGCGCCTGCACCCGCTTGCCGTGCGCGGTCCCGGTCTCGTAGACGTGGCGCGCGATCGGCGTCGAGCCGACGAACGACACCGCGTCGACGTCGGGATGCGCGACGAGCGCGTTGACCGCCTCGGCGTCGCCGTGCACGACGTTGAACACCCCGTCCGGGAACCCGGCCTCGTGCACGAGCTCGGCGAGCAGCACGGACGGCGACGGATCGCGCTCCGACGGCTTCAACACGAACGCGTTGCCGCACGCGACCGCGTTGGCGGCCATCCACAGCGGCACCATCACCGGGAAGTTGAACGGCGTGATCCCGGCCACCACGCCGACCGGAGAAAGCACAGTGTGTACGTCGATCCCGGTCGACACCTCCGCGCTGTGCGCGCCCTTGAGCAGGTGCGGGATCCCGCATGCGAACTCGACGCAGTCCAGCCCGCGGGCAACCTCCCCGGCAGCGTCGGAGAGCACCTTGCCGTGCTCGGCGGTGATCGCCCGCGCCAGCTCGTCGCGGTGGGAGTCGATCAGCTCGCGCAGCCGGAACAGCATCGAGGTACGACGCGACAGGGCCGACGCGGCCCACTCGCGGGACGCGTCCCGCGCGACCTTCACGACGTCGGAGACCTCACCGGCCGACGCCAGCGCGACCTCGCCGGTCTGCACACCGCGCGCCGGATCGAACACCCGCCCGACGCGCCCCGACGTACCGGGAACGGCCCGCCCGCCGTACCAGTGGCTGATCGTCTGCACTAGAGCCGGTAGAGCGCCTTGGCGTTGAGGCCAAGGATCTTGTTGCGGGTGGTCTCCGGCAGGGTGAGCATCTTCTGCTCGACGGTCTCCAGGGGCGACGGGTACATGCACGTCGGGTGCGGGAAGTCGGTCTCGAACAGGATGTTGTCCTCGCCGACCGCCTCGATCAGGTCTGGCAGCTTGTTGCGGTTGTTCTCGAACCAGAAGGTCGCGTAGATGTTGGAGCGGAAGTACTCCGACGGCATCCTGTCCATCGCCGCCAGCTCGCGCGGCGCGTTCTCCGCCATCTCGTAGTCGAGCGTCTCGAGGATGAACGGGATCCAGCCGATGCCACTCTCGACCGAGACGAGCTTCAGCTCGGGGTAGCGGTCGAAGACCCGCGACAGGATCGTGTTGACGACGACCCGCGAGTTGCCGATGAACAGCAACGACCCACCGATCGCGAGCTTCACGTTGTCCGGGTGCGAGCCCCAGAAGTACTGACCGTAGAAGTTCATCCCGGTGACCGACGCCCCGATGTGGAAGTGCACCGGCAGCTTCAGCCCGGCACACGCCTCCCAGAACGGGTCCCACTCCCGGCTCGCGAGATCGGGCGCGCCGAGGTCCTGAGGATCCGACGTCATGTTGACCCCGCGCATCCCGAGCCCCGCGACCCGCTCCGCCTCGCGCACGCACGCGGCGATGTCCCAGGCCGGCATCACCGGCATCGGCAGCAGCCGGTTGCCGGAGTCGGCCTGGATCTCGGCCATCCGGTCGTTGTAGATCTCGATCGTCAGGTGGCGCAGCACCTCGTCGGTGCCCAATCCGATGTCCTGCCCGCCGAGGCCGATCGTGTTGGGGAAGATCACCTGATGGTCGATGCCGCACTCGTCGAGTACGCCGAGGCGCACCTTCGGGTCGTAGGCGCCGACGTGGATCTTCTCGTGCTCCCACTCGAACAGCGCGGTCTGCGCCTCTTCCTTCGAGCCGTCGACGCCGATCACGCCGCCGGCTGAGTAGCGGCCCATCGTCTGGCCGTCGAACACCCACATCCGCTGCCCGTCGACGACCTCGACGTGCGGCACCCGTTCCTTGTACTTCGCGGGTGCGAGCGCGGTGAAGAAGTCCTCGGGCTCGGAGAAGTGGGAGTCGGCATCGACGACGAACTGCTGTCGCAGGTCTGACACGAACCTGACGTTAGTGTCACCCCATGCCGACGGCACTGGTCGAGGGACTGCAGATCGCCTACGACGTTGTCGGCGACAGCGCTCATGACGGCGGCCGGACCTGGTCGATCACGCCGGGCGGGCGGTTCTCGATGGACTCCCCGGGCATTCGCGAGCTCGCCGAAGCGCTCGCCGAACGCGGCAACCAGGTGCTGATCTGGGACCGTCCCAACTGCGGCGCCTCCGACGTCTGCTTCACCGGCGACAACGAGTCGGCGATGCAGGCCGACGTACTCATCGGGTTGCTCGACCAGCTCGGGATGACGCCGGCGGTCATCATGGGCGGCTCCGGCGGCGCTCGGGTGTCACTGCTCGCGGCGGCGCGGCATCCCGAGAAGGCGGCGGGCGTCGCGATGCTGAACATGAGCGGCGGCGTCTACGGGCTGATGACGCTCGGGGTGCACTACTGCGGCGGGTCGCTCGCGACCGCGTGGACCAAGGACATGGCCGCGGTCGCCGACCTGCCCGAGTGGGCCGAGGTGATCGCGCGCAACCCGCACAACCGCCAGCGCTTCCTCGACCAGGACCGCGCGCAGTTCATCGCGACGATGGAACGCTGGATGGCGGCGTACGTCGACAAGGACGACGAGCTGGTCCCCGGCCTGCCGGTCGCGCACGCCCGCGCCCTCGACGTACCGGCCCTCGTGTTCCGCAGCGGGGCGAGCGACGTCAACCACACCCGTGCCACGTCCGAGCGGGTCGCGCAGCTGCTCCCGAGGGCCACGTTGGTCGAGCCGCCGTGGGCAGACACGGAGTGGAACGAGCGGATGGCCGAAGGCCCCGCCGCAGGCCTGTTCCGACGCTGGCCGCTGATCGCCCCCCAGCTCGACGACTGGGCCAAAGCGCACCTTGTTACCTAGGGGTGCCGACGCGGTTTGCACCCGTTCGGGGGAACCTGTCCGCTCAGTAATTCCCGACAATTCACCTCGTGGACGGACGGGGCGACGCCCAGGCTTCTGGCCTGCCCGCGATCCTGCCCGCCGACCTCCAGGACCGGGCGCGCCGCAACCGCGCCAACCCGACGCCGCTGACCGCCACGGTGCTGCCGCCCGCTCCGCCACCAGCGCAGCAGCACACACCCCCGCCGCCGGCCGACCCGCAGGTCGTGCCGCGCCAGGGCGAGAAGCCGACCGAGCACGTGTTGCGGCTCGCCAACGACGTGCGGGTGCTGACCTACGCCATCTCCTACATGCGCAAGCAGCTCACCGAAGCGCTCGAGACGTCGCTGCGCGAGGCACAGGCCCGCGCCGCGATCGAGGCGAAGCTGGCCAGCGAGGGAGCGCCGCACAGCACGGAGCTCGCCGCCGCGCGCGCCGAGCTCGACCGGGTCATCGCCCAGACCGAGCAGCTGCGGCAGACCGTCGACGGCGCGCACCGGCAGGCCGAGCAGTGGTCGGAGCGGGCCCGCCAGACCGAGCTGCGCCTCAAGACCGGGATGCACGCCGCCAACGAGCACATCGCGCGGCTGACCGAACAGGCCACCGCGCTCGAGGCCGCGGTCAACCAGCTGCGCCAGACCACCGTCGACCAACGCACCGAGCTCGACGCGACGCGGGCCGAGCGTGACGCGGCGAACGAGCGCATCGCGGAGCTGGAAGCCCAGCTGGTCCGCGAGCAGTCGCGGCACCCGCGCGGCGGGATCGCGGCCATGCCGGTGCCCGGCACCGCCCCCGCCCCGACCGCGCCCTCCCCGGTGCCGCCCGCGCCGAGTTTCGGCGTACCGGTAACGGGAGCGGGCGTCCCGACGCAGGTGTACGACGAGCATCCCGGCTCGCTGGCCCCGGGAATCACTCTCGAGCAGTGGCAGCAGGACGCGCTCGTCGCCTGGTCGGGCGCCCACCACCGCGGCGTCGTCGAGGCGGTGACCAGCGCCGGCAACGCGCGACTCGCCTACTGGGCGATCGGGCGAGCCCTCGACAACAGCATGAAGGTGCTCGTCCTCACCCCGTCGGCCGAGCGCGTCGACGAGTGGTACGACGGACTGCGCCGCGCGCTGCCGAACAGCAACGTCGGCAAGCACACCGGTCGCGGCAACAACCGGCTCGCGGTCTACGACGTGGTGGTCGCGGCCGGGCCCGCGGTGGCGAAGGAGCACGTGTTCGAGCCCGGACTCGGCGTACTGGTGGTCGCCGACGAGGTGCACGAGTTCGGCACCGAGCCGCTGGCCCGCGCGCTCGACGACTCCTACGTCTGGCGGCTCGGCCTGACGACCGCCTACGAGCGCGACGACGACGGGCTCGCGCTCTACCTCAACCGCTACTTCGGCGGCGTCGCGTTCCGGCTCGGCTTCGACCGAGCCCTCGACGAGCAGGCCATCGCGTCGTTCGACCTGGCCCTGGTCGCGGCGTACTTCAGCAGCACCGAACAGGCCGAGTACAACGCGTGCGCCGCGGCCTCGATCGCCGGGGGCGGTGGCGGGAAGGCGGGGGTGCGCGCCTACCTGAAGGCGGTCGCGCGCCGCGACGAGATCCTCGCGCGGACGACGGCGCGGGACTCCACGCTGCGCATCCTGTGCACCGCGATCCGCGACGCCGGCGGCGCCCTTGTCGTGGCTCCGACGCCGCAGGTCGCCGAGCACGTCGCGCGGCTGCTCGGTGAGCGCGGGTGCACGGCGACACCGCAGCGGCCGGAGCCCGCCGGCGAGTCGCGGTTGCGCCGCGGCGCCAAGTCCGAGGACGACCGCGACGTGTGGCTGCTGGTCAGCCCGCGGGAGGCTGCCGCCCCGACGCCCTCGGCGGACTCGACCGTCGACCTGGTGATCATGGTCAGCCCGCCGCGCAGCCGGCGAGATCTGGTCGAACGGCTGGACCGCGCGATCGGTGGCGCGCAGCCCGGCGGGCACGTCCGCCTGGTCGTCGTCTACATCGAGGCCAGCGTGGAGGAGGAGCGGGCGAGCGGCGGGGACCAGCCGCTGGCCACGATCGCGCCGCTGGCGCGGCGCCGGCAGCGTTTCACCGCCCGCGACACCGACGCGCTGCTGCAGTTCGTCGCGGAGGGCCGCCGGGTCGTCACGCTGCCACCGGATCCGGCCGCCACGCGGCTGGAGCGCACCGACATCTGACGCGAGCGGTCGCCAACGGCCGGCTCCGGACCCGAACGCGCCCAACGCCGTAACCAAGTTGGGCGAAACGGCCTAACGATCGCGGCCCGCGAATCAAGCCCCGTCTAATACGCTGCGCGCGCACTGCGAAGTCGATCTTGAATGGTCACGTCGGCAGGGCTTTCCGGCGGGGTGCAACAAGCGTGGGGGGCTTGGTATGGGTCGGTCTGTTTCGGCACGTTCACTGCGGGCGGTCGTCGTCGCGCTGACCGTCGTCGCCACATCGGGAGTCGCGTGGGGCGTCGGGTTGCGGCCGGCCGGAGCGTCCACGACCGACGCGCGGCCCTCGGCGCTGCGACCGCTCAGCGGATGCGTCACGAACTTCCTCGACGGCAACGACGACGACTCGACCGATGCGGTGCCGCTCGACTTCCCGCTGGACCTGTTCGGCACCGCCGAGACCGAGCTGTTCGTGAACAACAACGGCAACGTGACCTTCGACGCGGCGCTCGGCGAGTACACCCCGGAGGACCTGACCGCGACGTTCCACCCGATCTTTGCGCCGTTCTTCGCCGACGTGGACACCGAAGGCGCGTCAACGGATCCGAACGTCCCGAACGACTCCGGGCTGGTGATCTTCTACGGCTCGGGAGCGAACGACGGAACGGCCGCGGATCACCCGGTCGGGCAGAAGTACTTCTGCGTGAACTGGCGGCAGGTCGGCTACTACAGCGAGCACGCCGACAAGCTGAACTCCTTCCAGCTGGTCATCTGGGACCGCGGGCCCTCCCGCGCGGTGCCCGGCGCCGACAACTTCTCCCTCGAGTTCAACTACGACTCCATCCAGTGGGAGACCGGCGACGCGAGCGACGGCATGAACGGGTACGGCGGGACGTCGGCCGCGGTCGGCTGGAGCGACGGGTCCGGCAACCCCGGGACCAACGTGCAGCTGGACGGCTCGCAGGTCAACGGCGCGTTCCTCGACGTCGACCCCGCCACCGGGCTGCCGGGTGCGGACGCGCTCGTCGACCACTCGTTGAACACCACGACCGCGGGTCGCTACCTGTGGAACTTCGACGAGGGAACCGCACCCGTGGGCGGCACGATCACCGGCCGCGTGTTCGACACGGGCAACACCGACGACGCCACCAACGGGCTCAGCGACGCCTACGTCTCGGTGTGCCCGGTCGACCAGTCGACCGGAGCCACGACCGGCCGCTGCCACAACACGATCAGCGGCACGAACGGCGCGTACTCCGTCGCGAGCCTGCCGCAGAGCTGGTACGTCGCGACGGCGTACCCGACCAACGGGGCGCCGGCCTCGAGCGCTGCCACGCAGGTCCAGTGGGCCGACGGCGAGGAGCCTCCGACGGTGACCGGGGTGGACATCGGCATCGTCGGGCCGCGTCCGCTGCCCGATGGCACCCACTTCGACACCACGAGCGGGTCGTACACCGACGACGGTGTCACCGTCCCGCAGTTCTACTGGAACGACAGCTACCCGTTCACGACGCATCTGCCGGCCGGCTGCACGCTTCCGCTCACCGACACTCCGCACTTCACGGTGACCGGCGCGCACCTGGACGGTTCGGCCTACACGGCGACGTTCCCGCTGACGGCGGACCCGGCGGTCGCGGACACCTACGACGGCACGCTGCCGGCGTTCTACAACGACGACCCGCACGTCGCGGTCCACGGTCCGATCACGATCACCCTGGTCTTCCCGTGTGGTGGCGGTGACTCATCGCAGTCGTTCACGGCTTACATCGACCCGAGCGGCACCGTCGTCGACGAGTCCAGCGCGCCCGTGACGGGCGCGACGGTGACCCTGCTCGCCAGCGACGACGCGGCTGGTCCGTTCACCCCGGTCCCGAACGGCTCCGCGGTCATGTCGGTCGCCAACCGCACGAACCCGCAGACCACCGGGGCGGACGGCGCCTACGGATGGGACGTCATCGCCGGGTTCTACGAGGTGACCGCCCACAAGGACGGGTGCACCGACGCCACCTCGCCGGTGCTCAGCATCCCGCCCGCGGTCACCGGCCTGACCTTGACCCTCGCCTGCGGTGGCGGTGGCGGTGGCGGTGGGGGCGGTCAGCCCGCTCCGCCGACGACCACGCCCACGCCTTCGCCGACGGCCACGCCAACCACGACGCCGACGGCGACGCCCACCACTACGTCCACGTCCACGCCGCCCACGCTGGCCAGCGGCCCGACGCTGCGCGGCTCACCGCACGTCGGCAGCACCCTGACCTGCGCCGCGACGTACAGCGACGCCACCTGGGCCGGCTACGGCTGGACCCGTGACGGCAAGCGCCTGAAGGGCGTGACCGGACGCACGTACCGTTTGCGGCCGGCCGACTTCCAGCACCGGATCGCCTGCCTCGCGGCCGCCTACAACAGCGCGGGCTGGTCGACGGCCGCCGCGAGCGAGGCGAAGGCCATCCTCGCCGGTCCGGCGCTGCGTGCGCTGCGGCTGCCGGGCATCAAGGGCCACGCGGCGGCGGGACACACCTTGAAGGTGTCGACTCAGCGCGCCGACTGGGCGCCGCGAGCGCAACGATTCAGCTACCAGTGGCTGCTCGACGGCAAGCGGATCCGGCACGCGACCTCGCCCACCCTGCGCCTGACCGGGGACCTGGTCGGCAAGATCACCGTCCGGGTCACCGCACACGCCCACGGCTACGCGAACGGTGTCGCGCGCAGCAAAGCGACGGTCGTGAGCTGAGCCGCAGCGCGAAGCAACGCGTGCGGGCGGACCCGGAATAGCCCGATCGGGGTAGACGGATCCCCTCATATGCGCCGACACTTCCTAGGTGAGTGAGTGGGTCACGCCGTGAGTTCGGGCACGGTCGACATCCTTCCGGAGCCGCAGCCGCCGAAGCGTGGCCGCAAGCCGAAGGGTGCCGCCGCGTCCGCCGAGGCCGCTGCCCCGGCTGAGGCTCCCGCTCCCGCCGAAGCCGGTACGCCGACGGCCGCCGCGCCGACGCCCGCGCCACCCGCGCCGGCGACGAGCCCGGCGCCGGAGCAGCCCGCCGCCGTACCGTCCTCCTCCCCTGCCGCCACGGCAGCGGGCGGCGAGCAAGCCGGCCAGCCAGCACCAACCAACACGGGGAAAACCATGCCTGCGGATCCGTTCAAGCGAGCGCCGTCGGTCGAGACGGCGCAGCCGGCTCCGCCCGCCGACGTGTATCCCACCTCCAACGCGAAGCAGGCCGCCGCGCCGGAGACACCCGCCACGCCGGAGCCACCCGCGACACCCGCGCCCGGCCAGAGCGCGGCGCCCGCCCAGACCGCGGGCCCTGCCCAGAGTGCGGGGCCGGCCGAGCCGAGCGGCGGCGCGGACAGCGCCGGCGGCGTACGCGCGCTGCAGGAGGCGTTCGCGATCGACATCGCCGAACGCGAGGAACGCCACCGCGCCGAGGTGCGCGCGATGCAGCAGTCGTTCATGACCGACGTCGCGGCGCGCGAGGACCGCCACCGCGCCGAGGTGCAGGCGCTCCACCAGCGGTTCAGCACCGAGGCCGCGACCCGCGAGGACCGCCAGCGCGCCGAGGTCAGCGAGCTGCAGCAGCTGCTCGGCAACGTGCGCGCGCAGCTCGGCGAGGCGACAACGGCGCGCGACCGCGAGGCGGAAGCCCGCGCCGTGTCCGAGGCCGAGGTGGAGCGACTGCGCGACGAGATCCAGGTGCAGCGCAGCGACATCAACCGGCTCAACAACGCCCGCGCCGACCTCGGCTCGCAGCTCGCGGCGTCGAAGCAAGAGACCGAGAAGTGGAGCGAGCAGGCCCGCCGGCTCGAGCTCGAGCTGCGCAACACCCGCGCCGACGCGGAGAAGGCGGCGGCCGCGGCGCAGCGGCAGTACGACGAGAAGGTCCGCGACCTCGAGGAGACCGAACGCCGGCTCGACGAGACCGCCCGGTCACTCACCGCGTCGGAGGAGCGGGTCGCGCGGCTCACCGACCAGGCGGCCGCGCTGGAGGCGGCGTCGGCGCAGCTTCGGCAGACCATCGCCGAGCAGCGCGCGGAGCGGGAACGGGTCACGAAGGAACGCGACGAGGTGCGCCAGCAGGCGGCGGAGTTCGAGGCGCAGCTGCGCAAGGTGGAGTTCGAGGCGGAGCAGGCCGACGAGGACGCCTCCCGCCAGCTCGACGAGGCGTCGCGCAAGATCGAGGCCGCGGAAGAGGCGGCGGCACGCGCCGTCGGGCAGGTCGGCGTACACGAGGCGACGATCGAAGAGCTGCGCCGCGCGGTGTCCGAGGCGCAGATCGAGTTGAAGAAGGCGCAGGTCGACCGCGACGCGGCGCGCCGGCGGATCTCCTCGCTCGAGGCGGAGCTCGAGCTGCTGCAGGGCGAGCCGAAGCCGGACGCCGCGAGGTCGGCGGAGCCGTCCGACGACGCCGGCGACACGGACACCGACACCGACGAGGCCGCCGTCGCGACCGCACCGGTCGCCGAGGTGTCGTCGAGCGCAGACGGCGCCGACGACCGCCCGCTGGCGTTGTCGTCGGACATCGAGCTGGTCGACTGGCAGCGCGAGGCGCTCGCGGCCTGGGTGCGGGCCGGGCACCGCGGCGTGGTGGAGGCGGTCAGCGGCGCCGGCAAGACCGAGCTGGCCTACTGGGCGATCGCGGCGGCCGTCGACGAGGGGATGAAGGTGCTCGTCGTCGCGCCGAACAGCGAGCGGGTCGAGGCGTGGTACGACGGGGTCCGCGGCGCGTTGCCGATCAACCGGGTCGGCAAGCCCAACGGCGGCCGCGACGAGAACCTGCGCTCCTACGACGTCGTCGTGATGACCGCCGCCGAGGCCGCGCGCGAGAACGTCTTCGGCACCGCGTTCAAGGGAATGATCGTCGCCGACCAGGTGCACGCGCTCGGCACCCGTGAGGACTCCCGCGCGCTCGACCCGCTCTACGCATGGCGGCTCGGGCTGTCCGCCGTCTACGAGCGTGACGACAGCGGCATCGCGACCTACCTCGAGCCGTACTTCGGCGCGGTCAGCTACTCGCTCGGCTACGCGCGGGCGCTGCGCGACGACGTGATCGCGCCGTACGACCTCGCTCTGGTGCCGGTGTCGCTGAACGACGCGGAGCGCGCGGAGTACGACGCGCTCGGCGAGCAGATGGAGACGCTGGCCGCGGAGCTGGTCAAGGAGCACGGGGTGCCGGCCGAGCCGGCGCACGAGTTCGCGACCGCGGTCGTGACGCTGGCCGACGGTCGGATGGGACCGTCGCGGACGGCGGCGCGGGCCTACCAGAAGGCGGTCGCGAAGCGCGAGGACATCGTGACGAAGGCGGCCGCGAAGGCGGCCGTGCTGCGGTCGCTGGCCGCGCACATCCGTGACACCGAGCCGGCGCTGGTGTTCACCTCCTCGCAGGCGGAGGCCGCGAACCTTTCGAAGCTGTTCGGCGCCGAGCGCTGCGCGATCCGCTCGCAGTCCGGCGGTGGCGAGCGCAAGCTGCTCGGGCGGCGCAGCGACGACTCGCGCGACGACGACATCCGGCTGGTCGCGGGCAGCGCCGGCCCGGAGGCGGCGGTCGGGCTGGGCGTGATGGTGGGCGCCGGCGGCAGCAAGCACCAGCTGGTGCAGCGGCTCGGCCGGCTGGTCGGCAACCGTGACGGTGAGCGGCCGGCCCGGCTCGTGGCGCTGTTCGTGGAGGGCACCGCCGAGGACGACTACTCGCAGCCGGACGCGCCGCTGTCCGCCGCGGTCGCGCCGTACGCCGCCCGGCAGCAGCGGTTCGGCGCGGCGGAGCTGGTCGGGCTGCTCGACTTCCTCACCGGCGCCGAGGAGCCCACCGAACCGGACACCGAGACCGAATAGTTCGCTCCCTCGCCGCGCGGCTCACCCGGTCGGACGATCCAGGAAACTGTCACGGATCACGACATATTGACGGTGGAGCAGGTGCCGGCCGCCGGTCCGCCGGTGACGGCTGCCCAGACACCGCCGGCTGTCGGCGCCGACGCCCTGCAGCGGCGGATCGCCGCCGAGATCGCGGCCCGGGACAACCAGTGGCGCGCCGAGCTCGCCAAGCTGCAACAGGCGCACGCCGCGCAGCAGCGGACCTGGGAGGCCTCGCTCGACGAGCTGCAGGCGCTGCTGACCGCGGCGAGTGCGGCGCGCGACGACGAGACGCAGGACCGTACGGCGGCCGAGACCGAGCTGCAGGCCCGCCGGGCGCAGCTCGCCGCGCAGCACCTCGAGCTGGAGAGCCGGCGGGGTGAGGTGACCGCGCTCGCCGCGCGGGTCAGCGAGCTGTGGGAGGCGCTCGAGGCGGAGCGGCAGAGCTCCGCGCGGCTGAGCGACCGGGCGCAGCGGCTGGAGGCGACGCTGCGCGAGTTCGCCGGACGGGCGCACGACGCGACGGCCGAAGCCGCCGCGGTGATCGCGGACGCGCACGAGGCCGCCGTGCGGCGCGGCGACGAGATCGCCGAGCAGGTCGGGTACCACGAGGCGGCGGTCACGCAGCTGCGCGCGACGATCGAGTCGCAGCGCGCGGCGTACGAGCGGGTGCTGGGAGAGCGGCAGGCGGCGCAGACGCGATGCGTCGAGCTCGAGTCGCAGCTGCACGCGCTGACCCGGGACGCGCGTCACCTGGCCGAGGGCCTGCAGCGCGTGCAAGCCGAGCGCGACGCGGAGCGCGGGCAGCAGCCGGTCGCCGAGCCGACGCCGACGCCGCGCCTGCGCCTGGCCGGCAGCGCCGAAGGCGCGTAGGACAGCGCCGAGCCCGCCCTTTCCGGCGTCTCAGACCCCTCTGAGAGGCCAACGACGGCGGGCTCGACACCGGCCTCGCGGGCTACTTCTTCTTGGGCGGGAGGGATCCCGCGTACGTCGTGCCTCGTTGCGTCCACTTCTTGAGCTCGGCCTTGGTCTTGACGGCCTCCGCGGGTACTCGCAGCCAGCCGGTCATCGGGCGGTTGCGCATGACCATGACCTCGGCGGCGGTGGTGTCGACGAGCTTGTCGGAATGCGCCGGATCGACGCGGACGAGCAGACCGCCCTGGCCGCTCGCCGCGATCGCCATGTTGCCGCCGATCAGGAAGGCGAGCCCGCCGAACATCTTCTGCTCTGTGTACGTCTGACCGGACAGCAGCTCGCGGATCCGGTCGGCGAGGTCCTCGTCGTACGCCATAGCGCGATCGTAGGAGCGCCGTACGACGGGCGACCGCGACCGAGCTGTGAACTGTCGGAGCCTCGACCT
>CAZEAM010000011.1:0-25070 GCA_964510285.1 uncultured Frankiaceae bacterium | reverse complement strand
CGCTCGGCCTGACCGGCACCGTCACCGCCGGGATCGTCTCGGCGGTGAACCGGCCGGTCGAGACCCAGGCCGACACGCAGCCGCAGCAGCTCGACCCGTTCGGCTTCGGCTTCGGCAACGGGGGGAGCTCTTCTCAGGCTGCGCAGCCGACCGTGATCGACGCGATCCAGACCGACGCGGCGATCAACCCGGGCAACTCGGGTGGCGCGCTGGTCGACGCGGCCGGTCAGGTGATCGGGATCAACTCCGCGATCGCGTCGCTCGGCTCCGGCGGGTTCGGCGGGCAGAGCGGCAACATCGGCGTGGGCTTCGCGATCCCGATCGACCAGGCCAAGACGATCGCGGCAGAGTTGATCGAGACCGGGCACGCGACGCATCCTTTGCTGGGAGTGCTGTTGGCGGATGCCGCCGCTTCGAACGGTGCGGATCGTGCGCTGGTGCGATCGGTCACCGCGAACGGACCGGCGGCAAAGGCCGGGATCAAGGGAGGTGACGTGATCACCGCAATCGACGGGCGCCAGACGGCCGGCGCGGACGCGGTCATCGCGGCGGTCCGGACCTTCCAGCCGGGCGACCGGGTCAAGGTCACCTACACCCGCAACGGCCAGACCCACACGACGACGGTGACGCTCGGCAACGCCGCGTCCACGAGCTAGGGCGTCGCGTCCATGCCTTCCGGGCCGCAGGTGCTGGTCGTCGACGACGACCCCCAGCTCCGGGAGGCGTTGACCCGGGCGCTCGAGCTCGACGACTACCGGGTCACGACCGCGAGCAACGGTGCGAAGGCGCTCGAGGCGGTCAGCCAGCGACGGCCGGACGTGATGGTGCTCGACGTGATGATGCCGTACGTCGGCGGGCTCGACGTCTGCCGGACGCTGCGCAGCAAGAAGGACAAGCTGCCGATCCTCGTGCTGACCGCGCGCGACGAGGTCGGCGACCGGGTGGCGGGGCTCGACGCGGGAGCGGACGACTACCTCACCAAGCCGTTCGCGCTGGAGGAGCTGCGGGCGCGGCTGCGCGCGCTGCTGCGTCGTACGACGGTCGAGGACGCCGACGAGCAGGCGGTGCTCAGCTATCAGGACCTGGAGCTCGACCCGGCGGCGCACACCGCGCGCCGCGGTGACCGCCCCATCGAGCTCACCCGCACCGAGTTCGCGCTGCTCGAGCTGTTGATGCGCAACGCCGGCAGGCCGCTTCCGCGCGAGACGATCATGGACCGGGTGTGGGGATGGGAGTCCGAGCCGACGAGCAACTCGCTCGAGGTGTTCGTCGGCTACCTGCGGCGCAAGACCGAGGCCGCCGGCGAGCCGCGCCTGATCCACACGGTGCGCGGGGTGGGTTACGTACTGCGTGGCGAGACGTGAGCAATGTCGCCAGTCGGCTTCGCGGCAGCCTGATCAGCGTCGACCATCGCTGGCGAGACACCCCGATCCGTACCCGGCTCACGGCCGCCGCCGCGGTGGCGGCGACCTTCGCGATCGTCGCCGTCGTCGCGGTGGCCTACATCGCGGTGCATCACGAGCTGTACAGCAACATCGACGGGCAGCTGCGCGACCAGGCCAACAGCGACCACTCGATCCGGGTCGACCCGCAGACCTTCCAACCCGAGGTCGAGCGCGACCCCGGCGAGAGCTCGGGCAACGTGCAGGTCGTCCAGGTGGACGGGCACACGATCAAGGAGCGGCAGGGCCTGGCGCTGCCGGTTGGGAGTCGCGACATCCGGATCGCCAACTCGGGCGGCACCTGGCTGCGCACCGAGCACGTCGACGGCTCGCCGATGCGGATCCTCACCGTCCGCCGGCCGGTCATCGCGACGAACGGCCAGCAGGGGACGGTGGCCTTGCAGGTTGCCCTTCCGCTGACCGCGGCGAACAGCGAGCTGCACAAGCTCCGGCTCGCCTTCCTGCTGCTCGTCGTACTCGGTTTCGGCATGGCGACGGCCGGCGCGTGGTTCGTCGTACGGCGCACGATGCGCCCGGTGGCCAGGCTCACCTCGGCGGCGGAGCAGATCGCGGTGACCCGCGACCTGACGACGCGAATCGAGGACTACGGAGCCGACGAGCTCGGGCGGCTCGCGTCGACGTTCAACTCGATGCTCGACGCGCTCGAGCGCTCACTCGACCAGCAGCGCCAGCTGATCCTGGATGCGAGCCACGAGCTGCGTACGCCGCTGGCGAGCCTGCGCACGAACGTCGAGGTGCTGCACGACGTGGAGCGGCTCTCGCCGGACCAGCGCCGCTCGTTGCTCAATGGCCTGGTGGCCCAGCTGGACGAGCTCACCGGCCTGGTCGCCGATGTCGTCGAGCTGGCCCGCGGCGAAGCGCCCGAGTCGGCGCTCGAGGACGTCTCGCTCGACGATCTGGTCGGCCACGAGGTCGACCGGGCCCGCCGGCACTGGCCGGGCTTGGAGTTCCGCCTCCACGCCGAGCCGGTGACGGTCCGCGGCGTTCCGGCCCGGCTCGCTCGGGCCGTGGCGAACCTGCTCGACAACGCCGGCAAGTTCAGCCCACCGGGTTCCGAGGTCGAGGTCGTGCTCACCTCGAGCGGCCAGCTGACCGTTGCCGACCGCGGCCCGGGGATTCCGGACGAGGCGATCGCGCACGTCTTCGACCGCTTCTACCGGGCCGACGAGGCGAGGGCGATGCCGGGATCCGGTCTGGGCCTGTCCATCGTCAAGCAGGTCATCGACGGTCACAACGGGATCGTGTCGATCGACAACCGCGAGGGTGGCGGCACGATCGTGCGGGTCGCGCTGCCACCGGCCGGTCTGGCGCCGCCGGAGCTGCCCGCGCTCGACACCCGAGAGGTCGCCGAGCCGGTTCGGTAGTTTCCCAAGGGTTGGCAACGCCGATACCGCCGTCCGGCGGTGCACTGGGTGGTGGACGTGGACTGGCTGCGGTTGGACGCCTACTCGGCCTCCATCGTCGCGGTCGCGATGCTCGGCGTGTGCATCTGCGCGTCCCGGCTTGCCGGGCGCACCGCACGGTTCGTGGCGGCCGCGTCGTTCGAGGTCGCCGTCGTCTGCGCGCTGTTCGCGTTGTGGCAGGTGGCGAACTCGCTGACCAGAGGGCACACGACCGGCGGGGTGGACCGCGGCGAATGGCTCTGGCACGCCGAACGCGTGCTCCACGTGCCGAGCGAGCGGTCGGTCCAGAACCTGATCATTGACCACGGATGGTTGGTGCGGGCGTCGAACTACTACTACGCGACCGCGCATCTCACCCTGATGGTGGTCTTCCTGGTCTGGCTGTGGCTACGCCACCGCGACCGGTATCCGGTGGTCCGCAACACGATCGCGGCGTTCACCGCGATGTCGCTGCTGATCCAGATGATCGCGGTCGCGCCACCGCGGCTGATCAGCGGCACCGGCCTGGTCGACACCGCGCAGGTCTACGGCCAGTCCGTGTACGACGCGTTCGGCTCGCTGGCCGACCAGTACGCCGCAATGCCGTCCATCCACGTGGGGTGGGCGGTCCTCATCTCGTTGGTGATCGTCGTGTGCAGCCCGAGTCGTTGGCGATGGCTGGGCTTGCTGCACGGGCTGCTGACCGTCTTCGTCGTCGTCGCGACCGCCAACCACTACTGGTTCGACGGCCTGGCTGCGGCGGTGCTGCTGGTCCCGGCGTACGCCATCGCTCGTGCGATCGAGCGGATCCGTGGCCGGCCGGAGCCGGCAGCGGCCGTCTCCGAGGTCGGGCTAGAGCCGGTCTCGGCCGGACACTAGATCCAGCACGGCGAGTCCTCGTGATGCTCGTTGCGGTCAGCGCTGGCATCACATGAGTGGCTGAACCAGATCCGGCGATGCCACTGGTCCTGCGGAATGTTGCGCGCCGCGAGGATCGGATAGAAGAAGTAGAAGAGGATCACGACGACCGACAGGTAGCTGGCGACCGCGGTCGCGCCGCCCACGCGGCGGATCTCGGACTGCCCGCGGTGACCGAGCGCGAGCCCGACGGCCATGGTGACGAGCAGGGCCATGAACGGCACGTTGGGCAGCATGTAGAAGAGGAACATCGTCCGGTGGCAGTTGCCGGCCGGCGTGCACGGCGGCGTGGTGGGCACGACGAACAGCTCCTGGAAGACCCACGGCAGGTAGCCGAAGGCGAACGCGGTGACGACCCCCGCTGCGCGCCAGTCGCGGCGCGAGATCCACATCCAGATCACCGCGACCAGCGCCGGGATGGTCGCCCACCACAGTGCCGGGTTGCCCAGCCCGAGCACTTCCTGGGCACACGAGTCGGCTCCGCAGCCGGTGGGGGTCTGGTAGTAGTAGGCGACCGGCCGGGCGAGCAGCAGCCACGTCCACGGCCGGGACAGGTAGGGGTGCGAGGCGTGCAGCGTCTTGTCGTAGCCCCAGATCTCGCTGAAGTTGTAGTGCCACCAGCCGCGGAACACCGCCCAGTCGTGCTGCAGCCAGTTCTGACCCGGGTGGACGTAGAGGTCGTGGTGGTAGGCGTACTGGCCGTTGGACAGGAACCATCCGGTCCACGACGCGACATAGACCGCGGCCGGCAGCAGCAGGAACAGCGCGAGCAGAGGAAGCAGCACCCGCCAGGCGGCGCTGCCCCACACCCACCCGTCCAGTCCTCTTCGGCCTCGGGCCCGAGGGTCGTCAGCAGGCCGGGCCAGGCCGTGGACCCCGGCCGAGCGCCGGGCCCCCACGTCCCAGGCGAGAGCGAGCAGGACCAGCGCCGGGATGTAGTAGGCGCCGTTCCACTTCGTCCCGCACGCCGCGCCGATGCACAGGGCGGCGCCGATGCGCCAGGGCCGAAAGCCGACGCGCGGGCCCCACTCCCGGGGGCCGAGCGGCGCGGTCAACCGGTCGGCCAGTCGGCGCCGGCCCCAGTCCCGGTCGACCACGAGGCAGCCGAAGGCCGCGATCACCCAGAACATCAGGTAGATGTCGAGCATCGCCGTACGGCTCTGCACGAACTCGAGGCCGTCCAGCGCAACCAGCATGCCGGCCACCACGCCGAGGGCGGTCGAGCGGAACATCCGCCGGGCCACCCGCGCCGTCATCAGGATGGCGAGGGTTCCGAGCACCGCGCCCATGAACCGGAACGACAGCGGGCTGGCCGGGTAGATCGTGCCGTGGAAGGTGACCGTCTTGCCGTGGTCGAACAGCGCTTCGCCGATCGCCATGATCCACTTGCCGAGCGGCGGGTGGACGACGAACGCCGAGGCCTTCATCAACCCGTCGGTCTCGACACCGTGATGCAGCAGCGACCAGCTGTCGTGCGCGTAGTACGTCTCGTCGAAGACGATGCTCGTGTTGTGGTGGAGGGTGTGCCCACCCGGGCGGGTGATCCGCCAGAAGCGCAGAATCCCGCCCAGCACCGTGATGCCCAGCGGCAGCAGCCAGCCCAGGATCCGGTCGTCGGGCATCGGGCGGACGAGCCGGGCGCGGATCCGCTGGAGCGCCTCGCGGGCGGTGCGGTCTAGCTCGGGCGGGGCGTCCTCGACCGGTGCGGACGCCAACGACACCCGTTCATCGTATGAACCGTTCTGCCCGCTACCGGTTGAATGAGCCCGTGCCGCTCGTTCTCGCCGCGACGCCGATCGGCGATCCGGGTGACGCCTCGCCACGGCTGCGGGCCGCGCTCGCCGACGCGGACGTCATCGCGGCGGAGGACACCAGGCGGCTGCGGCGGCTGGCCGCGGCGCTCGGCGTCGAGCTCACCGCGCGGCTCGTGGCGGTCTACGACGCGGTGGAGCGCGGACGATCCGGCGGGCTGCTCGACGAGGTGGCGGCGGGCCGCACCGTGTTGCTGGTCAGCGACGCCGGCGTCCCGCTGGTCTCCGACCCGGGCTACCTGCTGGTGAGCGCGGCGGTCGCCCGGGATCTCCCGGTCACCGTCCTGCCCGGACCCTCGGCGGTCACCGCGGCCGTCGCCGTCGCCGGCGTACCGGTGGACCGGTGGTGCTTCGAGGGCTTCCTGCCACGCAAGGCCGGCGAACGCCGCGCCCGGCTCGCCGAGCTGGCCGGCGACCCGCGAGCCCTGGTGCTCTTCGAGTCGCCCCGGCGCCTGGCGGTGACCCTGACCGACCTGGCGGCCGCATTCGGCGCCGACCGCCGGGCGGCGGTGTGCCGCGAGCTCACCAAGACCCACGAGGAGGTACGCCGGGCGACGCTGGCCGACCTGGTCGCGTGGGCCGGGTCCACCGAGGTGCTCGGGGAGGTCACCGTCGTGGTCGCCGGCGCGCCGGCCCGGGCACCGGTCGCCGATCCGGCCGCCCTGCGGCAGGCGGTCGAGACGCGAGTGGCGGCTGGTGCCAGCCGGCGGGACGCGGTCGACGCCGTGGCGAGCGAGACCGGCCTGCCGCGGCGAGTCGTGTACGACGCGGCGACGAAAAAGTCCGGCTGCTGATCTCCACAGGGCCTGTGCATGCAGCGGTGGACGACCCGGCGAGTCGACCCCATTTCGGGGGACAACCCGGCGCTGTCTGTGGACACTCCTGTGCACCGAAAAAGATCTTGAAAATACTTCCGGAAACCTCTTGTGCAAGATCGGCTGACCCACTACAAATCCGTCTGTCCCCGGAAACGGAGACCACGCAGGGGGAAGTCTTCGGGCCAGCCTTGCAGCGCTAGATGCGAAGCACCTCGGTAACAGTGCGGAGCTTCCCGGCAACGGGACGCGCGGCACCTGGGAACGGAGTGCGACGTACTCGGGCACCAGGGGGTTGATCGTCCGGGCAACCGGGCGGACTTCTTCTCCGGAAAGCCAGGTACGACGCGACGCGAGTCGCCTGGGCAACCAGGAGGGTCGTGAAGCGAGCGGTTCGGGTGACCGGATCGCGTCGCGGAGCTCTTGCTTCGGGCAACCGGGGCGAGGCGAAGCGGAGGCATCGACGCGGGTCTTCTGATCCGGAGTCCGGGTTCTTGCAACGCACGGCGGTCGAGCGACTGGCCCTGGCTGGTCGAGCGGCTCTGCCGGTGCAGCGAGAACACGAGCGAAGCCCCTCCGTCTCATACACGGAGGGGCTTCGCGTTATTTTCCCCGAGTTCTCAAGGCAATCCCGGTTCCGACACACACCTGCCCGGAACCCGCGGAAAGCCGCGTGCCGCGATCAATAGGCTCATGAGCGGTGCCGGCGCAGCCGGCTCGTCAACGGCGTCGGTCGCGGAGGAGGACAGGTGGCTCGGCACATCCTGACCGCGGTCGCCTGGCCGTACGCGAACGGCCCGCGGCACATCGGCCACGTCGCCGGGTTCGGGGTGCCGTCCGACGTGTTCAGCCGGTATCACCGGCTGGCCGGCAACGACGTGCTCATGGTGAGCGGCACCGACGAGCACGGCACGCCGATCCTGGTGCAGGCCGACCAGGAGGGGGTGACCCCGCGCGAGCTCGCGGACCGCTACAACCGGGTCATCGCCGAGGACCTGCAGCAGCTCGGCCTGACCTACGACCTGTTCACCCGTACGACGACGCGCAACCACTACGCCGTCGTACAGGAGATGTTCAAGACGCTGCACCGCAACGGCTACATGATCGAGCGCACGACGAAGGGGGCGATCTCGCCTTCGACCGGGCGTACCTTGCCGGACCGCTACATCGAGGGCACCTGCCCGATCTGCGGGTACGACGGCGCCCGGGGTGACCAGTGCGACAACTGCGGCAACCAGCTCGACGCGGACGCGCTGATCAACCCGCGGTCACGGATCAACGGCGAGGTCCCGTCGTTCGTCGAGACCGAGCACTTCTTCCTCGACCTGCCGGCGCTCGCGGACGCGCTGGGCAGCTGGTTGCAGACCCGGACCGACTGGCGGCCCAACGTGCTGCGGTTCTCCCTCAACCTGCTCGAGGACATCAAGCCGCGGGCGATGAGCCGCGACATCGACTGGGGGGTGCCGATCCCGCTGCCCGGGTGGGAGGACAACCCGAGCAAGCGGCTCTACGTGTGGTTCGACGCCGTGATCGGTTACCTCTCGGCGTCGATCGAGTGGGCCCGGCGTACCGGGGACGCCGACGCGTGGCGGGCGTGGTGGTGCGATCCGGCAGCGGAGTCGTACTACTTCATGGGCAAGGACAACGTCACCTTCCACTCCCAGATCTGGCCTGCCGAGCTGCTCGGGTACGACGGGAAGGGGGCGCGCGGTGGGACGCCGGGGGCGTTCGGCGAGCTGCAGCTGCCCAGCGAGGTCGTGTCGAGCGAGTTCCTCACCATGGAGGGGCGCAAGTTCTCGTCGAGCCGCTCGGTCGTGATCTACGTGCGCGACTTCCTGTCGCGCTACTCCCCGGACTCGCTGCGCTACTACCTGACGGCCGCGGGGCCGGAGTCCAACGACACCGACTTCACGTGGTCGGAGTTCGTACGCCGCAACAACGACGAGCTGGTCGCGGCCTGGGGCAACCTGGTCAACCGGTCGCTGTCGTTCACCGCGAAGAACCTCGGGTCGCTGCCGGCCGCGGGTGAGCTGACCGACATCGACCGCGGGTTGCTCGAGACCACGGCCGGCGCGTTCGCGGCCGTCGGCGCCGATCTCGAGCGGTCGCGGATGAGAGCCGCGCTCACCGAGACCATGCGGGTCGTCGCTGAGGCGAACAAGTACCTGTCCGAGCAGGCGCCGTGGAAGCTTCGCGAGTCGCAGCCCGACCGGATGGCCACGATCCTGCATGTCGCGCTGCAGGCGGTCAGCGACTGCACGACGATGCTGGCGCCGTTCCTCCCGCACACCTCGCAGCAGGTGCACGAGCTGCTCGGCCGCGACGGCGTGCTGGCCCCGCAACCGGAGCTGCGCGAGGTCGACGACCTCGACGGCGGCCCGGCGTACCCGGTGCTGGCCGGCGACTACGACACGCCGGTGCGATGGGCGCGCGATCCGCTCAAGGTCGGTACGCCGGTCGGGCCACCGACGCCGTTGTTCGCGAAGCTCGACCCGTCCGTGGTGGACGAGGAGCTCGCCCGGATGAGTGCCGAGTGACCGAGTGACCACGCCGGCATCCGGTCGTGACCGCAGCGCGAAGCGCGACGGTGAGGCACCCCCGCCGCCGGCACCGCTCGGCGCCCCGGCGCTGGACAGCCACTGCCACCTCGACCTCATGAAGGCCGACGTCGCCGACGTGATGGCGGCGGCCAAGGCGGTGGGGATCGAGCGCGTCGTACAGATCGGGATCGACGTCCCGTCGTCGCGATGGAGTGTGGAGCTCGCCGACTCCCGGGACGACGTATGGGCCGCCGTCGCGGTGCACCCGAACGAAGCGCACGCCGCCAACGACGAGATCTGGGAAGAGATCGAGCGGCTGGCTGCCGCGCCGCGGGTGGTCGCGGTCGGCGAGACCGGGCTCGACCACTTCCGGACCGAGGAAGGCGGGTGGGGCTCGCAGGAGGAGTCCTTCCGCCGTCACATCGCGATCGCCAAGCGGACCGGCAAGGCCGTGATGATCCACGACCGCGAGGCGCACGACGACGTGCTGCGGGTGCTCGAGAGTGAGGGCGCACCCGAGCGGGTGATCTTCCACTGCTTCTCCGGCGACGCGGACTTCGCTCGCACGTGCGCGGACCGCGGCTACGTGATGTCGTTCGCCGGCAACGTCACGTTCAAGAACGCGCAGGACCTGCGTGACGCCGCGGCGGTGGTTCCGCTGGACCTGTTGCTCGTCGAGACCGACGCGCCGTTCCTCACGCCGATGCCGTATCGGGGAGCGCCCAACTCGCCGTACCTCGTGCCGCTGACGGTCCGGGCCATCGCCGAGACCAAGGGCGTCGGTGAGGACGAGATCGCGGCCGCCGTCACGTCGACGGCCGCCCGGGTCTTCGGCTGGCAGTGAGCCTGCTCCGCGCCGCCGAGATCCGGGCACTCTCGGCCGACCTCGGGATTCGGCCGCGCAAGTCGCTCGGGCAGAACTTCGTCGTCGACGCCAACACGGTGCGCCGGATTGCGACTGCCGCGGCGCTGACCGCTGACGACGTGGTGCTGGAGGTCGGCCCGGGACTGGGCTCGCTGACCCTTGCGATGCTGCCGGCGGTGCGGTCACTGGTGGCCGTCGAGATCGACCCCGTGCTCGCCGGCGCGCTGCCCGCTACCGTCGCCCGGCACGCCCCGGAGCTCGCGGACCGGCTGCACGTCGTCGCCGGCGACGCGCTCCGGATCACGTCGCTGCCGGTGGATGCGACCGCTCTGGTGGCGAACCTGCCTTACAACGTCGCGGTCCCCGTCGTACTGCACCTGCTCGAGGTGGTGCCGTCGTTGCGGCGCGGCCTGGTCATGGTGCAGGCGGAGGTGGCGGACCGGCTGACCGCGGCGCCGGGCTCGCGGGTGTACGGCGCGCCGACGGTGAAGCTGGCGTGGTGGGCGGACGCGCGCCGGGCCGGGCCGGTGCCGCGGGCGGTGTTCTGGCCGGTGCCCAACGTCGACTCCGGGCTGGTCGCCTTCGACCGGCGTACGCCGCCCGAGACGTCCGTCTTGCGCGCGGACGTGTTCGCCGTGGTCGACGCGGCCTTCGCGCAGCGGCGCAAGACGCTGCGGGCGGCGCTGAGCGGCTGGGCCGGGTCGGCGGCTGCGGCGGAGGCCGTGCTGGTAGCGGCCGGTGTCGACCCGGCGTCCCGCGGCGAGCAGCTCGACGTGCGTGCCTTTGCCAAGATCGCTGAGCACCGGTAGCGGGCTGGGGCGGTTGCCTACGATCGGTCGGGTGCCTTCCCACAGCGTGACCGTGCGGGTGCCGGCCAAGGTCAACCTGCACCTCGGTGTGGGCCCGCGACGCCCGGACGGCAAGCACGAGCTGCACACGATCTACCACGCGGTGAGCGTGTTCGACCTGGTCTGCGTGGAGCGCGCCGAGCGGCGCGGGGTGACGGTCGAGGTCGAGGGCGAGCACATCGATGACGTCCCGACCAACGAGGACAACCTCGCCGTACAGGCGGTCCGGGCGGTGGCGGCCGCCGCGGGGGTGGAGCCGGCGGCGCACGTCAGGTTGCGCAAGGACATCCCGGTAGGTGGAGGCCTGGCGGGTGGTAGTGCCGACGCCGCCGCCGCGCTCGTCGCCGCCGACGCGCTGTGGGGTGCCGGCCTGTCGCAGCGCGAGCTCGAACGGATCGCCTCGGGCCTGGGCAGTGACGTCGCCTTCCTGTTGCACGGCGGTACGGCGTTGGGCACGGGGCACGGGGAGGTGGTCTCGCCGGTGCTCAGCCGCGGGGAGTGGCACTGGGTGCTTGCCGTCGCGGAGGCCGGTCTGTCGACGCCGAGCGTCTACGCCGAGCTCGACCGGCAGCGCGGGGACGACCAGCCGGACGAGCCGCCGGCCGCGGACGGGGTGCTGGCGGCGCTTCGGGCGGGTGACCCGGTGGCGCTCGGGCTGGCGATGCGCAACGACCTGCAGGCGCCGGCGCTGCACCTGCGGCCGAACCTCGCGCGGGTGCTCGACGCGGGGCGCGAGCTCGGGGCGGCCGGTGGGATCGTGTCCGGCTCGGGGCCGACGGTGGCGCTGCTCGCCCGCACGCCGGGCGACGCCGTACGGATCGCCTCGGCGCTGGCCGGCTACGACGTGTGCCGCACGGTACGGCGAGCAACCGGCCCCGCGCCGGGCGCGAGGATCGTGTAGCGCCGAGCCCGCCGTTTTGGGCCTCTCAACCACCCCTGAGACGCCCAAAAGGGCGGGCTCGCCGGGCCCTGTGGATGCCCGCTGCGAGCGTTCCCGCTTCGCGGGCACGCTCTTGCGGTGCCGATTGCCCCGCACGTTCCTGATGCGCTGCGCCACTGCCCTTTCACGACGGCCGAGGCTCGGGCTCTCGGCGTGAGCGACTCGGCGCTCAAGGGTGAGGAATGGCGGCATGTCTTCCGCAACGTCTGGGTGCACGCCCGCGTCGAGGACACCAAGGCGATGCGCGTCGAGGCCGCGAAGCTGGTGCTCGGCCAACACGGTTTCATCTGCGGTCTGACCGCCGCATGGATCTACGGCATCGACGTGCAGGAGCGGCGCGGGCTGTTGGTCTGGGTCGGCCGCCCGACCGGCGACTGGCGCCGCGCGCGACCAGGGTGTCTGGTTCGCGAGATCACCATCGAGGCCACTGACCTCGATCGAGTCGACGGCTGTTGGGTGACGACGCCGCTGCGCACTGCTTTCGACTGCGCGCGCTGGCTCTCGCTGACCGAGGCTTTGGTCGTTGCGGATGCGCTCGCGCATGCCGGGCTTGTCAGCCGCGAGGATCTCGCCGCCTACACCCGCGCCCATCGCAGACTCCGGGGCGTCGTACAGGCCGACCGGGTGGTTGAGCTCATGGAGCCGCTGAGCGAGTCCCCTATGGAGTCACGGCTTCGAGTACTGCTCATCCAAGAGGGATTCGGCGCGCCCGTCGCACAGTACGTCGTGCGGAACAGCAGCGGTGACTTCGTGGCGCGAGCCGACTTCGCCTATCCCGACCGTCGCATCATCGTCGAGTACGACGGCGCTGTGCACTGGGACCAGCGCCGAGAGGACGACCGGCGACGCGATGTGATCCGGGCGCTCGGCTGGACGGTCCTGGTGGCCGGTCGCAGCGACTACTACGAAACGCAGCAGGACTTCGTCACGCAGCTCCGCCGAGCGTTCGCCGCGGCAGCGCCTAGCGGGGGTCGAGCCCAACGATCTGGGTGTCTCAAAGGGGGCTGAGACGCCCAAAGGGTTGGGCTCGCCGGCGCCTGGCTCGCCGTTAGGCGAGCTTGGCCTGGATGCGTTCGGGTGAGGGCCAGCGCACGTCGTAGGCGAGGTGCAGCTTCTCGAACGCCCAGATCACCCGCGCTGAGGTGTCGAGCTGTCCCTTCAGTACGCCGTGGCGTGCCGCGGTGGGGTCGGCGTGGTGCAGGTTGTGCCAGGACTCGCCCATCGACGGGATGGCGAGCCACCACACGTTGCGTGACTCGTCGCGGGCCTGGAACGGCCGCTTGCCGATCGCGTGGCAGATCGAGTTGATCGACCACGTCACGTGGTGCAGCGTCGCGACCCGGACCAGGCTGGCCCAGAAGAAGGCGGTTACCGCGCCCTGCCAGGCGAAGCCCGACCACAGGTAGCCGACCAGCGGGGGAGCCAGCAGGCTCGCGGCGGTCAGCCATGGAAAGGCCTTCGAGACGCGCACGATGGCGCGGTCGGCGAGCAGGTCGGGAGCGAACCGCGCCTGGTTGGTCTGCTCGATGTCGAACATCCACCCGATGTGGGCGTGCCAGAGGCCCTTGATGAGCGCCTTGAGGTTCGCGCCGTACCGCCACGGAGAGTGCGGGTCGCCCTGCTTGTCACTGTAGGCGTGGTGGCGCCGGTGGTCGGCCACCCAGCGGATCACCGGACCTTCGATGGCGAGGCTGCCGGCGACGGCCAGCGCGACTCGCAGTGCCTTCTTCGCCTTGAACGCGCCGTGGGTGAAGTAGCGGTGGAAGCCGACCGTGATGCCGTGGCCGGACACGGCATACATCACCAGCGCGATCACGATGTCGTGCCAGCCGATGCCCCAACCCCAGGCAACCGGTACGGCGGCGGCCACCGCGAGCAGCGGGAGGACGATGAAGATGCCCAGCGCCCACTGCTCGGCGTGGTGGGCCCGCTCGCTCTTGAGCAGGCCCACCTCGGGCAGCGGCTTGCGCAGCCCTTCGGCTTCGGCGATGGGTGTGTCGAGCGTCTGCGTCATCCAGCTCTTCCTCTCGGCGCGACCATCAATGCTCTCACGGGCTCGTTGACCTGGCTTGCGCCGTAGGCTTCCGATCGCCGTCCCGGGTGGTCTAACTGGCATGACGCGGGCTTTTGGTGCCTTGAGATTGGGGTTCGAATCCCTACCCGGGAGCAAACCCCTGATTTGGCACACAAACGTGACGTGAGTCGCTCCGTGAGGCAGTCACGTCGACTCAGGTGGCGACCCACGCAACGTTTGTGTGCCGGAACATGGATTCGGTCGGGCGGGTGGCGGTTGTTGCGTCGATAGGCTGGGGCTCCAATCACTGCCCTGGAGCTGACCGTGACTGATCACGCGCCTGCTGCTGTCGTGGTTTTGGCGGCGGGTGAGGGCAGGCGGATGAAGTCCTCGCTGGCCAAGGTGCTGCACGGGATCTGCGGGCGCAGTCTGCTCGGCCACGTGCTGGCCGCGACCGAGCCGCTCGGCGCCGCCCACACGGTCGTGGTCGTGGGCCATCTTCGGGACCAGATCACCGAGCACCTCGCCGAGATCGGCTCCTCAGCGCTCACCGCGGTCCAGGAGGAGCAGCTCGGCACCGGCCATGCGGTGCGGATGGCGCTCAAGGTCGCCGGCGTGCCGGGCGAAGGGACCGTCGTCGTCGTACCGGGCGACGCCCCACTGCTGACCTCCGCCTCGCTCAAGGCAATGCTCGCCGTGCATGCAGAGACGGCGGCGGCGGCCACGCTGCTGACCAGCGAGGTCAGCGACCCGCACGGCTACGGGCGGGTGGTCCGCGGCAGTGACGGTCGGGTGCGGGCGATCGTCGAGGATCGTGACGCCGACGAGGCGACCCGGGCCGTCCACGAGGTCGGTACCAGCGTCTACGCGTTCGACGGCGCGCGCCTTCGCGCCGCGCTCGCGCGGGTGACCACGGACAACGCGCAGGGCGAGGAGTACCTCACCGACGTCATCGGCCTCCTCGTGGCCGACGGCGAGATCGTCTCGGCGGTCTCGGCCCCCGAGGTCGAGACGCTCGGGGTCAACGACCGCGTCCAGCTCGCGGCCGCCCGACGCGCCATGCGGGACCGGATCGTCAACTACTGGATGCGCGAAGGCGTGACGATCGTCGACCCGCAGACCACCTGGATGGGCGTCCGGGTGACGATCGAGCCCGACGCGGTGATCCACCAGAACACCCAGCTGCACGGAGCCACCCACATCGAGTCGCGCGCCGAGGTCGGACCGGACTGCACGCTGCGCGACACCCGGGTCGGTCGTGGGGCCAGGGTGGTCCGCTCGCACTGCCTGTCGGCCGAGATCGGGCCGGAGGCGAACGTCGGGCCGTACGCCTACGTCCGGGCCGGCACCAAGCTCGGCCGCGGCGGCAAGATCGGCAGCTTCGTCGAGACCAAGAACGCCGACATCGGCGACGACAGCAAAGTGCCACACCTGTCGTACGTCGGCGACGCGGAGATCGGCGAGCGGTCGAACATCGGCGCGTCCACCGTCTTCGTCAACTACGACGGCGTCGACAAGCACCGGACCGTCGTCGGTGACGACGTACGGATCGGGTCGGACACGATGCTCGTCGCGCCCGTGACGATCGGCGACGGCGCCTACACCGCCGCCGGCTCGGTGATCAGCGAGGACGTGCCGCCGGGTGCGCTGGGGATCGCCCGCGGGCAGCAGCGCAACGTCGAGGGCTGGGTCGAGAAGCGGCGACCCGACTCACCGGCGGCAAAGGCGGCGCAGCGAGCACGCGAACAGGCGACAATGGAACCGACTTCCCCGGTCGACGGCGAGGGAGCAGGGGAATAAGTGACCGGCATCAAGACCCAGGGTGAGAAGACGCTGCTGCTCTTCTCCGGCCGTGCACACCCCGCGCTTGCCGACGAGGTCGCGGAAAACATCGGGATCGCGGTGAGCCCGACCCAGATCCGGGAGTTCGCCAACGGCGAGATCTACACCCGGCCCGAGGAGTCGGTCCGCGGTTGCGACGCCTTCCTCATCCAGTCCTACGGTCCGCCGATCAACAAGTGGGTCATGGAGGCGCTGATCATGGTGGACGCGCTCAAGCGCGCCTCCGCCAAGCGGATCACGGTCGTGATGCCCTTCTACCCCTACGCCCGCCAGGACAAGAAGCACCTCGGGCGCGAGCCGATCTCGGCACGCCTCATCGCGGACCTGTTCAAGACGGCGGGCGCCGACCGGCTGATGTCGGTCGACCTGCACACCGCGCAGATCCAGGGCTTCTTCGACGGCCCGGTCGACCACCTCTTCGCCCTGCCGCTGCTCGCCGACTACATCGCGGACAAGTACGGCGGCGACTTCACCGTGGTCTCGCCGGACACCGGCCGGGTGCGGATGGCCGAGCGCTGGGCGGACCGGCTCGGCGGGGTCGACGTGGCCTTCGTGCACAAGACCCGCGACGTGAAGGTCGCCAACGAGGTCGTCGCGCACCGCGTCGTCGGTGACGTCGAAGGCCGGCGCTGCCTGCTGATCGACGACATGATCGCCACCGGCGGGACGATCACGAAGGCGGCGGACATCCTGCTCGACTCCGGCGCCACCGAGGTGGTCGTCGCCGCCACCCACGGCGAGTTCACCGAGCCGGCGATCGACCGGCTGAAGAACAGCCGGATCTCCGAGGTGGTGGTCACCAACACGCTGCCGCTGACCGACGACCACCACTTCGACCGGCTCACCGTCCTCTCGATCGCTCCGCTGATCGCGCGGGCGATCACCGAGGTGTTCCAGGATGGTTCCGTCACGAGCTTGTTCGACGGGAACGCATAACGGCGCTCAGCGGGCGATCGGCGGCGTTCTCGGTCGCTTGTGGGCGTAAGCCCACGGCGCTCCCTGCGGCCTTGCCGCTCATCCCGCTGACCGCCGTTCCATCGGCGGCGTTCTCGGTCGCTTGTGGGCGTAAGCCCACGGCGCTCCCTGCGGCCTTGCCGGTCATCCCGCTGACCGCCGTTCGATCGGCGGCGCTGATTTCGCGCAATTTCAACGGTTCGCCTAGACTCGTCCGCGCTTACCGCGCCGTCGTTCAGACCCGGGTGACCGGTGCTGATGATCTAGGAGTTTGCTGTGCCCGAGGTCCGTATCGCCGCTGAGCCGCGCACCGAGTTCGGCAAGGGTGGCGCTCGTCGTACCCGTCGGGCGGGCAAGATTCCGGCCGTCCTCTACGGCCACGGCACCGACCCGCGGCACATCTCGCTGCCCAGCCGCGAGTTCGAGCACGCCCTGCGCACCGACGGCGCCAACGTGCTGCTCGACCTGCAGCTCGCCGACGGCAGCGAGCTCGCACTGCCGAAGTCCATCCAGCGCGACCCGATCCGGGGCGGGATCGAGCATCTCGACCTGATCCTGGTCCGCCGGGGTGAGCGCATCCACGTCGACGTGGCCATCCAGGTGGTCGGCGACATCGCCGCTGGCGGCCTGCTCGACCAGTCGTTGACCACGCTCGCGGTGACCGCGGAGGCCACCAACATCCCGTCCGGCTTCGAGGTGTCCATCGACGGCCTCGAGATCGGCGGCTCGGTGCACGCCGGCGACGTGAAGCTGCCGGAGGGCGTCGAGCTCGCGGGGGACCCCGAGCAGCTCGTGCTGCACATCGTCGCGGCGCCCACTGCCGAGGAGATGGCTGCCGAGGGCGCCGGAGAGGCCGAGGAGGGCGCCGAGGCCGAGGCTGCTGCCGAGGGCGAAGCTGCGGCCGAGGGTGCCGCCGAGGCACCGTCGGCGGACGCCGGCTCCGAAGCTCCGGCCGCCGAATAGTGCGCTTCGCCCGCTCTCGGGCGGACCACGAAGCAAGTGGCGAGGCTCCCTGGCTCGTGATCGGGCTGGGCAACCCGGGTCCGCAGTACGCCGCGAACCGGCACAACATCGGATACCTGGCGGCCGACGCCCTCGCCGGCCGGGTGGGTGGCACCTTCAAGACGCACAAGGTGCGCGCCGACGTCGTCGAGTCGCGGCTCGCCGACGTCCGGTGCGTGATCGCCAAGCCGCGGGTGTTCATGAACGAGTCGGGCGGACCGGTCGCCGGGCTGGTCAAGTTCTTCAAGACCCCGCTCGACCGCATCGTGGTGGTCCATGACGAGCTCGACCTCGAGCCGGGAACCATGCGCATCAAGCTCGGCGGCGGCGACAACGGGCACAACGGCCTGAGGTCGCTGCGTGCCTCGCTCGGGTCCGGCGAGTTCTACCGGGTGCGCCTGGGCATCGGCCGGCCACCCGGACGCCAGGACCCCGCTGACTTCGTGCTCCGCGACTTTCCGTCGGCGGTCCGTGCGGACGTCGGCGTCCAGGTGGAGCGCGCCGCCGACGCCGTCGAGTTGCTGGTCGCGCAGGGGTTAGCCACAGCTCAGAACGCGTTCAACGACTGACCGAACTCTGGCGGTAAGGTCCGGTATGTCAGAGCCGGCGTGGCCGATACCGCCAACGGGCGGTAGGTGGGGAGATGCACGTGATCGTCGTGACCACGAACGACCTGCCGGGCTATCGCATCGACGAGGTCCTCGGTGAGGTGTGGGGCTTGACGGTGCGTTCCCGCAACGCCTTCTCGCAGGTGGGGGCCGGCCTCAAGTCGATGTTCGGCGGCGAGCTCAAGGGCATGACCAAGGCGCTCTACGAGAGCCGCAACGAGGTGATGGGCCGCATGGTCGAGGAGGCCGAGCGGCGCGGTGCAAACGCGGTCGTCGCGATGCGCTTCGACACCTCGGAGATGGGCGACATGTGGACCGAGATCTGCGCCTACGGCACGGCGGTGAAGGTCACCAAGATCTGAGGGTCTCGGTCCGGCCCTAGCCTGGGGACCGGTATGTCCCTTTCCCCACTGCTGGCCGCGCTCGAGACCGATCCCGCGTTTGTCCGCCTCGCCGCGGGTGACGTGTCGACCCTCGATGTCAGCGGGCCGCCAGGCCTGCGCCCGTTCGCGATCGCCGCGGTCGCGTCCGCGGGGCGGCCCGTCCTGGCGATCACGGCGACCGAGCGAGAGGCCGCCGACCTGGGCGCCGCGCTCGGCTCGCTGCTGCCCGCAGAGCAGGTCGTCGACTTCCCGGCGTGGGAGACGCTGCCGCACGAGCGGCTCTCGCCGCGGGCCGACACCGTCGGGCGCCGGCTCGCCGTACTTCGCCGGCTGAGCCATCCCGATCCGTCGGACCCCACCACCGGACCGGTCTCGGTGATCGTCGCACCGGTGCGCAGCGTGCTGCAGCCGCAGGTCGCGGGCCTCGGCGACCTGGAGCCGGTGGTCCTGCGGCCCGGCGACACGGCCGACTTCGACGAGGTGGTCCGCGCCCTGGCCGGGATCGCCTACAACCGGGTCGACATGGTGGAGCGCCGCGGCGAGTTCGCCGTACGGGGCGGGATCCTCGACGTCTTCCCGCCCACGGAGAACCACCCGCTGCGGGTGGAGTTCTTCGGCGACGAGATCGAGGAGATCCGCAGCTTCGCGGTCGCCGACCAGCGTTCGCTCGACCGGGCGCCGCACGGCGTGTGGGCGCCGCCGTGCCGTGAGCTGCTCCTGACCGACGAGGTACGCGATCGCGCCCGCGCGCTGGCGGCGCAGCGTCCCGAGCTGGCGGAGATCCTCGACCAGCTCGCCGATGGCATCGCGGTCGAAGGGATGGAGGCGCTCGCGCCGGTCCTCGTCGACGATCTCGTGCTGCTGCTCGACGTCGTGCCGCCGCAGACGCACGTGGTCGTCTGCGATCCGGAGCGGGTGCGCACCCGGGCGGCGGACCTGGTCCGCACCAGCCAGGAGTTCCTCGACGCGTCGTGGGCCGCTGCGGCGTCGGGCGGCAAGGCGCCGATCGATCTCGGCGCGGCGGCGTACCGGACGGTCGCGGAGGTCCGGGCGCGCGCGGGCGAGCTCGGCCTGCCGTGGTGGACCGTGAGCGCGTTCACCGCCGACGAAGAGATCGACGACGAGTCGGTGGTGTCGGCCACCCATCCGCCGGAGCGCTACCGCGGCGACGTCAAGCGCGCTGTCGACGACCTCCGCGGCTGGCTCCACGACGGCTGGCGGGTCGTCGTCGCCACCGAGGGCCACGGCTCGGCGCAGCGCCTCGCCGAGGTGCTGCGGGACGAGGACGTCGCCGCTCGCGTCGACGAGACCCTCGACGCCGACCTCACCGCCTCCGTCATCCACGTCACGACCGGCTGCCTCGACAGCGGTCTGATCTCGCCGACGCTGAAGCTCGCGCTGCTCACCGAGGCTGACCTGTCCGGCGTGCGAGGCACCAGCCGGGACGGCACGCGGATGCCGAGCAAGCGCCGCGGCACGATCGACCCGCTGACCCTCAAGCCGGGTGACGCTGTCGTGCACGAGCAGCACGGCGTCGGGCGCTACGTCGACCTGGTCCAGCGCACGGTGGCCGGCGCCACCCGCGAGTACCTCGTCATCGAGTACGCGCCGAGCAAGCGCGGGCAGCCCGGTGATCGGCTCTACGTCCCCACCGACTCGCTCGACCAGGTCACGAGGTACGTCGGCGGCGAGGCGCCGTCGCTCGACAAGCTGGGTGGCGGCGACTGGGCGAAGCGCAAAGGCCGGGCCCGCAAGGCGGTCCGCGAGATCGCGGCCGAGCTGATCCGCCTCTACGCGGCGCGGATGTCCGCGCCGGGACACGCGTTCGGCGCTGACACGCCGTGGCAGCGCGAGCTCGAGGACGCCTTCGCCTACGTCGAGACGCCGGACCAGCTGGCCGCGATCGACGAGGTGAAGGCCGACATGCAGGCGCCGCACCCGATGGACCGGGTGATCTGCGGGGACGTCGGTTACGGCAAGACCGAGATCGCCGTACGCGCAGCCTTCAAGGCGGTGATGGACGGCAAGCAGGCAGCGGTCCTGGTGCCGACCACGTTGCTCGCGCAGCAGCACTTCTCGACCTTCTCGGAGCGGTTCGCTTCCTTCCCGGTCACCGTCCGCGGACTGTCGCGGTTCCAGACCGACGGCGAGCGGCGCGAGATCCTGGCCGGCCTCGCCGACGGTTCGGTCGACGTCGTGATCGGTACCCACCGGCTGCTGCAGCCGGACACGCGGTTCAAGGACCTGGGCCTCGTGGTGGTCGACGAGGAGCAGCGCTTCGGGGTCGAGCACAAGGAGTTCCTCAAGCGGCTGCGCACCTCGGTGGACGTGCTGACCATGTCGGCGACGCCGATCCCGCGGACCCTGGAGATGTCGGTCACCGGGATTCGCGAGATGAGCGTGATCCAGACCCCTCCGGAGGAGCGCCACCCGGTGCTCACCTTCGTCGGACCGTACGACGAACGCCAGATCGGTGCCGCGATCCGCCGCGAGCTGCTGCGGGAAGGTCAGGTCTTCTACATCCACAACCGGGTGGAGTCGATCGACCGGGCGGCCGCCCGGCTCGCCGAGATCGTGCCCGAGGCGCGGATCGCGACCGCGCACGGGCAGATGCACGAGCACGACCTCGAGCGGGTGATGCTCGGCTTCTGGGAGCGGGAGTTCGACGTCCTCGTCTGTACGACCATCGTCGAGAACGGGCTCGACATCGCCAACGCGAACACCCTGATCATCGAACGGGGTGACCTGCTCGGCCTGTCGCAGCTGCACCAGCTGCGTGGCCGTGTGGGCCGGGCCCGCGAGCGTGCCTATGCCTACGTTCTCTACCCGCCGGACAAGCCGCTCACCGAGGAGGCGCACGACCGCCTCGCCACGATCGCGCAGCACGCCGAGCTGGGTGCCGGCATGCACGTCGCGATGAAGGATCTCGAGATCCGTGGCGCGGGCAACCTGCTCGGCGGTGAGCAGTCCGGGCACATCGCCGCGGTCGGCTTCGACCTGTACGTGCGGCTGGTCGGGGAGGCCGTCGCGGAGTTCAAGGGCACCGGCGGCGAGGAGCAGCTGGAGGTCAAGGTCGAGCTGCCGATCGACGCGCACCTTCCGCACGACTACATCCCGGGCGAGCGGCTCCGGCTCGAGGCCTACCGGCGGATCGCGTCGGCGTACACCGACGACGACATCGACGGCGTACGGGACGAGCTGCGAGACCGGTACGGCGAGCTGCCCGAGCCGGTCGAGAGCCTGCTGGCGGTGGCGTCGTTCCGCGCGTTCGCCCGGGGCTTCGGGGTCGCCGACGTCGCCACGCAGGGGAAGTACGTGCGCTTCACGCCGTTGGAGCTGCGCGAGTCCCAGGCGCTGAGGCTGACCCGGTTGCACCCCGGCTCGGTGGTCAAGGCCGCGACCAAGACGGTGCTCGTGACGGCGCCGGTGACCGCCCGGGTCGGCGGGCAGCCGCTGCGCGACCGGGCGCTGCTCGACTGGTGTCGAAGCGTGCTCCAGGAGGTGGTCGCGGACCTCGCGGTCGCGGCGTCGGCGAACAGCGCGGACGGTGCCCCAGCCGCGAACAGCGGCTGAGTGCTCCGATAGCCTCGCGTGTCATGAGAGGTCGCTCCCGGGGGGTCCGTCGCGCGCTCGTGGGCGCTGTCGCGACGGCGGCGATCCCGGTGCTGGCCGCCTGCAACACCAGCCCCGGCGCCGCGGCGCTGGTCGGGGACCACCGGATCCCGGTGAGCACGCTGCAGCACCAGGTCGACGAGGCTCTTGCCTACCCGCCGATCGCGGCCGCGTTGGCTCCCGGTTCTCAGTTCAGCCAGGCGCTCGGCGGCAGCCGGGACGGTTTCGTGCGCAAGACGTTGAGCCGGCTGATCACCGATCGGCTGATCAGCCTGGTGGCCGCGGCGCACCACGTCACGGTCACGTCGAAGCAGATCAGCGACCAGACCAGCCAGTTCGTGCAGCAGGCCGGCAGCTTGCAGTCGTTGCAGCAGCAGGCCGCCGAAAGCGTCGGCGTCACCCCGGCGCAGCTGCCCGGGCTGATCCGGCTGACCGTGTTGCAGCAGCGGCTGAGCGACGCGTTGATCGCGGACCTGCCTGCGACGAAGGCTCAGCTCGAGGCCGAGTACCGCAAGGACATCGACCAGTTCGACCAGCTCGACGTCGCGCAGATCGCGGTCGGCAAGAAGCCGCTCGCCGAGCGGATCCTCGCCCAGGCCCGCAAGGACCCGTCATCGTTCGGGGCGCTCGCCAAGCAGTACTCGGAGGACACGACCACCGCCGGCAGCGGCGGTGAGGTCGGCCTGGTCGGCCGAAGCCAGGTGGTCTCCCTGCTCGGCGCCGCGAAGTCGAAGGTCGGCACGGTCCAGCTGGTCCACACGCGCGGTGAGTACCTCGTGCTGCACATCATCAGCCGGCACGTCGTGCCGCTGTCGGAGGCCAGTGCGCAGCTGAAGTCGTCGATCTACGCCAGCCAGGCCAACGTGCTGCTGCAGAAGGCCATTAGCGACGAGGCGAACCGACTCGGCGTACACGTCAGCCCGCGGTACGGCCGATGGGACCCGAGCACCGAAGCCGTCCTCGCCGTGAAGAGCGCGGTGTCCCTCCCCAGTTGAGCGGCCCGGACGGCGTCGACCAGCCTGAGGCCAGGCCGCTCGGCGCCGCACTCCTCGACGCGGTCACCGTGATGGACCGGTTGCGATCGCCGGGCGGCTGCCCGTGGGATGCCGAGCAGACCCACGACAGTCTTGCGCCGTACCTGCTCGAGGAGGCGTACGAGGCGTTCCAGGCGATCGAGGACGGCGACCTCGCCGCGCTGCGGGACGAGCTCGGCGACGTGTTGTTGCAGGTGCTGTTCCACGCCCGGCTCGCCGAGGAGCTTCCCGCGGAGCAGCGCTGGTCGATCGACGACGTGGCTGCCGGTCTGGTCGCGAAGCTCGAGCGGCGCCATCCCCATGTGTTCGGCGACGTCGCAGTCGCCGATGCGGACGAGGTCAACCGCAACTGGGAACAGATCAAGGCGGCCGAACGCGGCGGCAAGCCTTCGATGGCGAGCGTGCCGATGTCCGCACCGGCGCTCACGCTGGCCGCCAAGCTGCAGCGCAAGGCCGGCGTCGAGCCGTCCGGTGATGCGGGTTCGCTGGTTGCGGCCGTCGAGCACTTCGCCTCCGAGCCTTCGGCGGACGCGGCTGGTGAGCTGCTCTGGGCCGCGGTCGCGGTCATGCGAGCGAACGGCATCGACGCCGAGGCAGCGCTGCGCGGCCGTGCCCGTGCGTTCCGTGACCGAGCGCCTAATACCGGGACCGGGTAACCCCCGGCGTTACGCTCGAATGAGCCCACCTTTGAAGGAGCGAAGACACCAATGCCCGCCATCGAAGGCGTCGCTGCCCGCGAGATTCTCGATTCGCGCGGGAACCCCACGGTCGAGGTCGAGGTCCTGCTCGACGACGGGGTGATCGGTCGAGCCGCGGTTCCCAGCGGCGCGTCGACCGGCGCGTTCGAGGCCGTCGAGAAACGGGACGGCGGCGAACGGTACGGCGGGAAGGGCGTCCAGCAGGCGGTGGCGTCGGTCCTCGAGGAGATCGGCCCGGAGATCGTCGGCCAGGAGGCCACCGAGCAGCGACTTGTCGATCAGGTGCTGCTCGACCTCGACGGCACCCCCGACAAGAGTCGGCTAGGTGCGAACGCGATCCTCGGCGCATCGCTGGCGGTGGCTCGCGCCGCGGCCGAGTCATCGGACCTGCCGCTGTTCCGCTACGTCGGCGGTTCGCACGCCCACCTGCTGCCTGTGCCGATGATGAACATCCTCAACGGCGGGGCGCACGCGGACACCAACGTCGACGTGCAGGAGTTCATGGTGGCTCCGGTGGGCGCCTCGACCTTCGCCGAGGCACTGCGGTGGGGGGCCGAGGTCTACCACGCGCTGAAGGCGGTGTTGAAAGGCCGCGGGCTATCGACCGGGCTCGGCGACGAAGGAGGGTTCGCGCCCGACCTGCCATCCAACCGCGAAGCGATCGACCTGATCATCGAGGCGATCGGGAAGGCCGGCTTCGCGCCGGGTGCGGACGTCGCCCTCGCTCTCGACGTCGCAGCCACCGAGTTCTACGCCGACGGCGGCTATCAGTTCGAGGGCGCGACGCGCAGCGCCGAGCAGATGACGGCGTACTACGAAGAGCTCGTCGCGTCGTACCCGATCGTGTCGTTCGAGGACCCGCTGTCCGAGGAGGACTGGGCCGGCTGGGTCGCGCTCACCACCGCGCTCGGTGACCGGGTGCAGATCGTCGGTGACGATCTGTTCGTCACCAACCCTGAGCGGCTGCGTCGCGGGATCGATCAGGGTGCAGCGAACGCGTTGCTCGTCAAGGTCAACCAGATCGGGACGCTGTCAGAAACATTGGACGCGGTTGACCTCGCTCACCGCAACCGCTACCGCTGCATGATGAGCCACCGCTCGGGAGAGACCGAGGACACGACGATCGCGGATCTCGCGGTGGCGACGAACTGCGGTCAGATCAAGACCGGCGCACCGGCGCGCAGCGAGCGGGTCGCGAAGTACAACCAGCTGCTGCGCATCGAGTCGATCCTCGACGACGCCGCTCGCTACGCCGGCGTGCACGCCTTCCCGCGCGCTCGCTCGTCCGGATCGCCGCGGGCCGACGGATGAGCCGCAAGGCCGCTGCCGGACGCGGCCCGA
>CAZEAM010000010.1:0-8897 GCA_964510285.1 uncultured Frankiaceae bacterium | reverse complement strand
CACGTGGTGGCCGGCCGCCCCGCGGACGGGGCTCGGCACCGGCGAGGGCACGGGCGAAGGCGTCGGAGCGCCCGCACGCGCGACGAGCCGGTAGTGCGTGGTGGTCCGCGGCTGGACGGGGAAGGAGACGCTGCCGTCGGACCCGGTCGTGGCGGTCGCCACCCGATGGGCGCGGTGATGGTGCCCGGCGACTCGGGCGCGCAACGCGACGCGGTCGCCGGCGTGGGGCACGCCGTCCTTCGTCAGGACCCCGGTCACCGTGTCGGACCCGCCGCGGTCGATCGACGGCTCGGCCACAGCGATCGAGAGCTGGTCCGGGCCGGATGCCACGCGCGGGTGATGGTGATGCGTCACGGCGGCCGCTGGGCCGACCGCCGTGACGAGCACAACGCCGCTCGAAGCGGTAAGGGCAAGCAGGCGTGCTCTGCTCATGGGTTTCCCTCTCGTCGAAGACGTCCGTTGGCGACAGCGGACCGGACCGGGATCGCGTTACAGGCCCGGCGCTACCGTCGTGGCGGTGCGCACCCTGTCCTTCCGCCCGGCGACGACCGAGGACGTCGAGCAGGTCGTCGCCCTGGTCGAGTCGGCGTACCGCGGCGAGCGCAGCCGGGCCGGCTGGACGACGGAAGCCGACCTGCTCGACGGGCAGCGCACCGACGCGGCCGCGGTACGGGCGATCGTCGACGCGGATGACCGGTTCGTGCTGCTGGCCTTCGACGGCAATGAGCTGCGCGGGTGTTGCGAACTACGTCGACGGGCCGACGACACGGCGTACTTCGGCATGTTCGCCGTCGTCCCGGACCTGCAGGGCGCAGGGCTCGGCAAGGCCGTGCTCGCCGAGGCCGAGCGGCAGGTCCGCGACCTGTGGGCCGCGACCCGGATGGAGATGACCGTGCTCGTGCAGCGCGAGGACCTGATCGGCTGGTACGAGCGACGCGGCTACCGGCGGACCGGGGCCACCGAACCGTTCCCGTACGGCGACGAGCGCTTCGGCCTGCCGCGTCGCCCGGATCTGCGGTTCGAGGTTCTCGCGAAGGACCTCTAGGACCGGCTCACCTCTTCGAGCGGCTGACCAGGCCACGCACGAGCACGTCGAGCCCGAACTCGAAGCGGGCGTTGCCGTCATCGGCGGCGTCGCCCATCAGCGCCGGCACAAGGCTGACCAGCGTCGGGAACTCCTGCGGCGGCAGGCTCGAGAAGAAGGTCTCGAGCTCGTCGTGGTAGGCCTCGATCGTCTCCGGCGTTGCGGCGTTCCCGCTGAACCACAAGCTTCCCTCGTAGGCGGAGGCCGTCACATAGGCCGCGAGCAGGTCGGCGCCGTACCCGATGACGCTGTCCTCGAGCTTGCCGGCCCGCATGATCGCGAGCATGCACTCCATCCCGCGCACGGAGTTCGGGCCGATCGGCACCCGGCCCAGCCCCACCTTCGCGAGGTCACGGTGCAGCAGGAACGTGGCATGCCAGGACCGCAGGTACTCCTTCAGCTGCTCCTGCCAGCGGCGGGGATCGGCCGCGACCAGCGGGATCTGTCCGGTCACCTCGTCGAAGACCAGCTCGAGCAGCTCGTCCTTGCTGCTGATGTGGGCATAGAGCGAGGCGCCACCGGTGCCGAGCTCCTGGCCGATCCGGCGCATCGTGACCGCGTCGATGCCCTCCGCGTCGATCACCCGCAGCGTGGCGGCGACGATCGCTTCCCGCGACAGCGTCCGTTCGGCCCGCACCCGCCGCGGTTTCGCCCCAGGGCGGCGGGGCGGGTCGGGGAGGCGGTCGGCCATGACGAACATTGTACGTTGACAACGAACAATGTTCGTGGAACAGTGTTCGCGCGTGACGAACCACGTTCGTCCCGGAATCCGCGAACCCCTGCCGCAAGGACCTGCAGTGACCAAGACCGCCTACGAACGACGCTGGCTGATCCTCTTCGTGATCCTGGCCGCCGAGTGCATGGACCTGCTCGACGCGACGATCGTCAACGTCGCGGCGCCGGCCATCCACGCCGACCTGCACACCTCTTCGACCGCGCTGCAGTGGATCGTCGGCGGTTACGCCCTCGCGATCGCGGTCGGCCTGATGACCGGCGGGCGGCTGGGCGACATCTTCGGCCGGCGCAACATGTTCCTGGCCGGCGCGGCCGGCTTCACGGTCGCGTCGGTGCTGTGCGGGCTGGCCCCGGACACCGGGTCACTGGTCGCGTTCCGGCTCCTGCAAGGCCTGCTCGGCGCGCTCATGCTGCCGCAAGGGCTCGGCGTGATGTGCGAGGTGTTCCCGCCCGACGAGATCAGCAAGGCGTTCGCCGTGTTCGGTCCGGTGATCGGCTCGGCGGCGGTGTTCGGGCCGCTGATCGGTGGCGGGCTGGTCGACCTGGACCTCGCCGGCTCGGGCTGGCGACTGGTGTTCTTCGTCAACGCCCCGCTCGGCGTCGCGGCCACGCTCGGCGCGTGGCGATTGCTCCCGAGGACCCGCGCCGAGCAGGTCGTGCGACTCGACCTGGTCGGCGCGCTCCTGTCCGGCGCCGCGTCGTTGTGCCTCGTGTACCCGCTGATCCAGGGACGCGAGCTCGGCTGGCCGGCATGGACCTACCTGATGATGGCCGGCAGCGTCGCGCTGTACGTCGGGTTCGGCCTGCAGCAGCGCGGTCGCAAGCGCGCCGACGCCGACCCGCTGCTGATCCCGTCGATGTTCGGGCACCGCGGCTACCTGGGCGGACTGCTCGTGCTGCTCGTGTTCTTCTCCGGCATGGGCGGCGTGATGCTCACCGCCAGCGTCTTCTTCCAGGCCGGCCAAGGATTCAGCCCGGTCCATGCGGGCGTCGCGTTCATGCCGATGTCGGTCGGGATGGCCGTCGGTGCGGGCCTGTCCGGCGCCGTGCTCGGCCCGAAGTTCGGCCGCCTGGTCATCCAGGGCGGCGGGCTCGTGACGATCGCCGGCTTCCTGCTCGTCATCGCCCAGGTGCACGGCGCGGGCACGGTCGGTGCGGCCGACCTGATCCCCGGTCTGGGCCTGGCCGGCCTCGGCATGGGTCTGGTGGTGGCGCCGCTGTTCGACGTGATCCTCGCTTCGGTGACCGACGAGGAGACCGGGTCGGCTTCGGGTTTGCTCAACGCCGGGCAGCAGCTCGCCGGAGCGATCGGGGTCGCCGTGCTCGGCACCGTCTTCTTCGCCGGCCTCGGCCACGTCGGCTTCCACGCCGCGTTCAACCGGACGCTCTGGGTCGAGGTGGGCTCGCTGGCAGCCATGGTGCTGCTCGCCGGGCTGCTCCCTCGCCACGCGCGCGAGCCCGAGCCGGTCGGCGCCTCACCCAACGCGGATCTGGTCGGGAGCGCAGCACTCGGGTAGTGGCTATCGTCACGCCGTGAGTGCGGACGTGCTCGAGCTGCAGCGGTTGCAGGCGGCGTACGCCGACGTGGTCAGCCGCCGCGCCTGGGCGGAGCTCGAACGGCTGTTCCTGCCCGACATCACGGTCGAGGTCCACACGGTGAGCTCACCGACGAGGACCTTCACCGGACCGGCCGAGTTCGTCGGCTTCGTCAGCGCGGCCTGCGAGCGCTTCGACCACTTCCAGTTCGTCATCCTGAACTCTGTGGTCGAGGTCGCCGGCGAGGCCGCAGGCGGGCGGATCTTCATGTGCGAGATCCGCCACCACTCGGCCGAGAACGTGTGGAGTACGGCGTACGGGATGTACTCCGACCGCTATCGCAAGGTGGACGGCGTCTGGTGGTTCGCCCAGCGGCGCTACCGCTCACTCGCCCGGACCGGCCCCGAGGCGGGCGTCTTCGGCCTGCCGCCCGACCTGGACCCGATCGGACGCTGACCTCGGCGGATCAGGCCGGCGCCGCAGCCGACTCCGCGATCTCCAGCTCGGGATTGCGCGGCGTCGCGATGACATGCTCGAAGAACACCAGCACGAACAGCGCGCCCGCGACGAACAGCCCGATCGACACGTCGTAGGCGAGCACGAAGCCGTGGGTGATCGCGATCGGGGCGGCCACCCCCGCACCGATCTGGCCGGTCGCGTGGCGGATCCCGATCGTGACCAGGCAGGACAGGCCGATCGCGCCACCCACCTGCTGCATCGCGTTCTGGACGCCGGAGGCAAGTGAGGAGTCCTGGCCGGTCACCTCGTGCAGCGCGGCGTTGCCGATCGTCGGGAAGCAGATCCCGGAACCGAAGCCGAGGATCATCATGCCCGGGACGATGCCGGCCCAGTAGTGCGAGTCGATCGAGATGCGCGAGGTGAGGAACATCCCGATCGCGCACAACGTGAAGCCGGCGGTGAGCAGCGCCTTGACCCCGAGCTTGGGCATCAGCGCGGTGCCGAGCCCGATCCCCATCCCGATGCAGATGCCGAACGGCAGGTACGACAGGCCACCTCTCACCGCCGACCACTGCAGCACCTGTTGCTCGAACAACGTGAGCATGAAGAAGTACGAGAAGAACGCCGACGTGAAGAACAGCGTGACGACGTTGGTCGCGACCCGGGTGCGGTTGCGGAAGAACTCGAGCGGGATCAACGGGTCCGCGGACCTCGACTCGATGAGCACGGTCAACCCGAGCAGCGCGAGACCACCGACCAGCGGGAGCAGCACCTCCCAGTCGCCCCAGGCGTGCTTCGAGGCGTTGAGCAGCCCGTCGACCAGCGCGATCAGCCCGCCGGTCGCGGTCGCGGCGCCGTAGTAGTCCGGGTGCCCACCCGCTGCGCGCACCATCCGGCTCTCCGACACCAGCCGCGGCGTGACGATCAGCGCGACCAGCGCGACCGGCACGTTGACGAAGAAGATCCAGCGCCAGTTCGCGTAGCTGACCAGCAGGCCGGAGATGACCGTGCCCGACGTACCGCCCAGTCCCGCAATGCCGCCCCACATGCCGAGCGCCTTCACCCGCTCCGCGGGGTCCGGGAACAGCACGGCGATCAGCCCGAGCGACGCCGGCGCGGCCAACGCCTCCCCTGCGCCCTGCACGAACCGGGAGACGACCAGCATCGCCGGGTCCTGCGCGGCGCCGCAGGCTGCCGACGCGACCGCGAACAGGCTGACCCCGACCAGGAACAACCGGCGCCGCCCGACGATGTCGGCGAGCCGTCCGCCGAGCAGCAGGAGACCGCCGGCCATCAGCACGTAGCCGTTGACCACCCAGGCGAGCCCGGGCTTCGAGAACCCGAGGTCGGCCTGGATGTGCGGGAGCGCGACGTTGACCACGGTCACGTCGAGAACGAGCATGAACTGGACCGCGCCGAGCAGCGCGAGCGCTTTCCAGCGGCGAGGGTCAAAAGACAGGTCCGGCGCGGTCACGGCGGCATCCTTCCGGCTCGGCGATCTGGCCTTCGCCAGCGCTGCACCCGTGCGGTGCGTTGATCGCGACACCTTCTACAGACGAACTCTTGCACGCCGCTGTGACAGCCCCGGAATACTTTGCGCATGGACATCGCAGCCCACATCGACGCCCTCGGTGCGGAGGGAGTCGCGCTCGGCGACGCCGCGGCCTGCGCGGGGCTCGCCGATCCGGTGCCGGGCTGCCCGGACTGGACGCTGCGCGACCTGCTCCGCCACGTCGGCTACGTCCACCGCTGGGCATCGGCGATCGTCGCCGGGCGGCTCGACGGCGCGACCGGCGACGGCGACGCGGCGGTCGGGCCGCTGCCCGAGGACGCATACCTGCTCGCCTGGTACGCCGAGGGCCATCGCGCGCTCGTCGACACGCTGCGTGCGGCGCCCGCCGACGTCGAGTGCTTCACGTTCCTGCCGGCTCCCTCACCGCTGGCGTTCTGGGCCCGCCGCCAGGCGCTCGAGACGGCGGTCCACCACGCGGACGCGGCGGCAGCCGCGGGCCAGCCGGTCGACTTCGGCGACGACCTCGCGCACGACGGCATCGACGAGACGCTGCGCGGGTTCGGCGCACGCCGGCGGGCCTTCGAACCCGGCTCCCTGTGGCTCCAGCCCGGCGCCGGGCCCGGCTGGCGGGTCGACCTGCACGCCGAAGGCTTGACCGCCACCACCGACGCCGTCTCCGACGGCTGCGACGTGAGGGTTTCCGGCCCGCCGTCGCAGGTCTACCTGTGGCTGTGGAACCGCCCCGCGACGGTCGAGGTCGTCGGCGACCCGACGGTCGCCGACCGCTGGAAGCAGGTCCGCGTCCGCTGGTCCTGACGACCAGGTCCGGCGTGGCTGCTCGCAGCCGCCCGGAGATTGTCAGTGCGCAGGCGTAAGTGCCAGCCCAACGGGGAAAACCCGAACTTGACGACTGTGCGGCCGACCGTGCGAGAGGAGCCGCGAGAGCCATGCCACGTGGAAGTCACGCGCAATCGAGGACTGGCGTTGCCGGCCCGAGCCGGTTCTGGATGCCTCGGCGTCGAGGCACCGCCGCCGGCGTACTGATCCTGCTGGTCGGAGCCTGGGGCGCGCTCATCCCGTTCTTCGGCCATTCCTTCGGGTTCGGCTACACGCCGTCCAACACCTGGACGTGGACGGCGGCACGCGGATGGCTCGAGGTGCTGCCGGGCGCGGTTGCCTTCCTCGGCGGCCTGCTCCTCGCGGTCAGCGGCGACCGGGCGTCGGCGATGTTCGGCGGTACGGCGGCGGCAGCTGCGGGCGCGTGGTTCGTGCTCGGCACCGTCGTGGCGCCGTGGTGGAACGCCGGCTACATCGGCACGCCGGTCGGGGACTCCAGCCAGGCGGTCTGGGAGCGCATCGGCATGTTCACCGGGGTCGGGATCGTGCTGATCTACCTCGGGGCGATGGCGCTGGGCCGGATCAGCCTGTCCGGTCGGCGCGAGATCGCCACCTCCACTCCCGAGCAGCTCGAAGCGATCAAGCGCATCGAGGGTGCGCGCACCATCCCCGGCGACCGCCCCAGGACGGTCGACCTGACCGCCGCGGAAGCGGGCGCTGAAACACGATCCGAGTCCGTGCAGAAGTAGCAACACAATGACCGAACTCGCTTCCACCGCGAGCCGTCCACCACCGGGGTTGACATCGATCGACGTGACCGACACCGCCGCCTCCTGCCGTCCTCTGCAACTTCCTCCTGAGGCCTCGTCCGCGGGCGAGGCCAGGCACTACGTCCGTGACTGCCTCGGTGCGCTCGGCCGGACCGAGCTGATCGAGTGCGCCGTACTCGGGGTGGACGAGCTCGTTGCCAACGTCTGCCAGCACGCCGGTACGCCGTTGGTCGTCGGCGTCGGGCTTGCACGCGACGGCAGCGTGCGGATCGAGGTGACCGACCTTTCACCCACCGCCCCGGTCCGCCGCACGGCGAGCGACGAGGCGATCGGCGGTCGCGGCTTGACCCTGCTCGACGCCTGCGGGCGGTGGGGGCTGGCGCCGACGACGACCTCGGGCAGCGGGAAGACGATCTGGTTCGAGCCGTTCAGCAGCCTCGCCCAGTCGACTTCTGCCCTAGCGTGACCAGATGCCCAAGCCATTCGCCCACGCCGCCGTCATCGCATCAGCCCTTGCGCTCGCGCTCACGCCGACGGCCGGCAGCGCCGCCGCACCCGCCGGCACCCCCGTCTACCACCACTCCGACTCCGGTCGCACCGTGCACGTCGTACCGGGCGAGAAGTTCAAGGTGCGCCTCAAGGTGTGCGAGACCTGTGGCTACCGCTGGTCGTTCGCGCACCGTCCCGCCAAGGACGTCGTCAAGCTGGTCGACAAGCATCGGGTGTCCTCGGCGAAGCCGCCCGAGGTCGGCGGGATCAACACCATCACGTGGACCTACAAAGCGGTCGGACACGGCAAGACCCGGATCAAGCTGATCCAGCGCAGCCCGGCGCAGAAGGTGGTCAAGCACTTCGCGCTGACGGTCAAGGTCCACTAGCGCTGCTAACGGTAGAAGCGGACCGCGCGGCCCCCTCCGGCCGCGCCTCCGCCTCGTGAGGAGAAAGATCGGCAGCCGCAGGCCCCGACTCAAGCCGTGACGGGGGGCGCTAGATCTCGAGCACGACCTTGCCGGTTGCCTGCCGGTTGTCGAGCATCGCCAGCGCCTGCGCCGCCTGCTCCAGCGGGAAGCGCGCGCCGACCGGCGGGTTGATGTGCCCGGCCGCGGCGAGCTTCGCGATCTCGACCCCGACCTCCGCGCCGTACGCGAGGCCCGAGGAGATCACGTACTCGCCCCAGCCCGCGCCGACCACCTCGGTGTTGCGCAGCAGCAGCCGGTTGACCTTGACCTCGGGGATCGCGCCACCGGTGAAGCCGACCACGACGAGCCGGCCTTCGCGGTTGAGCGACCGGAGGCTGTCGGTGAAGCGGTCGCCCCCGACCGGGTCGATGACGATGTCGACGCCCTTGCCGTCGGTGAGCGCGAGCACGTCGTCCTTCCAGGCGCCGTCGGAGCGCACCGCCTCGTCGGCCCCTGCGGCTTTCGCGACCGCCGCCTTCTCGTCGGTGGAGACGACCGCGATCGTCCGCGCGCCGAGACCCTTCGCGACCTGGATGGTCGCCGTACCGACGCCGCCGGCGGCGCCGTGGATCAGCACCGTCTCGCCGGCCGCGAGCCGACCGCGCGTGACCAGGGCGAAGTACGCCGTGTGGTAGTTGAGGATCAGCGCCGCGCCCTGCGCGAAGTCCAGTCCGTCCGGCAGCGGGAAGGTCATCGCGGGCGGCGCCGCGACGACCTCGGCGAACGCGCCACTCATGCAGAACGCGACGACCTTGTCGCCGGCCAGGAGCCCGGAGTCGGCCGGTGCCGAGCGCACGATGCCGGCCTCCTCGCTGCCCGGGACGAACGGCAGGTCGGGCTTGTACTGGTACTCGCCCCGGGTCTGCAGCACCTCGGGGAAGGACACGCCCGCCGCCTTGACGTCGATGACGACCGCATCGTCACCGGCGGGCTCGGGTAGGTCCGCGATGCGGGTGGCGGAGTCCGGCCCGGTCAGCTGAAAGATCTCGACGGCGCGCATGACG
>CAZEAM010000009.1:0-2087 GCA_964510285.1 uncultured Frankiaceae bacterium | reverse complement strand
TTCGGTCATCGACATTTCGCGATACGAGCCGCCGTTGTCGGCACAAGTCGCTGCTCTTATGCAGGAATGGGAGAGCGTCGCACGGCGGAATGAGTGGAAGCTGCCAGGTCCGTGCCTGCACCTGCGCCAGAGCGTGCGGGAGGCAGCCTGCAACTACTTGGGTGAGCCTGCGGCGGTCGGAATCGACCCTCGCGGCGCGGCCCAGCCGGTGTCTCCCTTTGAGTACCACTGGTGGGACGTCGCGCTCACCTACATCGAATACGTGATGCGAGAGCTCCAGGACCTGGACGGTCTGTGTCGACGTCGCGCGAGGATGACGCCCTTCAATGAATGGCGACGAGAGGAGGACGCTGCCTGGCGAAGGGCCTGGTGACTGCTTTCGCCAGGCAATCGATGTCCGCTTATCAAGCTTCGAAGCGGCTGATCGGCTGAACCGCGGTCTCTGATGGCACCACCTGCTCAGTCGCGTTAGCTAACGAGCTTTAGGGCGTATCTCGCGTATCTATCGATGAGCTGTTCGCGGGTGTATTCCGACTCCGGGGTCCACCACTCGGGCAACCGCACTGCCATTGCGGCCAACGCTCGCGCGTCCAGGAACGGGTCGGTGTCGGTGAAGGCGCCCATGCGCCCGCCGCGCTCGATGACGTCGCGGATGATCTGCTCCGACTGGTTGCGGATCGCGAGCACGGCGGCCAGGTGCTCCGGCGTCAAAGCCCGCAGCTCGCGGTTCGTCAGCCGGGCCAGCGCGGGGTAGTCGAGGTGCTGGCGGACGTGCGCCCGCACGACTGACAGCAGCTGGTCGCGCGGATCGGCGCCGGCGTCCATCAGCCCGTCGCGCAACGCCTCGTAGTGCGCGCGGAAGCCGATCAGCGCGATCTCGAACAGCAGGTCCTGCTTGCTCGCGACGTGGAAGTAGATGGCGCTTGGCTGCTGGCCGAGCACGTTGGCGATGTCGCGGATGGAAACCGCGTGGTAGGACTCCCGGCCGAACAGCTCCAGCGCGACTTCATACAGCCGCCGCTTGGCCGGCGTCAGGTCCTCGGACCCGGGCGGGAGCAGGCCGAGTCCGGCCTCCGCCTCCACGCTCATCGAGACCGCCCTAACTGAACGAACGTTTGGTAAGTCCGGGCCATGAAACCCGACGCGCCGCATCGTCGCACGTCCCTTGACACACGCGCAATCCCAGCGCCAGGATCGCCCATCACTGTGCTGGGGACCCGTGGTGACGACTGAACAAGCGATCAGTCAGGGCGTGCGGCGATTGAGGGGGCTCGCCGCCCGCCCTGAGCTGCTGTTCGTCGTCGTACTGATCGTCGTCATCGCGGCCCTCCCCAACGGCCTGCCGCTCGGCATCGCCGGCATCGGCGTGGTCGCCGGCGCGCTGCTCGGCCTGCACGCCATGGGCATCGCGCTGCTCTACTCCCGCACCAAGGTGCTGAGCTTCGCGCAGTTCGGCCTCGGCATCAGCGCCTCCGTCCTCTTCTATCTGTGCGTCCTCTACAACCAGTGGGTCGTGCTCGCCAACGGCGTGTGCCACTGCTTCGCCCCGCACGGCTTCTCGATGAGCCAGCTGCAGCATCACCCCGACCCATTCCGGCTCTACCTCGAGCACCACCACCCGTGGACGCTCGCCGTCAACGCCCTGATCAGCGGCGTGCTCGGCGTCATGCTCGCCACCTGGACCGGCAAGCAGGTGCACAAGACGATCAACGGTGTCTTCCTGCGCGCGCCGCGGATCATCCCGACGCTGGCCACCCTCGCGATGGCGCTGTCACTCGCCGGCGCCGCCAACGGCACGCTGTCCGCGCGCACCGCGATCTGGTGGGGCTGGCGACCGTTCAGCTGGTGGCCGTGGGGCCCGCGCCCCGGCACCGGCATCCACGGCAAGCCCGCCGTGCCCGAGGGCGTGTTCGCCGGCCCCGGCCACACCATCGCCGGGTTCACCCTCGGTGGCAACGGCGCGCACTTCCATCTGTACGCCGTGCTCGTCGTCACCTCCGCGCTCGCCGCGCTCGCCGCCGTCGTCTGGCGGTTCCGGCTCGGCCGCCGCGGCCTGCTCAGCCGCGCCACCGCCGACAACCTCGAAC
>CAZEAM010000008.1:0-2307 GCA_964510285.1 uncultured Frankiaceae bacterium | reverse complement strand
CTCATCCGACCCGCTCGCCTCCCAAATGGGAAGCCCGCGTGGCTCGTGCAGATGGACAACCCCAAAGGCCTCTGGCGGGGTCGCACCCGCGTGGGGGATCGCTCCCTTGTGCGCATCTCGTCCGACCAATAGCGCGCGCTGCGACGTGATCGCCCCAGATCGCTCGCGCCGGTAAGACGCGGTTCTCGCGAAGCGAGAGGCAAGCGCACGGTCGCCTGGGGGCCTGGACCCACAAGCCCGTTCGTCGACTCCGTTACGACGAGCCGACGCCTGTCGGGACCGGCGTCGGCTCGTCCGGTGGCGCGGCGTCGGATCCCGGCGGCTGGCTCACTTCCGGTTGGGTACAACTGCGCTCGCTCGCCGTGTCCAGGCCTGCGCCCGTCACGCATCCGATAGCGCCCGAAAGCGCATCCTCCAAGTTCCTGGTCACAAATCCGAATGCAAGGCCGGAGATACAGCCATAGGACGTTCCGACTGCTCCCGCCATTGTCGAGCTGCCTGTTCGATCCCCGACCACCGTTAGTCCGACGGCGGTCCCGCACGTGGCGCCCGCGACGATTCCGCCGACGACCGTTTCGACGGTCGCTATGCCGATGCCGCAGCCGATCACGTCGCCGGGGTCCGGCGACGACATGGGCGGTCTGCGGGTCGTAGTAGCGGGCGACTACGGTGTCCAACGCTCCTGCCGGCGCCGTGCGCAGAAGAGGCCGGTTGAGGTGCGCAAACGCGAGCGGCGACGGCTCGATCCAGGTACGACGCGGCAGAAATGCCCGGACGCGAGTTTCCGCGATCGGTCGGGCGCGACCGCGAGCGCCATGCGATGTGTTGCGGTCGCAGCCATGGCCTGAGTGTGGCAGCCGATGCCGTCCGGCTATGGCAGGAGTTCGAAGTGGCTGACGTGTCTCGGTCGGACGACGGTGAAGTGCCGTCGGTCGAGGGTCGCGAGCGTCGTGGCGCCGTGCCGTTCCGCGACCGTTATGACGGAAGCGTCGACGGCGCCGAGCGGCAGGTCGTGGTAGGTGTCGACGAGCTCGGCGATCCGGTCAAGGTCGGCGTCGGTGAGCCGGTCGATGCTGACGCCCGAGGTGCGCAGCTCCCGCAGGTAGGTCGCCTCGGCGTGCGCACCGAGGTGGCGTTCGACGAGATACGACGTCTCGACCACGACGGTGATCGGCACGATCAGCGGTCCCGATGCGCTGCGCAGCAGGTCGACGCTGGCCTGATGGTGGTTGTCGCTGCTGTCGACGGAGGCGTACAGGACGCCGGTGTCGACGACGATCACGCGCCGAACTCGGCCCGCAGGATCTCTTCCGCCCGCTCGGAGATGTCGCCCCGGCCGCTCGCGCCGATTCCGATGAACCCGAGCCGGCGCTCACCGTCGGTGGCGGGTGAGTGGTCGGTGAGGACCTCGGCGGCGAGGTCCTCGGTGGACGTGCCGCGCTGGGCCGCTTCGGCGGCGAGCCGGGAAGCGACGTCGTCGGGCAGGTGGACCCGCAGTTCGGCCACCCATTCAGGATAACCGCGCAGGGACGACCCAGCGCGGGCGTCCACAACGCCGCTGGCCAGCCGTCGTTCGGCGATGTTGCCCGATCTCCCTGAGGAGTCTGGCTTGCGCCGCCGACGGCCGCATCGGCTGTGACGTGCACGTTTGCGGACGGTGCCCGTCTGTCTCCCCCTTGCGGTGCAGGCAGACAACGACTCGCAGGCTCAGTCGCGTCCGACCAGGAGCGCGACCGGCAGCTGGGCGAGCACCTCGCCGACTTCGAGGACCTGGCCGTGGCCGGCGGTGCTCCGGCCGGTCAGCACGTCGGTCAGCTCGTTGCCGGCCAGGCCGAGCAGCTGGATCACGGTGTCGCCCCACACCTGCCCGCCGACCGGGAACTGGCCCTCGCCGGCGAGGATGGCTGTCAGCCGCGGTACGACGACGATCGCCGTCTCGGAGTCGGTGACTCGTGCGTAGGCCACCACGTGCTTCGCCCCCGGGCCGGTCGCCGTGAGCGGGAGGTAGCGGCCCTCGGCGAACAACGCCGGGCGCTCGCGCCGCAGGCGCAGCGCGGAGCGGATGACGGCCTGCTTCACGCAACCGTCGCGCCAGCTCGCCAGCAGCCGCGCGGGGTCGGACGTCGCGGCCTCGGCCGCGGCGACCGCCTGGCGATGGTGCTCGACGTCCCAGGGCCGACGGTTGTCGGGGTCGACGAAAGCGAACAGCCACAGGTCGTCCGCCTGGTAGAGGTCGGGGACGCCGGGTGCGGTGGCACGCAGCAGCGCGGCGGCGAGCGAGTTGGTCGCGCCGGCCACGTCGATCGC
>CAZEAM010000007.1:0-5031 GCA_964510285.1 uncultured Frankiaceae bacterium | reverse complement strand
TCATGGTGCTGCCGCTGGTGACCGCGAGCGTGTTGCGGATGCGCAGGTGGGTGATCACCGGCGCACCCCTGATGGCGGTCACCTTCGCGGCGATCTACTGGACGTACGCGCGGAGCGCGGCCGCCGCCGTACCCGTGGTCTTCGTCCTGCTCGCCGTGGTCCTGCTCCAGCGCCGCGCGATCCTGCTCGCCTCGACCGGGATCCTGGTGTCGGCCGGGCTGTACTTCTTCGACTCGGCGATCCGCCAGCACCTGTCGCTGCAGACCGACGTCGGCTCGGTGGGCGTGCGCTTCCAGCGCCTGCCGCCGATCCTCGACGCGGTGTCACATCACGCCTACCTCGGGCTCGGGATCGGCGGGCTGCAGACGATCGGCGTCTCGACGACCGACAACTTCTACCTGTACGCGTACGGCGACACCGGCGCGGTCGGCGCGGCGATCCTGCTCGTGGTGTGCGTAACCGCGCTGCTCCAGGTCGCGCGCGGTCTGTGGGTGAAGGACACCTACCGGCGCACGGTCGTCGCGGCGTGCCTGATCGGCTTCGTCGCGTTCCTGGTCAGCGGGCTGGTCGAGGACGCGTTGCTGCTCAGCCAGCCGGCCGAGCTCGCCATGCTGCTGCTCGCCCTCGCGACGGCGACGATGGAGCCGGAGCTGGGCACCGCGCTCATGCCACGGTGGTCGTTGCGCCGGATCGCGTTCTTCGGGGCGATCGGCTCACTGGCGGGCGTCGCCGCGATGCTGCTCGCTCCGGTGACGGTCTCCCAGCAGCGGACCTTCTCGACGGTGAGCCCGCTGCGCATCGTCGGCCAGTACGACCCGGTCACCTCGGGCCGCCTGCTGATCGCGACCGTCTGCCACGTGGCGAGCTCGATCGAGCCGTCGCTACCCGACGTACGCATCACGTGTCTCGACGACTACGGCGCAGCCGGCGTCGGCACGCTGCGGATCTCCTCACCCTCCGCGGAGCAGACCTTGCAGGCCTACGACCGGCTGACCGCAGTGCTTCGGGGCACGTCGTACCTCGCGTACTTCGACACCCAGACGACCGGTCCACCGATCTCGGCGCGTGCCTCCTTCTGGCGTACCGCGCCCGCGTCGGGAGCGGCGCTGGGCGCCGCGATCGGTTTCGTCGCGCCGCTCCCGCTGCGCCGCCGGCGGCTGCCGAAGGGGGAGCGCGGACCGGTGAGCTACCGGTTCGCGCCGATCTTCGGCTGACCGTCTCCGCACAGGAGAACGCGGGCGCGGCGTCGAACCGATGTCCGGTGCGCCGACTGACCTCCAGGAACCCTCGCCTATTTCTGCTGGCCGCCGCCGTCGCGATCGGGCTGGCCGCTCCGACGGCCGCGGCAAGCTCCTCGCCCAAGGCCCCCAGGCTGCCCGGCGGCGCCGCGGCGGGGTACGCCGGCACGCACTTCGGCGACGGCAACATCCCGGCCGGCTGCATCCTCGACATCGACGAGGCAGACCCGGACAACCACTGCTTCCACATGAAGGTGGGCCTCAACGCCCTCGACTCGCCCGAGATCAACGTCGCGGTGCTGGTCCCGATCTCCCCCGCCGCGGAACGCGACGCCCGGCTGATGCGCCAGGCCGTGCAGATGTGGGACGGCGGCATCCACATGCTGGCCAACCAGATGAACCTGCAGTGGCTGGCGAAGGGCGTGCACTTCCACATCACGACGCAGCTGGTGCCGGTCGACGCGAACGGGCTGCCGAAGCAGATCATCCGGCTGGTGCAGCCGAAGATCGTCGTCATCGCCACCAACCCGGCCGGCGGCCTCGGGATCGGCGTGGACCCGGTGGCGTTGCTCAAGGAGTCCGGTCTGGACATCTTCGGTCCGGGCGGCGTCCCGTGCGGAACCCTTGCCGACCCGTTCTCGCTTCAGCACTGGCTGACCGTCCCAGGGTTCGACGACCACCACGGCGAGCTGGGCGGCATCTACGTACGGCGCTGCGACGGGCCGGGCGGCAACATCTGCTTCTCGATCAACGGCGCGGTCGACCCGATCCCCGGAAAGACGGACTTCTTCTCGATCTTCGACCTGGTCGCGCACGAGACCGGGCACTGCCTGACGCTCGGTCACGTCGGTGACGGCGCCGACGGCCCGTGGGGACCGATCCCGACGAACGACATCATGGCCTACAGCTCCGATCCGGTGGACCTGGCCAAATGCGTCTCCACGCTCGACGTCGAGGGCTTCGCCCTGCGCATGAGCAACTTCCTCGACGTCAACGGTGACGGCAAGGTCGACGGCAGGGACGTCCTCGTGCCCAACGACAAGAAGGGCGACGGCCTCAACTCGTTCCAGGTCCAGAGTCCCGCCGACCACTGGTACGCGTCGTCGACCGGCCGGGCAGAGGACTGCCCGCAACCGGACTGGGGCACCTTGCCGATCGGCGCCGCGACCAACTGGCAGCCGCACACCGTCCGCACCACGACGCCGAAGCTGAGCGTCGACGCGGTGAAGGCGTCGGCCGGGCGGGTCAACTGGCACGGCACCGCCGCGTGGGTGGCACCACCCAAGCCGACGCGGCGGGTCGCGTCGGTCCAGGACGTCGCGGGTGACGGCACCCTGCCGATGACTGACATCACCTATTTCAACGCCCACGTCACCCGCAAGGCCGTCAAGGCGACGATCAAGCTGTCCAACCTGTGGCCGACCGTCGAAGGTGGCCGGGTCACCGGCTACGGGCTGTACGTCGGCGGGCGCAAGTTCGACTCGTTCGTCGAGACCCAGGCCACCAACAGCGACGTCCAGACGATCGACTCCGGGGCGCGCTACATCATGCCGCCGGGCACGTCGAAGTGGGACACGAAGAAGGGCACCGTCACCTTCTCCATCCCGCGCAGCTACCTCGCCGAGCAGCGCATCTACGCGCCGTACAACGTGTTCGCGGAGACCGGCGTGCACATCCGCACCAAGGACTGGGTGATGTCGCTGGACCGGGCGCCGGACGCCCGCGCGGTGCTCCTTTCCGCGCCGAAGATGGCGCCGCTGCCGCGCAGCGCGCCGATGGCCAAGCGGGTGACGACGCACTCGTTCCAGGTCCGCCACCTCGGAGGCAACACGTTCAGCCCGGCCGACACGTCGACCTCCGGCCTGCCGCTGGTGCCAGAGATCGGCAACGTCCACGAGATCAGCGTCCCGATCAGCAAGCAGGCGACGGTCGCGGTCACCCTGAAGTGGGACGACCCGGCCTCAGCCCTGGGGCTTCAGGTCAAGGGCGGGTCCGGCCAGGACGTGAAGACCACTCCCGGCTCGGTCACCGTGACCGTGCCGTGGGCACATCACGACCTGACCGCGCGGGTGATCCCGTCGCAGGTGCTCTCACCCGCCGTGCACTACACGGTGACCGCGAAGGTCACGACGCTCACCGCGAACGCCGACCACGACGGCGTGCCCGACATCGCCGACGCGTGCCGCCACGACCCGGGTCCGGTCGCCTCGGGCGGCTGCCCCGACACCGACCGCGACGGCATCCTCGACCGCAACGACAAGTGCCCGAAGGTCGCCGGCCTCGGTGCGTTCGGGTGCCCGAGCCCGACCGACGACAAGGTGGTCGCCTACCTGGACGGCAAGCGGGTGGGCACGACGTACGTCATGACCCTGCACGGCAGCTACCGCTTCACCGGATCGACCAAGGCGACGCCCGGCCGGCACGAGATCAAGCTGGTCTGGTACTCCGGTTCGAACGTCGTCAAGACGCTCACCCACGCGGTCAAGGTCTAGGCGCCTCAGAGGCTCTCGATCAGCGCGAGGCGGGCCGCGGCGGCTTGTTCGGGGCGGTGGTTGGCGAGCACGTCGGCGCGACCGGCCTTGGCCATGAGCAGCCGGCGCTGCGGATCGCGGAGCACGTCGACAAGGGTTGCGAAGTAGGTCGAGTCGTCGGCGACGGCGACCGTGTCGCGGGCCAGCTTGATGCCTTCGACACCCGCGACCGTCGTGACCACGGGCAGCCCCCACGCCAGCGCGTCGAGCACCTTCATCTTCGGACCGCTGGTCGGCGGGCAGGGGAAGGCGAGCACAGCCGCGCGGCTCAGCGCGTCGCGCGCCTGCGCGACCTCGCCCATCACCTCGACACCGTCGATCGCGATCGGGTCGGTCAGGCCGCGGCCCGCGACCAGCAGCCGGGCTCCCGGCACCTCGTCGCGCACCAGCGACCAGTGGTCGAGCAGCCGGCGTAGCGCCGCTTGGTTGGGTGGCCACGCCCAGTCCGCGATCATCACCGCGTCCGGCTCCTCCACCTCCTCCAGCGGGTCGGCGGGGATCGGCAGGGTAACCGGGCACAGGTTCTTGACGCCGGTGACCCGCGCGACTCGCGGCGAGAACGTGATCGCGGCACCGGCCCGCCGTACGACGTGACGCTCGGCCCGCACGGACTGGATCACCTCGGGGCGAGGCCGCCGCAGGGCGATCGCGTCGAGCACCTCCGAGTGGTAGATCGTGACGCCGCGCCGCTCGGCGCGCGCCACCGCGGCGTAGGACTCCGGCTCCTCCGCCCACGCGACCGCGCCGGGCGCCGACTCCCACCCGACCGACGCGAGGCCACCCCGCGGACGCAGCAGGGTCGCCGGCTTGCGCCGCCAGCCGCCCGGGTCGTGGAACGCAGACACCCGGACCCACGACGGCGGCTCGAGGTCTTCGGGGGTCCGCCCCCAGCACCACGCGGATACGTCGTGGCCCATCGCCCGCACCGCGTCCCAGATCGCGAAGACGTGCCGGCCGGTGGCGGTCCCGTCCGGATGCGGCAGGTGGTAGGTGACCACCTCGATCCTCATCCGGCGTTCACCCGGGCGACCCGATTCCAGATCTCCTCGATCTGCCGCGCGTTGGCCGCCCAGCTGAACTCCGTGACCACGCGGCTGCGGGCGGTGGCACCGGCTTCACGCAGCGCCGCGGGGCTGCGCAGCAGGCGCACGATCCGCGCCGCGGCCACCTCGGCGGTCGCCGCCACGAGCAGCCCGTGCCCCGACCCGATCCCGCGCGCGCCGGCCTCCGAGGCGACCACCGGCCGGCCGGCGGCCATCGCC
>CAZEAM010000006.1:0-4060 GCA_964510285.1 uncultured Frankiaceae bacterium | reverse complement strand
CACGCCGGCTGGACCTACCTGAAAAACCCCGACCGATCCGTCACCTGGACATCCCCAACCAGCCTGACCGAAACCGTCTACCCACACGACTACCGGCTCGGGCCGTAGGAGCAGACTCGGCCTATGGAAAGTGTCGAGCTCTCTCAAGGCACGATCGCCTATCGGGTGACCGGTCCGGCGGACAGCGCACATCCGCCGGTCGTGTTCGTCCACGGCTTGCTGGCCGACAACCAGCTATGGACCAAGGTCGCCGACAAGCTCGCCGACCGAGGAATACGCGGCTACGCGCCGAACTGGCCGCTCGGCTCGCATCGACAGGCGATGAACGCCGACGCCGACCTGACCCCGCGCGGCGTCGCCGGCATCGTCAACGACTTCATGGCGAAGATCGGCCTCACCGATGTCACCCTCGTCGGCAACGACACCGGCGGAGCGATCTGCCAGTTCCTGATCGACTCCGACCACAGCCGCATCGGCCGCCTGGTGCTCACCAACTGCGACGCGTTCGACGTCTTCCCGCCGGCGGACTTCAAGATGCTGTTCGTGGCCGGGAAGCGCGAGGCGTTGATCAAACCGTTGGCGCTGTCGATCAAGCCCACCGCGATCCGGCACAGCCGGCTCGGCTACGGCCTGCTGTTCACCGGCAAGCCGGACCCGGCCGTCACGGCCAGCTGGGTGGAGCCGGTTCTCACGAACCCCGACGTACGGCGCGACGTCGCGAAGCTGCTACGCGGGGTCCGGCCCGACGAGCTGCTCGACGTCTCGACCCGGTTCGGCGGGTTCACCAAGCCGGTGAGCATCGTGTGGGGCGAAGCGGACACGTCCTTCAAGGTCAGCTTCGCCGAACGGCTGGCAGCGGCCTTCCCGAACTCGACGCTGACCCGCGTGCCCGGCGCGAAGACGTTCTTCGCGATGGAGCAGCCCGACCTTCTCGTGGATGCGATCGCTAGCTGAACTGGTAGTCGGTCAGCGGGAAGCTGCTGGCTTCGCGGCGGGTGTTGTACGTCGAGGTCGGCCGCAGGATCGCGGCCTCGCCGTGCTGGTTGAAGTAGTAGCTGCGCGCCGGCCCGCAGGTGCCGTTGTAGAACACCGAGTCGCCGAGCAGCACGGTCATGCGGTCGAGGAAGTCCTCGTTCGCCTGCTCCGTGACCTCGAACGTCGCGGCCTTCGTACGACGCAGTTCCCCGAACAGCCGCGCAATGTGCTGCATCTGGTACTCGATCGTCGTGAAGTACGACAGGCCGCTGTAGGAGTACGGGCTGGCCAGGCACAGGAAGTTCGGGAACAGCGGCACCGACATGCCTTCGTAGGCGCAGAACCGGTTGTCCCGCCACCACTTGCCCAGGTCGCGGCCCTCGCGCCCGATCACCTCGAACGCCGGGAAGTTCACGTCCCAGATGTTGTAGCCGGTTGCCAGGATCAAGGTGTCGATCGTCGTCTTCGAGCCGTCCGTCGTCACGATGCCGTCGGACTCGAAGCGCTCGATCGGCGTCGTCTCGAGGTTGACGTGCGGCAGGTTGAACGTCGGGTAGTACTCGTTGGAGAAGGTCGGGCGCTTGCAGCCGAACGAATAGGCCGGTGTCAGCTTGCGCCGCATCTCCGGGTCCTTGATGTACTTGCCCATGTTGCGCAGCGCCATCTTGCCGGCCCGCTCGTTGAGCCGTCGCAGCTGCCGGTAGCGCAGCACGCCGGCCACCATCAGCACCTCGAGCATCGACGTGCTGACCAGCCGGGCGGCCCGCTGCGTGATCGGGAACCGGGCGAAGACCCGCTGCACCGACTTCGGGATCGCGAAGTCGTTCTTCGCGGTGACGTAGATCGGCGTGCGCTGGTAGACGGTCATCTCGCCCGCGAGCTTGGCGACCTCGGGAATGAGCTGTACGGCGGTCGCGCCGGTGCCGATCACCGCGACCCGCTTGCCGGACAGGTCGTAGTCGTCGTCCCACTTCGCGGTGTGCAGCACGTCGCCGGCGAAGGAGTCGATGCCGGGGATCTCCGGCCGGTAGGGCTGGGACAGGTATCCGGTCGCCGCGACCAGGAACCGCGCCGTGACGGTCTCACCGCCGGCCAGGTTGACGACCCAGCGCTGCTCTTCCTCCTCCCAGCGCGACCCTTCGACCGGCGTGTTGAAGCGCATGTGGCGATGCAGGTCGTACTTGTCCGCAACATGGAGGGCATAGCGCTTGAGCTCGGGCCCGGGCGCGAACAGCCGCGACCAGTACGGGTTGGGCTCGAAGGAGTACGAGTAGGTCACCGACGGGATGTCGACGGCGAGCCCCGGGTAGTGGTTGACGTGCCAGGTGCCGCCGAGGTCGGCCTCGCGGTCGAGGATCAGGATGTCGTCGTAGCCCTGACGCTTGAACTCGATCGCCGCGCCCATGCCGCCGAAGCCGGCGCCGATGATGACGACATCGTGGTCGACTGGCTTGCTCACTTGAGGTTCCCCGCCAGCCGACCCTGGGCACCGAACAGCTCCTGGGTCCAGTACGCGAGCAGCTCGGTGTTGTCGTGGTCGTTGGGGTGGAAGCCCTCACGGTTGTAGTCCTTGATCGCCTGCACCATCTCCTTGCCCAGGAACGGCGAGCGGCGAAGCTTGCGGATGCTGCGGGCGAGCACGCGCGGGTTGTACGTCGAGCGGTCGGCGAGCATCGACAGGAGCGTGTGGAAGGTGACACCGAAGATGAACGACCAGGTCATCATCTTCATGACCCGGATACGCATCTTCTCGGTGCCGCCGACGGCGCGGTAGACGTCGAACGCGACCGCCTTGTGCTCAGACTCCTCGACCGCGTGCCACAGCAGGACGTTGCGGACCTCGCCCTCGCCGAGCATCTCGCGGGCCCGCTCGTTGGACAGCAGCCGTTCGGCGAGCGTCGCGGTGTAGTGCTCCAGTGCCGCGGTGATCGCAAGCTGTACCTTGTGCGGCGCCCGCTTCTCCACCCGAGCCAGATCGAACTTCACCAGCCGGTCGACGCGCCGCGTCGGGTAGCCGAGCTCCTGCAGCCGCTCGTTCAGCGCCCGGTGCTCACGGCCGTGCATGGTCTCCTGCCCGGTGAAACCCTTGACCGCTTCGAGCAGCTCGGGGTCGGTGATCCGGTCGGCGTAGTAGCGCACCGAGCGGACGAAGAAGTCCTCGCCCTCCGGGAACATCGCCGACAGGATCGCGACGATGTGGCTCATGATCAGGTCGTTGTTCGCGTAGTGGCGATCGACCCGGCCGGGCGCGTAGTTGAACTTCACGCGGCGAGTCTTAATCGCGCGCTTCGGCGCGGGAACTGACATGACGCTCATGGGCTGCTCCGGACTGGTTGCGACGAGGCGAGCATGTTGAGGGCAAGGATGTTGAGGAACTCGCGCACGGCCTGCGCGTGACCGGTGGCCTGCGGCCCGGCCATCGCGGACAGCGCCAAGCCGGCGAACAGCGCATGGACCGCGCGCAGCGCCTCCTCGATGAACGGCGCCGAGGCGAGGCTCGGGAAGTAGTCGACGACCATCTCGGCGGTGACCGTGGCGATCTGGTCGCCCATCTTGACCAGCACCGGCGTGAGCTCGGGGTAGTTGCGCGCCACGACGGTCAGCTCGATGAGGGCCAATCCGCTGGGGTCGTCGTAGAACGACCAGAGCACCTCGAGCGCGCGCTCCGGGGTACGCCGCTCCGGCGCGATCGCCTCGAACCGGGCACGGAACTCCGCGCCGCGCCGCTCCACCAGCCGCTCCGCGGCGGCGGTGACGAGGTCGGCCTTGGTCGGGAAGTGGTGGGCCAGGGCGCCGCGGGAGACCCGGGCGCGCCGTACCACGTCGTTCGTCGACATCCGGCCGTAGCCGGACTCCGCGAGGCACTCGATGGTGGCATCGAGCAGCCGCGTGCGCATCAGCTCGGCGCGCTCGGCCTGGGTGCGGCGGGGCTGCCGCGCCTGGGTGCGGTGCGGCACGGGTTCCCGCGCGCCGGCCGGCGCTGCGCCTCGATGCCGTGGCATCACCCGACGGTACGGCGAAAACACCACCCAGGCAAGCCTGCCTGGAAGTGACCTGAGTCACTCCGGGAGCCATCGGGCACCCT
>CAZEAM010000005.1:0-3025 GCA_964510285.1 uncultured Frankiaceae bacterium | reverse complement strand
GGTCATCCGGAGTACTTCAAGGGGGCGTTGGGGGTCGGCTGGTCGCCAGTGGCCGACCTCGGTCCAGGTGCGCGTGGCGTCGCGAGGCCCACGAACAACGCCTGCCTAGGGTGGGTGCATCACGATCTCGGCTACAGCCTGGTCGGCGGCGATCCCGGCATCTACGCGGAGGTCGCCGCACTGTGCGACGGCATCCTTATCCCGGTCCACGCGATGCGCGCCGCACGTGGGTTCAGCCCCGCGGACATCCAAGCCGGGCTGTCTGCGACGTACCGGAAGACCCCGTCCGTCAGTGCGCTCAGCCAAGGACTCGACGCTACGCACTGGTCCGGCGTCACCGAGGTGCGCGACTTCGCCTTCGACGAGCACTGCTACTGCAACCGTTACCGCCGTCACGTCACTAGGCTGAGATAGCGGTCGGGAGACCGCGCCGGCGCCGGTGCGCGGAAGGGGGCTCGATGGCTGCCGCTGACGACGGTTCCCTTGCGGAGTCCCTGCCCGTTGCCAATCTGGCCAGCCACCGTCGCCTCGCGTGGGTACGAGGCGAGCTCGAGCGCAACGGCAGTGTGCAGATCGGCGAGTCCGCGCGTGCGCTGGGCGTGAGTGAGATGACGGTGCGTCGTGACTTCGAGCAGCTCGAGCGCCTTGGGGTGGCGCGTCGTGTGCGCGGCGGCGCGGTCCTCGCCGGCGTGCCATCGTTCACCGAACGTAGGACCTCGCACAGCGCGGCGAAGGCTGTCATTGCCAGAAAGCTCGCCGAGCTGGTGCCCGCCCAAGGAGCGATTGCGATCGACGCATCGTCGACGCTGCTCCATCTTGTGGCGGCCATCCCGGACTCCGCCGACCTGACGGTTCTCACCAACGGGCCGGAGACCTTCAACGAGCTGAGGCACAAGCGCAACGTCCTGCCGATCCTGACGGGCGGGCAGCTCGAACCGCGAACCGGATCTCTGGTCGGTCCGATTGCCTGCCAGTCCTCTGGTCACCTTCTGCTGCAGCGGCTGTTCGTCTCCGCGGCGGCAGTCGATCCGGTCGTCGGGGCGAGCGAGGCCTGCGCCGAGGAGGCGGAGGTGAAGCGGGTGCTTGCGGCCATGGCCAGCGACGTGGTGCTGGCCGTCGACTCGTCGAAGCTCGGTCGACGGGCCGTCGCCGTATCGCTGGAATGGGGGAGTATCAACAGGTTGGTTACCGAGCTCGATCCTGCGGACTCGCGCTTGGCGGAGTACGCAGCGATCATGGATGTGCGCTGACGGAGGCCGGCATGTCGACGTCGTACAGCTCCGGGACGAGCAGCGTCGCGCTGCTAGGGGAGACGATCGGGGAGAACCTCGCCCGCACGGTCGCCCGGGTCCCGGATGCCGAAGCGATGGTCGAATGCGAGTCGGGTCGGCGCTGGACCTACGCCCAGCTCGACGCCGACGTCGACCGGCTCGCCCGCGGCTTGCTCGATGCCGGCGTCGGGATCGGTGAGCGGGTCGGCATCTGGTCGCCGAACTGCGCGGAGTGGGTCCTGCTGCAGTACGCCACGGCGCGGATCGGCGCGATCCTCGTCAACATCAACCCGGCGTACCGCACGCACGAGCTGGTCTATGCCCTGAACCAGTCGGGGTGCCGCGTCCTCGTATCCGCGACCGCGTTCAAGACCTCCGACTACGTGGCGATGATCGACGAGGTACGTCGGCAGCTCGAGACGGTGGACACCGTCATCTACCTCGGCTCACCGGAATGGGAGGCGCTCGTCGCTCGCGGCGACGCCGTGCCGGCGGAGGCCCTCACGCAGCGCAGCGCGCAGCTCTCACCGGACGATGCGATCAACATCCAGTACACGAGCGGCACCACCGGCTTCCCGAAAGGTGCGACGCTGTCGCACCACAACATCCTCAACAACGCGTTCTTCATCGGTGCCGGCTGCGGCTATAGCGAGGCCGACCGGGTCTGCATCCCGGTGCCCTTCTACCACTGCTTCGGGATGGTTCTGGGCAATCTGGCGGCGACCGCGCACAGCGCCTGCATCGTCATCCCCGCCCCCGGTTTCGACCCGGAGCTCACCCTCAAGGCGGTCGTCGCGGAGCGGTGCACCTCGTTGTACGGGGTCCCGACGATGTTCATCGCGGAGCTCGCGCTGCCGGACTTCGCGTCGTATGACCTGTCCACTCTGCGCACCGGGATCATGGCCGGCTCGCCGTGCCCGGTCGAGGTGATGAAGCGGGTGGTCGCCGAGATGAACATGTCGGAGGTGACGATCTGCTACGGGATGACCGAGACGTCCCCGGTGTCGACGCAGACCGGCTCGGACGACGACCTCGAGCGGCGGGTGTCGACAGTCGGCCGCGTGCATCCGTTCGTAGAGGTGAAGATCATCGACCCGGAGACCGGACGGCTGGTGCCGCGCGGTGAGCCGGGGGAGCTGTGCACCCGCGGCTACTCCGTGATGCTCGGCTACTGGAACGATCCGGAGCGCACCGCCGAGGTGATCGACTCCGCGCGTTGGATGCACACCGGCGACCTCGCGACCATGGACGACGAGGGCTACCTGAAGATCGTCGGGCGGATCAAGGACATGGTGATCCGCGGCGGCGAGAACGTGTACCCGCGCGAGATCGAGGAGTTCCTCTACACCCATCCCGCCGTGGCCGACGTACAGGTGGTCGGCGTACCGGACGAGAAGTACGGCGAGGAGCTGTGCGCGTGGGTGATCGTCCGTGACGGCCATACGCTTACCGCCGAGGACGTGCGGGAGTTCTGCGCCGGGCGGCTCGCGCACTTCAAGATTCCGCGCTACCTGATGGTGGTCGAGGAGTTCCCGATGACGGTCACCGGCAAGGTGCAGAAGTTCAAGATGCGTGAGGTGTCCATCGAGCAGCTCGGCCTGCAGGCCGCGGCCGCGACCGTCACGGCCTAGTGACTTGTCAGGCCGTGAGCGCGCTTGGGCGCGCTCAGGTCCTGACAACTCAGGCGGTCGGCACCCAGTTGCCGTGGAAGCCCTGCGGCACCCGCACCGGAAGGTGCACGGTCGCGACGTCCT
>CAZEAM010000004.1:0-4089 GCA_964510285.1 uncultured Frankiaceae bacterium | reverse complement strand
CCGGATCAGTACTACTTCATCGGCATCCAGCACACCGTCCCGGACGTGACGGGGCTGCCCGTGAGCCTCGCCGAGAACGAACTGCGCCACGCCGGTTTCTCCCCCCAGGTGGCGGGGAGGCAGGTGCAGAGCACGGTTCAGGTCGGCGAGGTCGCGCGGACCTCACCGGGCGCGGGCGCCTCGGCGGCGGTCGGCGCGACGGTGACGCTGTACGTCAGCGGCGGACCCCACGCCGCCCCTGGCCCCAGCGCGCACCCGACGACGACGGTGGGGCCGACTTCGCCCACCGAGAAGACCCCGACACCGGAACCGACGACGACGCCGACTCCGACGCCGACTCCGACGCCGACGGAGACACCGACCGGCGGCGATGGTGGGATTCTGAACCAGCCGAAGCCCAGCTAGGTCCCGAGCAGCTTGCGGACCTCGGCGGCGATCCGGCCACCTTCCGCGCGACCGGAGACCTGTGGCTGTACGACCTTCATGACCTGACCCATCGCCTGCGGCCCGGACGCGCCCGTGCTCTCGATCGCGGCTCGCACGATGTCGGCGAGCTCGGCGTCCGACAGCTGCGCCGGCAGGTACTCGTCCAGCACCCGCCCTTCCGCGCGCTCGCGCTCGGCGAGCTCGGGACGGCCGCCACCGTCGAAGGCTTCGGCGGCTTCGCGGCGCTTCTTCGCCTCCCGCGCCACCACCTTCAGGACCTCCTCGTCGGACAGCTCCCGCGCGGCCTTCCCGGCGACCTCCTCGTTCGTGATCGCGGTGATCACCATGCGCAGGGTTGCGGTCCGCAGCTCGTCCCGCGCTTTCATTGCCGCGGTCATGTCGGCACGCAGCTGTTCCTTGAGAGACATGGCGTACAGCGTAGGAACCGCGCAACGATCCGGCATCCTTCTTTACGCTTGGCACGTGCCTACAGCGGTGTGGATCCCGCTCGCGGTGGTGCTGTTCGGCGTGTTTTGCGTGTTGTACGCCTGGCAGGTCGAACGCAAGTCGTTCCGGCTGCGCCGGTTCTCGGTGCCGATCCTGCCGCCCGGCAGCCCGGACCTGAAGGTGCTGCACATCTCCGACCTGCACTTCACAGCCGGCCAGCCGTGGAAGCAGCAGTGGGTTCGCCGGCTCGCGGCGCTGGAACCCGATCTCGTCGTCGACACCGGCGACAACCTCGGGGGCGATGACGGCGTAGAGCCCGCTTTCGCGGCTCTCGATCCGCTGCTGGGCCGGCCCGGCGCGTTCGTCCCGGGCTCGAACGACTGGTTCGCGCCCTCCCCGAAGAACCCGCTGGGTTACCTGCGCAGCCCGGATCGCCACCGCCGGATCTACGGCCCGCGGCTTCCGTGGGGCGAGGTCCGCGCCCGGTTCGTCGCCCGCGGCTGGCTCGACCTGACCCACCGTCGTACGACAATCGACCTGCGGGGGGTCCGGGTCGAGCTGGCCGGGGTCAGCGACCCGCACCTGTACGCCGACCACTACGAGCGCGTGGCCGGACCGGTGACCGCCGACGTCGCGATCGGCCTGTCGCACAGCCCCGAGCCGCGAGTAATCGACGCGTTCGCCGCCGACGGGTTCTCGTTGATCTTGTCCGGCCACACCCACGGCGGGCAGCTGAGGGTTCCGTTGTTCGGTGCGCTGGTGACCAACTGCGGGCTGGAGCGCAAGCGGGCGCGTGGCCTGTCCCGCTGGCCGTCGGGGGGATACCTGCACGTCTCCGCCGGGCTCGGCACGTCGCGGTACGCGCCCGTGCGCTTCGCCTGCCATCCCGAGGCCACGTTGCTCACCCTCACCGCACGCCTGGGCGACCAGTAGACTGCCTGACGTTTTCGGGATGTAGCGCAGCTTGGTAGCGCACCTCGTTCGGGACGAGGGGGTCGTGGGTTCAAATCCCGCCATCCCGACCAAAGGGATCGGCGTCCGGGCCGTGACGGTGCTCGGTGCCGACACGCCCGTCGGCGCCGGGCTGGTGACCGGCCTGGCCCGGACCGGGTTCGACGTCACGGCGGTCGACGACGGCGCGCCGCTGCCAACGTCGACGAGCGTCGTCATCGACGCCGGCCCGCTTCGCGCGCCGTCGACCACCGGCGACCTCGCGGAACTGGACTCCGCCGCCTGGACCCGCGCGGCGGAGGACCCGATGCGCCGCGCGCTGCACGTCCTGCAGGCGGCGCACCGCTGCCTGACCGAGCACGGCGGGCGGATCGTCGTACTCCTGCCGTCGCTGGTGATGACCGGCGCAGCCGGCGTCGCGGCCTGGGCCGCGGCCGCGGAGGGCTACCGGTCGCTGGCCAAGGCCGCCGCGCGGGCGTGGGGAGCCGAGCGCATCGCGATCCAGTGCCTGCTGGTGCCGACCGGCACCGACCGCCCAGGGCTACAGCCGCCGGCGCGAGGCGAGGCGCCCGAGGTCGCGACCGTGCTAGCCGCGCTGCTCGACCAGCGGCTCGACGCCTTGACCGGGGTGACGCTCGCGGCCGACGGCGGCGTCTGGATGACCGCATGAGCAGCGGCGATCTCGACGGCAAGGTCGTCCTGGTCACCGGCGGTGGCGCCGGGCTCGGGCGGGCGATCTGCCTGGACCTCGCAGACCACGGGGCGGCGGTCGTCATCGCGGCACCCGGCAGCAACGGCGCCGAGACCGCCGAGCTGGTCTCGACGATCGGCGCCGGCCGGCACGTGTCCGCCGACGTGACCGACCCGGCCGACGTGCAGCGGGCCGTCGATGCGGCGATCCAGGAGTTCGGCCGCCTCGACGGGATCGTCCACAACGCCACGAGCCGGCACTCCAGCGGCGTCGAGTCGATCGACGACCTCGCCGACGAGGTGTGGGACGACCACGTCGCCGTGTCGTTGCGCGGCGCGTATCACTGCGCTCGCGCCGGCTTCGCCGCGCTTCGCGACAGCCATGGCCGCTTCATCCTGATGACCTCACCCGCGGGGATCGAAGGCAGCGCGGTCCGCCCGGCGTACTCCGCCGTCAAGGGCGCGGTCCGCGGTCTGGTCAAGAGCCTCGCCCTGGAATGGGGGCCGCACGGCGTCACCGTCGTCGGCGTCTCGCCGCTGGGCATGACGCCCGCGATGACCAACGCCTACGTCGCCGACCCGCAGCTCGAACAGCGGCTCAGCGCGCTGGTGCCGCTCGGGCGAGTGGGCGACCCGGCGACCGACATCGCGCCGGTCGTACGGTTCCTGCTCGAGGACGGGTCGCGCTACATCACCGGCCAGACCATCGTCGTCGACGGCGGAAGGTTCACGACGCTGTGAACGAACCGTCCCGCGCGATGGGCCGCGGCAGCGTCTCGCTGCGGCTCTACCCGCACCTCGCCCTGCCGCCGACCGAGATCGTGCGCGAGCTGCTCGACCAAGCCCGACTCGGCGAGCAAGCGGGCTTCGACGGGTTCATGGTCAGCGAGCACCACAACGGGTTCGCCGGCTATCTCCCAAACCCGGTCCAGGCCGCCGGCTGGTTGCTCGACGCGACCCGGCAGGCGTGGGCGGCGCCCTGCCCCCTGCTGCTCCCGCTGCGTCCGACCGCGCTCGTCGCGGAGGAGGTCGCCTGGCTCGCGGCCCGCTTTCCCGGCCGGGTCGCGGTGGGCCTCGCTGCCGGGTCGCTCGAGGCGGACTTCACGATCGCCGGTACGACGAAGGACGACCTCACGGCGCGGTTCGCCGACGCGATGACGACGATCAGCGACATGCTGCTCGGCCGCGATCCGGGTCCGCTGCTCGACGACCCGGCCGTTGCACGCTGCACGACCGACCCGATCCCGCTGGTCAGTGCGGCGATGAGCCCGGCCGCGTGCCGGCGAGCGGCCGAGGCGGGCGTCGGACTGCTCTTCGACTCGCTCACGACGGTCGAACGATGCCGCGCACTCGCCGAGGCCTATCGCGGCGCGGGAGGGGCCGGCCCGATCGTGCTGATCCGCCGGGTCGCGCCCGGCGCCCCACGCGCCGGCCGGCAGGACGAGCAGATGCGCCTGTACCGCAGCTACGCAGCAGCCGCCGCGGCCGAGCACTGGGACGGCGACCAGGTCGCCAGCGGCACAGCGGCGCAGATCGTCGACAGGCTCGCCGCGCAGGCCGCGGCGGTCGGTGCCG
>CAZEAM010000003.1:0-2145 GCA_964510285.1 uncultured Frankiaceae bacterium | reverse complement strand
CGCCCGCGCCGCGCAGCACGATCAACTCGGTATAGGACTGTGCGGCCCCGGCGAGCACGCTGCTCACCGCGACGATGCCGATGCCGGTCGCCATGACGATCCGCTCACCGAGCCGGTCGACAAGGCGTCCGGCCGGGAACGCGAACGCGATCCGCATGATCGCGAAGACGCTGATGACGGCCCCCGCGGCCGCCTTTCCCACCCCGAAGTCGCGGGCGAACACCGGAAGCGCGGGAGCCACCAGCCCGAAACCGAGGGCCACGAAGAACGCGACTGCGACGAGCACCCGCACCTCGCGCGGCAGCGCCGATTGCGGCGCCGTCGTACTCATCGGACTGCGGTTGCCGGGGCTCTAGGCGATGCGCCGGCCGCGGCGACCCTGCCGGGCGCGCAGGTAGTCGCTGATCACGTAGTCGCCGAGCCGGTTCGCATCCGGGGTGAACACCCGGCCGCCGTTGCGCGCGGCCATCGCGTTGACGAACCGCACGAGGCCGGGCTCGTCGTCGAGCATGAACACGTTGATCGTTGCGCCGCGCCGGGTCACCCGCTCGACTTCCGCCATGGTCGCGGCGGTGGTCTCCGGATGGGTCGGCCAGTCGAACCACGCGCTGCCGTCGGCCATCAGATGCGCGGTCGGCTCGCCATCGGTCACCACCATCACCACCGGTTCGGCGTCGGGGTGGCGGGCGAGGTGCCGGGACGCGAGGACGAGGGCGTGCTGCAGGTTCGTTCCCTGCACCATGTCCCACGACAGCGACGGCAGGTCGGCCGGGCGCAGCACCCGCGCGTAGCGCGAGAAGCCGATCACCTCGATCGCGTCCTGCGGGTACTGGGTCGAGATCAGCGTGTGCAGCGCGAGGGCGGTCGACTTCGCCTCCGGCCAGGTGCCGCGCAGCGCCATCGAGTACGACAGGTCGATCAGCAACGCGACCACGGCGCCGGAGCGTCGTTCCGTCTCGACCACCTCGAAGTCCTCGACCGCGACGCGCACCGGGGTACCCGGACCGGCGCGCAGGACCGCGTTGCGCACCGTGCGTACGACGTCGAACGGCTGCTCGTCGCCGAACTCCCACTGCCGGGTGGCGCCGGTCGGGTCTCCGGCCGCGCCGGCGTCGTGGGTGTCGTGGTCGCCGCGGCCGCGGGCGTGCAGGCGGGAGAAGATCCGGCCGAGCGCGCTCTCGCCGAGCCGCCGCATCCCTTTCGGGGTCAGTGTCAGCTCGCCGTCGCTGCGTTGCAGGTAGCCCTGCTCCCGCAGCTCGCGCTCGACTCGCCGGAGGGCTTCGAGATCGTCGACCGCGTTGCGGCCGAGCGCCCGGGCGAGCAGCTCCGGGTCGACGTCCTCGAGGGTCGCCCCCGGGTAGTCCTGGCCGAGCATCTGCGCCAGCTCGTCCAGGTCGGCGGCCTCCTCGAGCGCCGTGGTCGCGTCTCCCAGACCGAGTGGCGTGTCGCCGGACATCTGCTGGCGACCACCCCAGTTCAGCTCCGGCCGGCGTGCCCGCAGCTGGTCGGACAGCCGGCCCATCTGTTCGGCGAGGCCGGCGTCCTGCATCGCCTGCTGCATGAGGCCGGCGAGCTCCGCCTGCTGTTCGGGGGACAGCGAGTTCATCAGCCGCTGCGCCGCGGCGGCCCGGCGAGCCAGCGAGTCGACGAGCTCGTCGAGGCTCCGCGGGTTGTCCGGGAAGAAGTCGCCGTACTCCTGCATGAACTGGTCGAACTGCTCGGTCACGTCCTCGCCGCGGGCGTCGGCCTCGAGCATGTCGTTGAGCGCCCCCAGCATGTCCTTGATCCGTTGCTGCGTTTCGGGGTCGCCGTTTTCCAGTGCCTGCTTCATCCCGCGGAACTGGCTGTCGAGGACCTCGCGTTGCAGGAGGTTCTTGATCTCGTCGTAGGCGGCGCGCGCCTCCGGGCTGCGCCAGTTGTAGTCGCTCAGCTCGCGGACCGCCCGGGCGGTCTGCTCCGGCAGCGCGTCGAGCTCCGCCTCCGCCAGCCGCGCGTCGTCACTCGGATCGGGGAACAACGCGCGGCGCTCGGCGTCGAGCGCCTGGTCGAGCAGCTCGCGCACCCGCTCCAGCGTCCCGTCCATCCGGCCGGCCCGGCGGGCTCTGCGCTGCCGCTCACGGATCTCTCGCATCAGGTCGTCGAGAC
>CAZEAM010000002.1:0-5453 GCA_964510285.1 uncultured Frankiaceae bacterium | reverse complement strand
CCCCCACCCCCCGCCCCCCAAACCGGCCACCCCGCTCCCCCGCCCCGCCGCGGCGCCGGTGGGTCTGGAAAGCGGCCTGGCCGAGATCCGCGACCTCGCGGAGGCCGGCGTCCCGGCGAGTGACCGGCCGCGCGGCTCGGTGAGCAGCCGCGACCTCCTCGGCGACTACGCGGCGTACCTGATCGGGCTCGTCCCGGGGATCCGCGACACGCGCCGGCTGCGCGTCGTCGTCGACGCGGGCAACGGGATGGCCGGCCTGACCGTGCCCACCGTGTTCGGCGCGCTGCCGGTCGACCTGACGCCGATGTACTTCGAGCTCGACGGAAGCTTCCCGAACCACGAGGCCAACCCGATCGATCCCGACAACCTTCGTGACCTGCAGGCCGAGGTGGTCAGCCAGGGAGCGGACATCGGCCTCGCCTTCGACGGCGACGCCGACCGCTGCTTCGTGGTCGACGAGCGCGGCGCGCTCGTATCGCCGTCGGTCCTCACCGCGCTGATCGCGGAGCGGGAGTTGGCCCGCGAGCCGGGCGCCACCATCATTCACAACCTGATCACCTCGCACGCGGTGCCCGAGATCGTGCGCGAGCACGGCGGAACTCCGGTGCGGACCCGGGTCGGCCACTCCTTCATCAAGGCGACCATGGCCGAGACCGGCGCCGTCTTCGGCGGTGAGCACTCCGGACACTTCTACTTCCGCGAGTTCTGGCGGGCCGACTCGGGGATGCTCGCCGCCTTGCACACGCTGGCCGCGCTGGGCAGCCAGGACGGACCGCTGTCGGCATTGCTCGCCTCCTACGACCGCTACGTCGGCTCCGGCGAGGTGAACAGCGAGGTCGCGGACCCGGCGGCCTCGCTCAGCGCGGTCAGGTCGGCCTTTGCCGCACGGCCGGGGGCGCGCACCGACGAGCTGGACGGCCTCACCGTCGAGCTAGACGGTGACGGCTGGTTCAACGTCCGGCCTTCCAACACCGAGCCGTTGCTGCGACTCAACGTCGAAGCCGGTGATCAGGCGTCCATGGAGAAGCTTCGTGACGAGGTGCTTGCCGTCATCCGTGGTTAGCGGATCCTCGGTAGGCTCGTTCGGGTGAACCTCGATCCGTCGTTGCTCGAGATCCTGGCCTGCCCCAACTGCCGCGCAGACCTGCGGGTGGACGACGCGGCGAGTGAGCTGGTCTGCACGGGGTGCGGCTACGCCTACCCGGTCCGCGACGACATCCCCGTGCTGCTCGTCGACGAGGCGCGCAAGCCCGACGCGTAAGCGTTCGTTCCTCACTGCTGATGCCTGCCGTCGCCCTCGACCGCCTCGACGATCCCGCCGCCATCGAGGAGCTCGACTCCTCGGGGATGCTGCGGGCCGTTGCAACCTCGGGCGCCCAGATCCGCGCTTCCCTGGCTGCGACCCAGGAAGCCTCGCTTGCCCCGCTCGCGCTCGACACTCGGCCGCGAGCGCTGGTCGTAGCGGGGATGGGCGGCTCCGGCGTGTCCGGTGACGTCGTCGTCGCGATGACGGCGGCGAAGTGTCCGGTACCGGTCGTTGTCCACCGCGGATACGGCTTGCCCGGCTGGGTCGGCGCCGCCGATCTCGTGATGGCGGTGTCCTGCTCCGGTACGACGGCGGAGACGTTGAGCAGTGCGGTAGAGGCAGCCCGCCGGGGGTCGCGGCTGCTCGGCGTCGGCACCGCAGGCTCGCCGTTGGACTTGCACTGCCGCTCGGAGCACGGGGCCTTCGTACCGGTGGTCGGCCAGCTGTCGCCGAGATCGTCGATGTGGGCGCTCGTCGTACCGCTGCTCGCCGTCGCCCAGCGCGCCGGACTGCTCGACCTCGGGGCGGACCTCGCAGACCTCGAAGCCGCGGCTGCCCGGCTCGAAGCAATCGCCTCAGCCTGCCGTCCCGATCTCGAGTCCTTCGTGAACCCGGCCAAGTCGCTCGCCGCGGAGCTGGTCGACACGCTGCCGATGTTCTGGGGAAGCGGCGAGGTGGGTCCGGTGGCGGCGCTGCGGGCGGCCTGTCAGCTGGCCGAGAACGCGAAGGCGCCGGCCCTCGCCGGAGCCCTCCCGGAAGCCCATCACAACCAGTCGGTCACGCTCGACGGCGACCTCGCCGGATCGGTGTCGGACGAGGACTTCTTCCGTGACCGGGTCGAGGATCCGGATCCGATGCGGCTTCGCCTGGTCCTGCTGCGTGACGACGACGATGGGGTCGCGACGGCTCGGGCGGATGCTTCCGAGGAGGTCGCCACCGATCGCGGGATCGGTGTGACCTCGGTGCGCGCCGAGGGCTCCTCGCCGTTCGAGCGGCTCGCCTCACTCGTCGGCCTGATCGACTTTGCGAGCGTGTATCTCGCGATCGCCACCGGCTTCGACCCGACGCCGATCGGCCCGATCAACGACCTGAAGGCCCGGCTGGCGAGCGACTAACCTGGTTGCCTCGCACGCTTGCACCGAACGCCCCGCCGTCCCCCACCTTCCGGAGCCTCCTGATGGACTACAAGGTCGCCGACCTCTCGCTTGCCGACTTCGGTCGCAAGGAGATCACCCTGGCCGAGCACGAGATGCCCGGCCTGATGGCGATGCGCGCCGAGTACGGCGCCGCGCAGCCGCTCGCCGGAGCGCGCATCACGGGCTCGCTGCACATGACGATCCAGACCGCGGTGCTCATCGAGACGCTCGTCGCGCTCGGCGCGCAGGTGCGATGGGCGTCGTGCAACATCTTCTCGACCCAGGACCACGCCGCGGCCGCGGTTGTCGTCGGGCCGAGCGGAACCGTTGACGCCCCGGCCGGCGTACCGGTCTTCGCCTGGAAGGGCGAGACGCTCGAGGAGTACTGGGACTGCACCGAGAAGGCGCTGCTGTGGCCGGACGGCGCCGGCCCGAACATGCTGCTCGACGACGGCGGGGACGCCACCTTGCTCGTGCACAAGGGCGTCGAGTTCGAGAAGGCCGGAAGGGTTCCTGACCCGTCGACGGCGGACAGCGAGGAGTACGCCGTCATCCTCAACCTGCTGACGAAGTCGCTTGGCGAGGATGCCACGCGCTGGACCACGATCTCCGGCGCGATCAAGGGCGTGACAGAGGAGACCACGACCGGCGTGCACCGGCTCTACCAGATGCACGAGCGCGGCGAGCTGCTGTTCCCGGCCATCAACGTGAACGACTCGGTGACCAAGTCCAAGTTCGACAACAAGTACGGCTGCCGCCACTCGCTCGTCGACGGCATCAACCGAGGTACCGACGTCCTGATCGGTGGCAAGGTCGCCGTCGTGTTCGGCTACGGCGACGTCGGCAAGGGCTGTGCCGAGTCGCTGCGCGGCCAGGGCGCTCGGGTCATCGTCACCGAGATCGACCCGATCTGCGCGTTGCAGGCGGCGATGGACGGCTACCAGGTGCTGACGCTCGAAGACGTCGTCGAGACCGCGGACATCTTCGTGACCGCCACCGGCAACTTCAACATCATCAAGGCCGCCGACATGGCCCGGATGAAGCAGGGCGCGATCGTCGGCAACATCGGCCACTTCGACAACGAGATCGACATGGCCGGACTCGCCGCACTTCCCGGAGTGCGTTGCGTGAACGTCAAGCCGCAGGTCGACGAGTGGATCTTCGCCGACGGTCACTCGATCATCGTGCTGAGCGAGGGGCGCCTGCTGAACCTCGGCAACGCGACCGGTCACCCGTCGTTCGTGATGAGCAACTCGTTCACCAACCAGACGATCGCCCAGGTCGAGCTGTTCACGAAGACCGACGAGTACCCGATCGGCGTCCACGTGCTGCCCAAGCACCTCGACGAGAAGGTTGCTCGGCTGCACCTCGACGCGCTCGGCGTGAAGCTGACGACGCTGACCGGGGAGCAGGCCGACTACATCGGCGTGCCGGTCGAGGGTCCGTACAAGAGCGACGCCTACCGCTACTAGCCCGGAGGCGCGAACCCGGTCGGCGGCGTCTCGCCGGACGCCGGCGGGGCCGGTGGGTTCGGAAAGTACGGCGCCGGGCCGACGCTGGGCGGCGGCATGGCCGCGGCGAACGCCCGGTTGCGCCGTTCGGCGAGCACCGCGGCGAGGATCGCCCATCCCGGGGCGGGAGGCGGTGGGTGGCCCAGCCGGCTGCTCACCTCGCCGACCAGCTGGCGCTCGATCGTGTCCCTGGTCGCCGGGTGCAGCTCGCCGGCGCGGGTGAGGAACTGGCGGACCCGGGAGGCGAGGGCTTCGTCGATCCCGGTGAGGTCCAGCGTCGCCGCCCAGCCGGCGAGGGGTGGCGGCATCGGGATCGGGGGGTCGACCCGCGCGGGCACCCGCTCCTGGAGCACGATCGTGCCGGCCGCGAGGTCGCCGAGGCGTTTCGCACGTTTCGAGACCAGCATCGGGACCAGCGCGAGCAGCCCGTAGCTGATGCCGGGCTTGTCGAGCACCGCCCCGACCAGACCGCGTACGAAGGCGTGCCGGAACCGGATCGGTCCGCCGTCGTCGCGCACCACTCGCAGCCCCATCGCCGCCTTGCCCAGCGTGCGCCCGTGCCAGAGCGTCTCCAGCGCGACCGGGTAGCCGACCTGGACGAGGACGACGACCACGAGCGCCTCGGTCAGTACGGCGGTGAAGTCGTCCGATGCGCCGAACCCGATGATGACGGCGAGCAGCGCGACCAACCCGGCCGTCATGACGGCGTAGTCGATCAGGGCCGCGACCCCGCGCGATCCGATGCCCGCGAGCGGCAGGGCGATCTCGACCGCCTCACCGGTCACCACCGGCTCGTCGTAGGCCACGGCACTAGTGTCACAGCACGATGGACATCGACGTCTTCGTCGCGTCACACCGCGGCGAGTGGGCGAGGCTGGAGCACCTGGTGCGCACAGCGCGCCGGCCACGGTCGATGTCGGCGGCCGATGTCGACGAGCTGGTGCGGCTCTACCAGCGCGCCGCGACCCACCTGTCGATCGTGCAGACGCGGGCGCCGGACCCGGTTCTCGTCGCGCGGCTGTCGCGGCTGGTGGCCGACGGGCGGGCCGCGATCAGCGGCACTCGTTCGTTCCTGTGGTCGGACGTGTCGCGGTTCTTCGTCGTGACGTTTCCGGTGGCGGTCTACCGCAGCCGCGGATGGTGGGTGTCGACGGCCGCTGTCTCCTTGCTCGTTGCGCTGGCGTTCGGCTGGTGGATCGCGGCTCATCCGGCAGTGCAGCACGGGCTCGTCCCGCCGCACGAGGTCAAGGAGCTGACCGCGTCGCAGTTCTCCGACTACTACCGGTCGGCGCCGGCGCACGAGTTCGCGGCGCACGTCTGGACCAACAACGCGTGGGTCGCCGCGACGACGCTCGTCGGCGGTCTCACCCTCGGCCTGCTCACGATCTACATGTTGTTCGTCAACATGCTCAACGTCGGGGTCGACGGTGGCTACATGGTCGCGGCCGGCAAGGCGGGGGAGTTCTTCGGCCTGATCCTGCCGCACGGCATGCTCGAGCT
>CAZEAM010000001.1:0-2626 GCA_964510285.1 uncultured Frankiaceae bacterium | reverse complement strand
CGTCGGCATCGTGTTCATGGAGCAGGGCCAGAGACGGATCCCGGTCCAGTACGCGAAGCGCATGATCGGGCGCCGGATGTACGGCGGGACCTCGACCTACATTCCGCTCAAGGTCAACCAGGCCGGCGTCATCCCGGTCATCTTCTCCTCGTCGCTGCTCTACCTGCCGGAGCTGCTCGGGCAGGTGTGGACGTCGAACGCGGGGTTCCAGCAGTTCGTCACGACGTATTTCAACCCGAACAACCCGAACTGGGTCTACGTCGCGAGCTACGCACTGCTCACGATCTTCTTCACGTACTTCTACGTCGCGATCACGTTCAACCCGGTCGAGGTCAGCGACAACATGCGCAAGTACGGCGGATTCATCCCGGGCATCCGTCCGGGCCGGCCGACGGCGGAGTACCTCGAGTACGTCCTGTCGCGGATCACGCTGCCCGGCTCGATCTACCTGACCGCGATCGCGGTGCTGCCGATCCTCGCGCTGAACTACCTGCCAGGAGGGAGCGCCGCCGGTTCCAGCCAGGCGTTCCCGTTCGGTGGTACCTCGATCCTCATCCTGGTCGGTGTCGGGCTCGACACGGCGAAGCAGATCGAGAGCCAGCTGATGCTTCGCAATTACGAAGGCTTCCTGCGGTAGTGGTCCGGTACTGATGAGACTCGTCCTCGTCGGCCCACCGGGTGCGGGGAAGGGGACGCAGGCCCAGTTCATTGCTGCCCACCTCGCAGTACCGAAGATCTCCACCGGAGACATCTTTCGGGCGAACGTCAGCCAGGGCACTCCGTTGGGCAAGCAGGCCAAGGAGTACATGGACGCCGGTGATCTCGTTCCGGACGAGATCACGATCGGCATGGTTCGTGACCGGCTCAGCGAACCGGACGCCGCTCGTGGGTTCCTCCTCGACGGCTTTCCGCGCACCGTTCCGCAGGCCGGGCAGCTCGACGACATCCTCGCCGAGATGGACACCAAGCTGGACGTGGTGCTCGAGCTGGTCGTCGACGACGACGAGGTCGTGCGCCGGCTGTCGGGTCGACGTACCTGTCGCAACTGCGGTCACATCTGGCATGTCGACTTCGACCCGCCCACCAAGGAGGGGGTCTGCGACAACTGCGGCGGCGAGCTCTTCCAGCGCGACGACGACCAGGCGGACACCATCCGCCACCGGCTCGAGGTCTACTACGAGCAGACCGCTCCGCTGATCGGCTACTACGCCGAGCGGGGGATTCTCGTTGGCATCGACGCGATGGGGCCGGTCGACGACGTGACGGATCGTGCGTCTGCGGCATTGCGTCCTTTCGCGCGGTCATGAATAGTCGGTGGAGGAGGCGAGCCCAGATGATCCAGATCAAGTCACGTGACGAGATCGCGAAGATGCGCGAAGCGGGCATCGTCGTGGGTAACACGCTCGCCAAGCTGCGCGCCGCGGTGCGGCCGGGGATGTCGACCGCCGACCTCGACGACATCGCTCGGACGTCGATTCGCGAAGCCGGTGCGACCCCGTCCTTCCTCGGCTACCACGGCTTTCCGGCGACGATCTGCACGTCGATCAACGACCAGATCGTCCACGGCATCCCGTCACCGAAGGCGGTGTTCCGCGAGGGCGACATCCTGTCGATCGACTGCGGTGCGATCGTCGACGGCTACCACGGCGACGCGGCGATCACGGTCGGCGTGGGGGAGATCGCTGCGGAGCTGCAGGAGCTGCTGCGGGTCACCGAGGAGTCCCTCTGGCACGGCATGGCCGCGGCCCGGCTCGGCGGCCGGCTGATCGACATCTCCCGGGCGATCGAGACCTACATCCGCTCCCAGCCGCACCCGCTCGGCGGCAGCTGGGGGATCGTCGAGGAGTACGTCGGGCACGGCATCGGCACCGAGATGCACCAGGACCCGCAGGTGCACAACTACGTCGGTCCGCGGATGGGCAAGGGCCCGGAGCTGGTCGAGGGTCTGGCGCTCGCGGTGGAGCCGATGGTCAACCTCGGCAGCCGGATGACCAAGGTGCTCGACGACGGCTGGACGGTCGTCACCGCCGACGGATCGCGCTCGGCGCACTTCGAGCACTCGTTCACGATCGACGAGGAAGGCCCCTGGGTGCTGACCGCCCTGGACGGCGGCCGGGAGCGCATCGCGGCAATCACCGGGGCTCCCGCGGCGGTCTAACCCGGTACGGGCCTGAGGTCGAGTCCGCCGTTGAGGGCGTCTCAAGGGGGTCTGAGACGCCCAAAAGGGCGGGCTCGCCGGAACGGTTTGTACGGCGCGACACGCTCACGTAGACTCTTTCGTTGGCCTGGGGCTTCCCGGGCTGCTCAATCACTCAATCTGGGATTTGCGGAGGACATGCCGAAGAAGGAAGGCGCCATCGAGATCGAGGGGCGCGTGGTCGAGCCGTTGCCGAACGCCATGTTCCGCGTCGAGCTTGCCAACGGGCACCGGGTCTTGGCCCACATCTCGGGCAAGATGCGCCAGCACTACATTCGGATCCTCCCCGAAGACCGGGTCGTGGTCGAGCTGTCGCCGTACGACCTGTCACGCGGTCGAATCGTCTACCGCTACAAGTAGGAGAACGACCGTGAAGGTCAAGCCGAGCGTCAAGAAGATGTGTGACAAGTGCAAGGTGATCCGCCGTCA